>CALETH010000034.1 GCA_937920105.1 uncultured Bacteroidota bacterium
ATCTTCTTTCTTCAACTTTTTTTACAAAAATCAAGGTAGTAACTAGTCAAGCCCCTAAAAAATTATGCCATCACATTATCTATAGTTTTGAAAACTTCTTCCATATTAAAGGGCTTGTGAATAACGCCCTTTGCTCCTAATTGATAAACATTATCAATTGCTTTAGGGTCTAAGTATCCGGTAATGAAAATTGTTTTTACTTGTGGATTTATTTCTTGAAGTTTTTGTAATGCTTGTTCTCCACCCATTCGCGGCATTCCAATATCAGAAATTACTAAATCAATTTCATTTTTGTATTGAGTATATTTTTCTACGGCATCTATTCCATCAACAGCACAAATGACTTTATGTCCATCATCAACAAGAACATCTTCTAACATTGTGCGTAATGTTTCTTCATCATCAACAACAAGAATGGTATATTTTTTTTCTTGAGGGGTTTTTTGTTTTTGTTGTGATGGCTTTTCTTCTGTATTTTTTTTAGAGATAATTTCTTGAGCAGTGGTAATGGTAGGGAAATAAAATATAAACGCTGTACCTTTTCCTAACTCACTGTGAACCTCTATTATTCCTTCATGGCTTTTCACTATTCCGTGAACAATAGATAGCCCAAGCCCTGTTCCTTTTCCGATACTTTTTGTTGTATAAAATGGTTCAAAAATTCTCTGCTGAGTTTCTTCGCTCATCCCTGTACCATTATCACTAATGCGTAGTTGAAGATATTCTTTTATTTCTTCATTGGTATTTTTTCGTTGTGTTGTAGAGAGTTGAAAAAGAATTAATCCGTGATTTGCAACAGCTGGATTATTTTCAATGGCGTCTCGTGCATTAACAGAAAGATTGATAATGATTTGATGCAGTTTATCTACATCACCCATAATCATAACATCTGGTGCATTATTTTCTAATTGAATGGTAATAGATTTTGGAATGGAATGCTTGAGTAATTTTTGTACTTCTTCTAAAACATCTGCCACACGAACGGGCTGAAGTTTTGCTTTTTCTGAACGTGCGAACATTAAGAGTTGTTTGGCAATTCCTGCACCACGCTCTGATGCTGATATAATGGTTTCTGCGTATTGAAAAACTTTTTTAGGGTCGCCATTTTTCATTTTCAATAACTGAGCAGAACCGTTTATCATTGCAAGAACATTGTTGAAATCATGTGCAATGCCTCCCGCTAAAACACCAATGGATTCCATTTTTTGTGCGTGGAGAAGTTGTTGTTCCAGACGTTTTTGCTCACTGACATCTCTAAAAACACTCAACATCATTTTTTGGTTTGTTCCAAATTTGATGAATGAGTTAGTAACCTCTACAAAAAGTTCTTCTCCATTAAGTAAAGTAATTTTATCCGCCATTCGGAGAGGAATATGTTCTTTTTCGAAGTTTTTTGTGTATTCGGTGAGAGGATATGCTGTAGAATGTTGAAGTGAAGGATATGTTTTTCCGATAATTTCATCTTCTTTTAATTTTAACATTTTTGTATAAGCGAAATTTACCATCATAATCTTTCCGTCTTTATCTGTTAATCTCATTCCATCAGCAGAATGATTCCATACAGCTCTAAATGCTTCTTCATCTACTTTTCGCTGAATTGCATTGGCAATGTGCTGAGAAACCATTACTAAAATTTCTTTTTCTCGCTCACCAAAACGAATGTTATCATCATAACTTTGAACAACTAAAGCACCAAAAGTGTTTTCACCAGTTTTTAATGGAACGCCAATCCAATCTACCGAAGGTGCACCGATTGCCTCTACTTCATCTAATGCAATGAGTTCTTCAAATTTTTCAGGGGAAGCGAGAAGAAGTTCTCCAGTTCGTAAAACATATTCTGTCAAACCTTTCCCAAATTTTTTTGCTGTAAGCGGTGGTGGGTCATATTCATCAACAAAGTAGGGGAAGTTGATAAGGTTAGTTGATGAATCATATAAAGCAATATAAAAATTGCCAGCATACATTAAATCCTTTACAATATTATGGATGGAAACATAAAACTCATCCATATTAACAACGATGCTGGTTTTTTCTGCGATGTTTTGAAGGGCTGTTTGAAGGTTTTTTGTGTCTTTGCGTTCTGAAATATCAGTAAGTGTTACTAAAGTACCAATAATATTTCCATTGGTATCTTTAAATGGTGTGGAATGTGTTTCTATCCAAATTTTCTGTCCATCCTTTCGTGAAAGATAAATTTCATTAAGTTTGGGATGGTTATCTGTTTCGTATTTTTTTATGGTATGCCATTGTTCTTCAGATTGAAATATTTCTTTTGCGTGTGTATTAATAATATCGGTATTGGAACATCCAAGTAATTTTCCAAGACGGGAGTTTGCAAAAAGTACAACATCATCCATACCAGTAATAAATAATCCTTCACCAAGATTTTCTATTACTGTTCTAAATCGCGCTTCGGATTTTTGTAAAATTTCCTCGGTTCTTTTTCGTTCAGTGATATCAACCACTGTTCCAAGTGTTCCAATAATTTTTCCTGTTTCATCTTTTAATGGTGTTGCATTAATGTGTGCCCAAAATCTACTTCCATCTTTTCGCTGATAGGCAATTTCATAAGATTCAGAAACTCCATCTCTACGTCTTTTATTTCTCTCTTTCATTTCTTCCCACATTGTTTGTGGTAACAACAATTCATAAACAACGGCACCGAGCATTTCTTGATAGGTGTATCCGACGAGAGAGAGCAAGCGATTGTTGACGTACAGAATTTTTTCTTCGAGGTCTGTCATAATCAAGCCCTCTCCTAAATTTTCGGAGACAATGCGGAATTTTGTTTCAGATTGTTGAAGTGTTTGTTCTGTGGCTCGTCTTTCGGTAATATCAAGAAGCGTTCCGTGGATTGCGGGTTTTCCTAAATAGTTAACTGTACTTCCAAAAATTTCTACAATGATTTCTTTTTGTTGTTTTGTGATAGCTTTGCATTCATAGTGCAGGGAAGGTGTGTTTTCTATTTCTTGCTTATTGAGGTTTTCTTTCACAGTCTCTAATGATTCTGATGAAATTAAACTAAAGATACTCATCCCAACAAGTTCATTTCTTTCATATCCAAAAATATTTGCAAACCCTTGATTTGCAAATACAATTATATTGTTTTGCAGAAGATAGACACCAATGTGGGAATTTCTTGCAATATCTTGATAATAGATAGAGATATGAGAGAGAAAAAATTTTGCAATTTTATGGATACTAAAAAATATTATACTTAAGCCAAGAATTTGATTTCCATAACGCCCGAAAAACATCATGACGGTATTTTCATTATTAGGAAAAGTGGTAAAAAGAAGTTGGGCAAGTATATTTGAATATAGAAGAATGAATCCTATTCCACCAAGCATGAGATATTTCCACATATTTTTTGGAAATATTTTTGCCCCCCAAATTGCAAAAATTATGAGCGCAATACTTACTAATAAAATTTCTATTATATCTTGTCCGAAAAAACTCATATTATTTTGTATCCATTATAATAGGAAGTCCGTCTTTTCCTGCACCGATAACAACAACCTTTGCATTTGGTGATTGTGCAAGTTTTTCTGTTGCTTCAATACCTTTCCAGCGTAAAAGTTGGTCTGAAATTCCTTGAACAACTATTTTTTGAAAATCTGCTATACCTTGTGCTTCGATGCGTTTTCTATCGGCTTCTTGTTTTTCTTTGAGAAGAATAAATTCCATTCGTTGGCTTTCTTGTTCTGCTTGTAGTTTTGATTCTATTGCTGCTGTTAATCCTATTGGTAGACCAACACGACGTAATGGTGTAGATTCTACAGTAATTCCACGCGGTTCTATTGAGGTGCGAATATCGTTCATTATTTGCATTGCAAGATTTTCTCGTTCAGAGGTGTAAAGTGCTTTTGCTTCATAACCGGAAGTTACTCCACGGGTAACGGAACGAAATTGTGGTTCTAAAATAACTTTTTCATATTCTTCACCTACTTCTCTATATACTGTTGGTGCTTTTTCTGGATTGAGATGATAAAGAATACTTATTTCTAATTGTACGGTGAGACCTTCTTTGGAAGGAACATCCATTGTTTCTTTTACTTCTTGTGTTTGAATGGACATTTTTATGACATTGGAAAATGGATTAACAAAATTAATTCCGGACATTAGTGGTTTTGGTGAAACATTTCCAAAAAAATCTACCACACCAACATGTCCTGCTGGAATGACAGTGAAACATTGAAAAAGTGCTAATCCTGAAAAAAGAAAAAATACAAGAATAAAAATGTAACTTGTTCGAGCATTGGGATTTTGTTTTCGTACGGTACGAAAAACAATAAGAGAAATAATAGCAATGAGTATTGCAAAGATGAAAAACATAGTTATGTTCCTTAGAAAATTATTAAAGTTGTCTCTAATATACTTAAGAGTAAAGCCAAACTCAATTTTGAGACAGTGATTATAAATGAAAAAAATCCCTGTAAGAAATTACAGGGATTTTTCTTTTTTTTACTACAATAAGAAAATTATAATTCCACACTTAATTTTGTGTAGTAATATGCACCAGTAAATCCGAACGGTGAGTAGACACTGTACGGTAATGAAAGTCCATTAAAGAAATCATAGGGAACAAGAATAAATTTATCTGGATATACATTAAAGATATTTGAACCGCCAACTGCAACGCGAAGTTTTTCAAAAAATGTGTATGACACATCTATATCGGTAAGCCATTTTGCAGAAAATGTTTGGTCAAATTCTGCGATATCATAATTGTATGGTTCAAATACAGAGCCATAACGAGTTTCGCGAAGTGTAACAGCAAATTTATCTATAGTGTAATTAAGTGAAAGATTGATATTATCTTTTGGTTGTCCTTTTTCCAATCTTTTTTGCTCTAATTCTCCAAACAAACTTAATCCTGCTAATTGTGTTGGTGGCTCGCTAATGCGAGTAATTTTATTTTCTGTCATATTGTATGAACCGGTAAAACGAAGAATTCCGGATTCATTAAGATTTAATGCATAGTGAAGAACAAAATCCCAACCGGAAGTTTTGGTATCTATTGCATTGGTGAAGAAACGTGCTGCACCAACTCCATATTTTAACAAATATGTATTAGTAATTGCGGTATCACTTTCACCACCAAAATTTTCAGAAAGAATAATTCTATCTTTTACATCAACATTGTAATAATCTACAGTAACGGAAAAATTATCTATTGGTTGAATACCAATTCCTGCACTAATGTTCACAGATTTTTCTGCTTTTAATGATGTTGCTCCTAATTCTTTTGCTGGGTCGCTGCTTACAGGAAATGTACCTATATCTACAGGATTTCCACCAGGAAAATCTGTGGAGGTAGAAGAATAATATTGTTGCACCATTGATGGTGCACGGAAACCAGTGCTTGCTGCACCACGAATTGAAAATCCGGAAATAGGTTCAATCCGCACAGCAAGTTTTCCATCAATAGTGGAACCAAAATCGCTATAGTTTTCTGCTCTACCTGCAACACTTACCAATAATTGTTCAATGGGTTTATTTTCTAAATCTATGTAGAATGCAATGTTATTACGAGATTCATTTGATGCATCTGATGGTTTATATCCAGGAAATACTTGTGAACCGGCAGCAGCGGGTTCTCCAACATGTGGTCCATCAAGAATGGGAACACCACCATTTTTCCATGAGGCATCTTCTCCGGCTTTTTGTACATAATTATCAATTCTAAATTCTAAACCAGTTGCAAAATTTAATGGAGAGAATGAACCAATATCAAATGTTTTTAAAATATCAATATTTGCTGTTGTTTGATTAAAACCAACACTACCAGCATAAAATTCTGTTGGAGAATTTACTCCATAGGATGCATTCAAACTATTTTTTATATCAAAGCGGAAAGAGTTTGTTCCATATTGTGCACTTAAATCCCATAACCATCCACCAACATCACCTTTTGCACCAAGTGCGAAAGAACCATCAACAATAGTTGAGAATATAAGGGGAAGAAATCCATCCGGATAAATTGCTCGTACATTTCTTTTATCTAAAGAAGGACGATAAAATCCACCGCTTTCACCTTTTCTATAAGTAAATCCACCAAATGAGTACACAGTTACACCATCTGTTGGTAATGAGCCATTCATAAAAACTCCAAACTCTTGAGTTTTTGGGTCACCAAAGCGAAATGAATTTCTATTAAAGGTACTTTCTTTTGCATCTAAGGTCCATCCAGTAGGAAGAATAGTTGGTTCACCAGTAATTGGGTCAACATCACCAATTGTTCTATCATCAAGATTTGGATTTTCTGCACCAATAATTGCTTTTACTCCAGCACTATCAGCAAAATATTGTTGGCGTTTATCATTACCGGCTCTGTTTGTTGCAGCACGAGATTTTACCATTCCACTAAAATTCACATATCCACCATCACCTAATTCCATTCCATGGTTTCCGTTGACTTCAACAGTTAATCCATCGCCTTCTCCAGTTTGTCCAACAGAAGAGGAGAATGTAGTTTTATAATCAGATTTTAAAATGATGTTGATAACTCCAGCGATTGCATCAGAACCGTATTGTGCGGCTGCACCATCGCGTAAAATTTCTATGCGTTCAATGGCATTGGCTGGGATTGCGTTGAAATCTACACCTACTGTTCCGCGACCAACGGTTGCATTAACGTTGAGCATTGCACTGGTGTGGCGTCGTTTTCCGTTGATGAGAACAAGCACTTGGTCTGGACCCAATCCGCGTAATGTTGCAGGACGAGTGTGGTCTGTTCCATCCATAATTGCCGGGCGTGGAAAGTTAAATGATGAGGAAAGCATTTGAATAATTTGGCTTGTTTCGGTTAAGCCGGATTGTTTTATTTCTGCAGCGGAAAGAACATCAACAGGAACTGGTGCATCTACAACGGTACGTTCGTTACTGCGTGTTCCCACAACGATGACTTCATCTGTTCCAATTAAATCTTCTGCAAGAGAAAAATCTTTTATAATATTTTCTTGAGCAATAGTGATTTCTTCTTTTACTGTTTTGTAACCTACTAAACTTACGCGAAGTTCATATATTCCTGCATTCAGTCGTAATTGGTAAGAACCGTCTGCTTGAGATGTTGTTCCGATTTGTGTTCCGATAACAGTAATGTTTGCTCCTGGGAGAGTTTGATTTTTGCTATCAACAATTTTTCCTTGGATTTGTGTTTGGGCTATAATATTTGCTGTGACACTTATTGCAAGGAGAAAAAAGATGAAAATGTTTTTCATGAAAAACCTTTTTATAAATGGATAAAATATTGTTGTGATGTGAATCACAACGTGAATGGTGTGTAGTATGGAAATTTTTTTATAAAAAAACAAGAGGGAAAGGAGGTAATTGATAAATGTTTTTTGTTAAAAAATTCAAACAATTATTTTTTTCTAATAGTTGTTTAATGTAAAATGATTAAAAAGAAAGTTATTTCTTTGGTTGATTTTTTTCGCACTTTGCCGTATATTTTCTTTCTTACAAAAAATAACCATTAAATTTAGCGGAGAGTTGTTGTGAAAAAATACCGAGGCAAATTAGCACTCATTCTTCTTACACTTTTTCTTGCCTTATACTTTTTATATCCCACCTATCAATCATACAATTTTGATAAAACCATTTCGCAACATAGAGGAGAAGATAGTGTTGCCTACATTCAAACCAATGAAAAATCCATTCGTGAAGCACGCGCAAAACGCATTAAATTAGGCTTGGATTTACAGGGCGGAATGCGTGTTGTATTGGAAGTGAATATCATCAAAATGTTGGAAACCATGGCAAAAAATAAAGATGAACAATTTACAACACTTCTTACTCAAGTAGAAAAAATTGCCCAAACCAGCGATGAGAATGTGGTAGATATTTTTCAGAAAAAATTTGAAGAACAAGGAATTCGTTTAAGCCGATATTATGGAACACTTCGCGAAACCAATGAAGAAATTTTAAAAAATCTTCGCGATGAATCTGATAAAGCTGTTGATAGAGCGATGGAAATTATTCGTAATCGTATAGACCAATACGGTGTTTCCGAACCAAGTATTCAAAAACAAGGTGGAAGAAGAATAGTTGTGGAACTTCCCGGTGTTTCTAAAGAAGAAGAAGTTCGTCAACTTTTACAAGGAACTGCTTTATTAGAATTTAAGTTGATGAAAGAACCAGACATCATTTACAAAACGATGCAAGCCATAGATACCTATCTTGCTTCTCAAGGTTTTTCTGATTCTCTTAAAACATCTTCTAAAGATACTAATGTTACAAAAAATTCTTTATTAGAATTAGAATCTGCAAAAAATGAATCAAAAAAAGATTCTTCAAAATCCGCATTACCAACGGGAGAAAAATCCGAAGCAGAATTAGCAAAAGAACATCCATTTCTCTTTTTAGTACGTCCTAACCAACAAGGAACAGGAGAAGGATATGTTACTGAAAATGACCGTGCAAAAGTAGATAGAATTTTACGTCGTATAGATGTGCAAAAACTTCTTCCTGCAGATATGGATTTTTATTGGATGTCTAAACCATTTATAAGTGAAGGAGTAAAAGTTTATACATTATTAGGATTGAAAAAAACTCCTGAACTTACCGGAAAAGTTATTGTGAATGCTCGTGCTAATATAGACCCCAATATGAATCAACCCATCGTAACAATGGAAATGAATAATGATGGCTCTCGAGAGTGGGCAAGAATTACCGGAGCAAACATTAACAAACGTATGGCAATTGTTTTGGATAATGCAGTTTTTTCCGCTCCAAAAATTAACGGAAAAATTTCTGGTGGACGCTCTCAAATTGAAGGAATGGAAAATATCGAAGAAGCACGATTATTAGAAATTATCCTCAAAGCTGGTGCCTTGCCTGCTCCAGTAGATATTATAGAGCAACGCAGTGTTGGTCCGTCATTAGGAGAAGATTCCATTCAAGCCGGAAGAAATTCATTTCTTTATGCTTTGGCAATCACTGTTTTATTTATGATAGTGTATTATAGAATGGGTGGAGTAGTTGCGAATATTGGTTTGTTCTTCAATGTTATTTTTGTTTTTGCAATTCTTGCTGCCTTTGGTGGAACGCTGACACTTCCCGGTATCGCAGGTATCGTGCTCACCATTGGTATGGCAGTAGATGCCAATGTTCTTATTTTTGAACGTGTGCGTGAAGAACTTGCAACGGGTAAAACTCTTCGTGTTGCTATTGATGCTGGATATGCAAAAGCCTTTAGTGCAATTCTTGATGCTAACATCACGACATTTTTTAGTGGTATAGTACTCTTCCAATTTGGAACAGGACCAGTTCAAGGTTTTGCATTAACGTTGATGATGGGTGTTACAGCAAATATGTTCACCGCAATTTTTATTACACGAGTTATTTTTAATTTGATGTTGGAAAAACAAAAAACAACAATTAGTTTTGGGTAACATTTTTTAAAAGTTGTCATGCCCGAATGTTGTTATCGGGCATCCACAAAAAAAATAGATTCCCGCTAAAAACATGCGGGAATGACATTGCGAAAATAGAAAATTATTAAATTTTAGATGAAGGAGTTATAATTACGATATGCACTTATTCAAATCTACAAATATAGATTTTATGGGAAAGCGGAAAATTTGGTATACAATTTCCGTACTTATTCTTGTTGTTGGTCTTATAGGATTATTTACCAAAGGAATTCCATTTGGAATAGATTTTGTTGGTGGAACAGAGTTGCTCGTTCGTTTTAATTCTGCTCCCTCAATTGGTGATGTTCGACAAACAATGGAAACCATTGGTTTTCGTGGCAGTGAAATAAAAACATTTGGTAATGAGAAAGACATTCTTATTAACACAATAGAACAAGGTGAAGGTTCTGTTGTAGCAGAAAAAATTCGCAGCGGACTTACCACAGCCTTTCCCAATAATCCATTTCAAGTATTAAAAGAAGAAAAAATAGGTCCAAAAATAGGAGCAGAATTACGCCGCAATGCTGTGTATGCTGTATTTGCCACATTGTTTATTATAATGGTGTATGTAGGGTTTCGTTTTAAATTTATTTATGGAGTTGCTGGTATTATTGCTATTGCTCATGACGTTCTCGCTGCACTTGGTGTGTGTGCATTGGTCAATGGAATTTCTCCACATCTCAATTTAGAAGTTTCACAAAATTTAATGGCTGCCTTTTTAACACTTATAGGTTTTTCTATTAATGATACGGTGATTGTGTTTGACCGTATTCGTGAAAATCTTAAAATTCATAAAACAGAAAATTTATTTACTATCATGAATAAATCTATCAATGAAACATTAAGCCGTACTATTATTACCACTGGTACTGTTGTTTTGGTGTTAATAGTATTGTTTATTTTTGGTGGAGAAGTCAATAGAGGTTTTGCTTTTGCATTTCTTATAGGAACAATTTTTGGAACCTATTCTTCTATTTATGTTGCAAGTGCAATTGTTCTTGATTGGACAATGAAGAAAGACGCTAAAAAAACAGCAGTAAAATAAATGAGCATTCAACAAAAAAAACAGAACGGAATTTTGGTTGTCACGTTAGAAGGCTCATTACTTGGAAGTCCTGAGGTGATGGAGTTGAATGGCATTTTTCAAAAAATAGGAAAAGAAAAACAAACACATGTTATAGTAGATTTTGGAAAAGTTTCTTTGATTAACAGTTCTGCATTAACGCAACTCATTCAAGGAGTGGCAATTCTTAAGAATGCTGGTGGAAAACTAAAACTTGCTTCGCTTTCCAGTAAAGTAAAAGAATTGTTAGAACGAACTCGAACAGCAGCAATGTTTGAAATGTATGATTCGGTGCAAGAAGCAAAAGAAAGTTTTTAAAAATAGAAAAAGCATCATTCCTGCCTGTTTTTAGCCGGAATCTAAAGCCCAAGAACACACTTGGGCTTTTTTGTTTTTCAAATATTCTGTATTTTATCTGCATGAAATTTTTTCTCCTATTTTCTGCATTTTTCATACTTCCTACCAACGCACAATATCTCATTCCTTCACAATCGTGGATACCATCAACGTTGGAAGAAGCAACGATTCTTTCCGGAAAAGCAACACTCAACCACACACTTCCACTAACACCAAAAGAAGTTCAACGAATTACTGATACGTTACTTTCCTACAAAACACTTTTACCAATCTCTCTACAAGGGCAATTATTTTTTGCAACTGCAAAAAATGGATTTATTTCTTCACTAACTCTTCAACCATATTCCCCACTCATTCCCAAAATTATGAGTAATGATAGTGCGTGGAAAGCAACCATTGGTGGAACACTAACCGGAGAAATTGTTGCTCGTAGTACACAAAAAAATCCATACCTCACACGATATGAAGAACGTCACCCACTTGTTACTTTAGATTTTAGTGGAACGTATAATGATAATTTTATTTTTTCAACCTATTCTGTCTGGAGAAATTTATGGCCTGTGTACATTTATGATGTGAATGATTCTAATATTCCAAAAAAATTGTTGCGAGATTTAGATGTACGAAATTTTCACAAAGCATATATTTTTTATGATTTTGGTTTTCTTTCTGCACAAGTTGGAAGAGATAATTTTCGCTGGGGTGTTGGTGAACGTGGAACCTTAATGCTTTCGGATAATGTTCCCTATTATGATATGATTCGCATTGGGATGTACGGCAAAAACTGGAAAGCAATTTCTGCCTTTACGACTCTCACAGATTATGAACCACAATTTTATGGTCCGGGAAAATATAAACCTGTGGAAGAAATTTTCAAACCACCCAAAACAATGTTTGCCCATCGTGTAGAATTTCTTCCGTGGGAAAAACTCAATATTGGACTCTCAGAAATGACAATTATTTTTGGACGTTATCCAACACTTAGTGATATTAATCCTCTTATTATTCAACACAATCTTTACAAAGAATATCAAAATAGTTTAGCAAGTTTTGATTTCACACTCTATCCTTATTCCGGAATTTCTTTGTATGGAGAATTAACATTAGATGAAGTGAATATAGGAAAAAGCGGTACTGATACAGAACGTCCTACATCTTTAGGATATCAACTTGGGACGAAAATTGTGCATTATCCTTTCGTTGGTGTAGCAGAATACATTTTTCTTGATAAGTGGTTATACAATTATCCGAAAGAATATAATCCAATAGGAAGACCGTTAGAAATGGATGGTGTTCAATATGTGCCCTCTCCAGGACGTGATTTGATTTTACGTCCAATGGGACATTGGCTGCAACCGGATTCTCGAAGTTTATACTTTGCAGTACAAACTTCATCTGCATTGTCCTACAAAGCAAAAATTTCTTATGAACAGCGAAATTACGGTGAAGTAACTTTAGATACTCCATATTTGGATTCTATTTACATCAATCAAAATACTCCAACAGGAATAGTTGAAGCAACGAATATCTACACAATCAATGGTGGTTATCATTATTGGAATCTTTATGTTGAAGGAAAAATTTCTTTATTTACTATAAAAAATTTTCTTCATAAAAAAGAACACAATATTTCTGGAGCAGAATATCAATTTTTTATCAACATTTACTTTTAAGGAACATTTATATGAAAAAACTTTTTTTTATTTTCTTTCTTTTTTTCACAACACTAATATTTTCGCAACAACAAACAGGAATAATTTCTGGAACAATTACAAACGCAGTGACCAAAGAATCTGTTATAGGAGCAACTATTATTATAGTTGGAACAACGTACGGTGCAGCAACAGATGTGAATGGTTCATTTGCGATTCGTAATATTCCTGTTGGAACATATCAGGTGCGAGTTTCTGCAATTGGTTTTCAAACATTTACCAAAACGGATATTGTGGTTTCTGTTGGAAAGCCAACAATTATTTCTGTAGAACTTTCTGAATCTGCATTGGAATTAGAAGGTGTAACAGTGAATACGGAATATTTTCAAAAAGAACCCGAAGCAACAATCAGCGTACAAAAACTTTCCGCTGAAGAAGTGCGTCGGCTGCCCGGTGGATTGGAAGATGTTGTGCGAGCAATTTCTATTTTGCCCGGAGTTGCACAAGTACAAAATGGAAGAAATGATTTGATTGTTCGCGGTGGAGCCCCTTCAGAAAATTTATTTGTTGTAGATAATATTGAATCACCAAACATTAATCACTTTGGAACACAAGGAGCAAGCGGAGGTCCCTTAAGTTTTATCAATTTAGATTTTGTGAATGAAACATCTTTTAAAACTGGCGGCTTTGGTGCAAAATATGGAGATAAACTTTCTTCTGTTCTTACTATTGATTTGAAAGAAGGACGAAAAGATAGGTTTGGTGGTAAAGCAACTATTTCTGCATCTCAATTTGGATTGAATTTGGAAGGACCTCTCAGTGAAAACGGCTCGCTCATTTTTTCTGCACGCCGTAGTTATTTAGATTTTATTTTTAAAGCGGCCGGTTTTAGTTTTGTTCCTGAATATTGGGATTTTCTCGGAAAAGCAAATTATAAAATCAGTTCAACAGATAAAATTTCTTTTCTCGGAATTGCTGCTTTGGATAACATCAAAACATTTAACGAAACTTCAGAAAAACGCTACAACAATTCCCGCATTTTGTATAGCACACAAAATCAATTTGTTGGTGGAGCAACATGGCAGCATCTTTTTGAAAAGGGCTTTTCTACCGTAACATTAGGGCAAACAGTTTTTACTTACAATTATCAACAAAATGATACATTACTTAATCCAATCTTCAAAAATATTTCTCACGAATATGAAACTTCTTTACGTGGAGATGTTGTTTATCAAATTGATAAAACTTCTGAACTTTCATTTGGTGCACAAGGAAAGTTTGTTGATTTTTCCAGCGAAATAAAACTCCCACCATTTTATACAAATTATGGTTCGCTGCTTTCTATTGATGCAATGTTAGATACCACTGCAATAAAACTTGCCGGATATACACAATACTCGCAAACAATGTCAAGATTATTATATACTTTTGGTGTACGTGTCGATTATTTTAATCTTATTAAAAACTCTTTTGTATTTTCTCCACGACTTTCTCTTTTATATATGTTATCACCAACAATAAATCTTACAGCGAGTGTAGGTCAATATCATCAAGCACCATCGTATGTATGGTTAGTTGCAAATGCAGAAAACAGAAATCTTAAATATATTAATGTACTTCAATATATTTTTGGGGTGGAACATTTTTTACGCTCAGATACAAAAATTAGTATAGAAGGATATGTAAAAAATTATTCTGATTATCCTGCAAGCACAGTAAGACCGTTTCTTGTTCTTGCTAATACTGGTGCTGGTTTCGGCGGCTCAGGTGATGGGTATGCTTCCTTTGGTATTGACCCATTAGTCAGCAAAGGGAGCGGTGTTGCGTACGGTATAGAATTATTTTTACAAAAGAAACTTTCAGAAATTCCATGCTATGGTTTAGTGAGTGTAAGTTATAATCAATCACAATTTAAAGCGTTAGATGGAATTGCTCGCTCAAGTAGTTTTGACCAACGTTGGATTGCAAATATTGGTGGTGGATATATTTTGAATGAATTTTGGGAGTTTAGTGGAAAATTTCGTTTAGCAACAGGAAGACCGTATACACCTTACAATGCGGATGGTTCACAAAATGTAACAGCGTACAATACAGTAAGAATTGGAGCAAATCATAGTTTAGACGTTCGTGTTGACCGTCGTTGGAATTTTTCTTCGTGGAATTTAATTACCTACATTGATATTCAAAATATTTACAATCGTAAAGCGTTAGATGTGCCAATTTTTGATGAGCGTACAAAAGAGGTGAAGCAGGTAGGTAATTCAATTGGTATTTTACCTTCTATCGGAATTAGTGCGGAATTTTGACTGTGATTTTGACCTTGATTTACAAGATGGTAGGATTTTCCGTGATGAAGTAAGTATTAATTATTTTAAATGACTATAAATTTGTCATTCCTGCGAAAGCAGGAATCCAGAAAAAGTCAGTTTTGTAGTTTAAATAAATATGTTAAAGATTTTTTAATAACAGAGGTTTTTACTTTTTGAGGTAATAACACACTCCCGATTTTTTTTGGCAGAACGCAGTGGATTTTTCCATTGCGTGTTTTTTTATCTCGCTGCATATTTTCAAGAAGTTCAGAAGAAAAACTCAAGGGAATTTTTTTAAAAATTGGAATTGTACAAATCACTTGTTCAATTTCTAAAAAATCTTTTTGAGAAAGAATATTCATTTCTTTAGCAATAAAAGATTCTGCAAGCATTCCTAATAGTACTGCTTCACCATGTTTAAGTGTTTTATAATTCCCTGCTTTTTCCAGTGCGTGTCCAATAGTGTGTCCGAAATTTAGGATAGCACGGATATTATTTTCTTTTTCATCTTGTGAAACAATTCTTGATTTTATTGTACAACATTGAGAAATAATTTTTTCTAACGTTACAAAATCTTTATCAAAAATTTTTTGCAGATTTTGTATGGTGTATGAAAAGAAATCTTTATCAAGAATAATTCCATATTTTATCACTTCACCAATCCCGCAAATCAGTTCTCGTTGTGGTAATGTTTCTAAAAGGCGAACATCGCTTAATACAAATTTTGGTTGCCAAAATGCACCAATCATATTTTTTCCCAATGGATGATTGATGCCGACTTTTCCACCAACGGAACTATCCACTTGTGCTAATAATGTGGTGGGAATTTGAATAAACCGCACTCCGCGTTGGTATGTCGCAGCAACAAATCCAGCCAAATCCCCGATTACACCACCACCAAATCCAATGATTGTTGCGTTGCGGTCTATATTTTTCCTCAATAATTCTGTATAAATAGAATTTGCCCGCTGAAGATTTTTTTGCTGTTCTCCTTGTGGAATTATTATTGTGTGAATTTTGTATTGTGTGTTTTTAAAAATTTGTAGAAGATTTTTTAGATATAATGAAGCAATCTTTGTATCGGTAATAATAACAATGGTAGAATCTGTATAGTATTTCTTTAAAAGAGAGGGGAGAGAAGAGAAAATATTTTTTCCAGTATAGATTGGATAACTTCTGTCTTTTAATGTTACGTTGATGGTTGTGTAAGAAGATTTTTTCACAAAATTTCTATTTTTTTTTCGATTTCTTGAATAGTTTCCCCGACATTTTTTTCTTCTGTTTGGATAATAATATCGGCTTGTTCGTAATATGGTGAACGTTCTATTAATAATGTTTGGATTTTCTTTTTTAGTTGCTCATTCGGGAAAGATTTTCCATTATCATTTTGTAATAAGGGGCGGCTATTTTTTTTTTGCAATCGTTTGTATAATATTTCAATATCAGTTTTTAAGTAAATTAAAATCCCTTTTTCTTTTATTAAGGATAAATTTTTTTGATGGAGTATTGTTCCACCACCCAAGGCAACAACAAGTTCTGTTTGTTGAGATATTTTTTGTAAAACGTTGTATTCAGTTTTTCTAAAATATTCTTCACCATGTGTTTCAAAAATTTTTTTGATGGTTTTTTGTTCTTGCTCCTCAATTCTTTCATCAAGGTCAATAAAATTATATCCCAATGTATTGGCAAGTAAAGGTCCAACGGTGCTTTTTCCGCTTCCCATAAATCCGGTAAGAAAAATTAGGTTTTTGATTTGCATGTATAGTTAGTCATTGGCAATATCAAGAGTTCGTACAACTTGATTTTCTTTGTCTATTTCAATAAATGTTTCAAAGTATGGGTAAATCCAATGTATGTCTATAAGTTTATTTTCTTCGCAATTTTCTTTTGAAAGCAACCAAATCCCATTTTTAAGATTTGTTCGTTTTAGAAGTTGCTCTTCAATATTTTTCATTAAAATACTAATATTTTCTTCGTCTCCTTCCCAATTTTGGTTTTTAAAAAGAGAAACCCAGTTTTTAAATTCCTGTATATCTTTAAAAAATCTAAAATCCGATATAGTAATTTTATTAAAATTATATGGTCGACCTATAGATTTAAGTCCTTCGGCGGAGACCTCTAATTTTTCATTATCCATTTCTTGATGATATAATTCCTTATTAAGGAATTTTGAATTTATTAATTTTTCAATAATAGAATGAATATCCTTTTCAAAAAAATTAACATCATCTATAGTAAATTCATACAGTAAAAACCAATGAAAACTTTGAAGAAAAGTTTTATAATATGTAAGATTCATTTTTATAACAATTCAAAAATTAAAAACTACACCAACAGAATAATGCAATCCATTTACATTAATGCGAGTGGTTGCTGGTGTTGTGGAAAGAGGAACTCCATCTATTTCGTTCTGATTGAATTTTGTTGTTACATCAATTTGTGGGTCGCGAAATTTTGCTTCAGTGCGAAGAGAAAAAAAATCAATAATTTTAAATTCAGCACCGGTAAGAACATGAATGCCAAAATTAGTTGAAGAAGAAATTGTTGTTGCTTCGATTTCATTAATGGAATAGATTCTTTTCCCCGTGTACAATCCGACACCACCACCAAAGTAAAACGTAATATTTTCTGAACTAAACGGTGCAATAAAATATCCAGTCAATTCTATTGGATACATTTCAAAGCCTTCTTTGAAGGAAACAGGAATAACTTCATTATTTTCGTTTAAAAAATATTTTGTAAAATGTTCTATTCCAGTAATACGTTCTAAAGAAATACTTATGGCAAATTGTTCCCACGGAAGAGAAGAACGTATATCCACTCCAAAACCAAAATTGGGATAAATATTTTTATCAGAAATAATAATGTCAGAGGAGTTTGGATTGTACAAAAAATTTGTGTTGGTGGTAATGTTTCCTTGCAGTGTTATACTGATTTTTGGTGTAAGGGAAAATGTATTATTACTTATAAAAAGTAATAGCAAAAATATATATATGATGTATTTAAACATAAAAAGATGTTATAGTTTTTCTAAAATTTCTTTGGTTAGATTTCCTTTTATATTTCCTGTATTTAGGGTTGTGTTTGGTTCAAACAACATCACAGAAACTTCATTCTTTGCAACGGGTCTATGTTCTACGCCTTTGGGAATTATTATAAATTCGTTTTCTTTCACTTCAATATTTTTATCACGAAGTTGCATTGTAAAACTTCCTTTTAGAACGTAAAACATTTCATCTTCATTATCATGTTTGTGCCATACGAACTCCCCGTGAAATTTTGCTAATTTAATATGCTGCCCATTTAATTCTCCAACTATTCGCGGATTCCAATAATCGTTAAAAAGGGAAAGCTTTTCTGAAATTATGACTTTATTCATTACTATCTCCTATTTTAAAATTATTCTTTATTCCATTCTTTTCAAAAATTTTGAAAAGTTCGTGATATAATGATTTTGTTTTCTGTCCTTCAAGAATAAGAAACTGAACCTGTTTTTCTTCAACATAAAGATTGTATGGTACATCTGGTTGAGTGTGTATTTGTGCTTGCGAATCTGGTGAATGAATATCTATATAAAACCAAACACCATCTTCATGAGGATTTGGAACCCCACCAACCCATCCTCCAATTCGTCGTCGATATGTTTTAAAAGAATAATCTATACTAAGATTTTCTGTGTTGAGATTTTTGGATATTTGAAAATCTTGTAATTGCGGATATTCACTTTTTAGTTTTTCAATATCTTCTGCAATCTTTGTTATTATGTTTATATATGTTGAATCCGTCATAACAGATTTTTGTTTTGTATGAACAATATTGTAAAAGAAGAGAAAAAATAATAATAATAATAGTAGTATCTTTCGGTACATTTTTTTCTGCAATATAATTAACAAACTTTGGGATTACTGAAAAAATCTAAAATCGATGAATCTCTTTTTTCTACTTCTATTTGAATGTTGAGATTCCTCATCCCGACGAATCGGGATTCGGAATGACAATTTTTTAGTAATCTCACTTTGTTAAACGATAAAAAAATCCTTATCATAAAATATGAAATTATTAATCATTTTTCTCTCGTTTTCTACTCTTTGTGCAAAAACAATCCGCTATGATTTGTTTGTAAAAGACACCACAGTAAATTATTCCGGAGAAATCGCAAATGCTATTGCTGTGAACGGACAAATTCCAGCACCAACCTTGCATTTTACGGAAGGAGATACTGCGGAAATTTTTGTTCACAATCTTATGGGTGTGGAAACATCAATTCACTGGCATGGAATTCTTTTACCAAACGAACAAGATGGTGTTCCCTATTTAACCACATCACCAATTTTACCGCACACCACACATCGTTATTATTTTCCCATCATACAAAATGGAACATTTTGGTATCATGCACATACCTCAATGCAAGAGCAATCTGGATTGTATGGCGCGTTAATTCTTCATAAAAAAGAAAAAGAAGAAATTCCGGAATTAATAGTGTTGTTGAGTGATTGGACAAATGAAAATCCTGAAGAAGTAATGCGTTCGCTAAAAGTTGCAAACCATTGGTATGCAATTCAAAAAGGTGCAGCACAAGATTATGGTGCAGCATTATTGGCGGGACATCTTGGAACAAAAATTACTCAAGAATGGCTGCGAATGTTTCCGATGGATGTGAGTGATGTATATTACGACGCATTTCTTGTGAATGGAAAAACAGAACAAACATTTTCTGATTTCAAAGCCGGAGATAAAGTAAAATTGCGAATTATTAATGGTTCAGCATCCACATATTTTTGGGTACAATTTGCTGGCGGAAAACTTACTGTTATTGCCAGTGATGGTGAAGATGTTGAACCGGTTGATGTTGATAGAATGCTTATTGGTGTTGCAGAAACATACGATGTCATTGTAACAGTCCCGGAAGATATGAAGTATGAACTAAAAGCAACGGCAGAAGACAGAACAAAATCCACATCATTATGGCTTGGCGAAGGAATGGAAATGCCTGCACCAACACTTCCACCACTTTTATATTTTGAAGGAATGAAAATGATGAATGAGATGATGAATTTAGATGGAAGCATGAATGATATGGGAATGCAAATGAGTAATCAAGAAATGGATATGAACGAAGTTATGTATCCGGAAATTGCTGGCGGCATGGAAGAACAGAACAGCGATATGCAACATCACCATCATCATGAAGAAAGTAGTGATGAAGAAAACGAAGATGAAGACGAAATTGTAACGCTGAATTACGGAATGTTGAAATCAATAAAAAATACAACATTGCCAAAAGCACCAACAAAAGAACTCCACTTTACTCTTACGGGAAATATGAATCGTTATCAATGGAGCATTAATAATATTACGTTGAGTGAAACAGATAAAATACTTATTCGCAAAGGAGAAAATGTTCGCATCGTTCTTAAAAATGAAAGCATGATGCGGCATCCAATGCATTTGCACGGACATTATTTTAGAGTTCTCAACAAATATGGAGAATATTCTCCGTTAAAAAATGTGTTAGATATTATGCCGATGGAAACAGACACAATAGAATTTGCTGGTGTGTATGATGGGGACTGGTTTTTTCATTGTCATATTTTATATCACATGATGGGAGGAATGGGAAGAGTTTTTAGTTATGCAAACTCACCTGTTAATCCGCAAATTTCTTCTATTAAAAATTCGTGGCAAAAATTTATTAGCGAAGAAAATGAATGGCATTATACTACTTCCATTGCTGCACAATCTAATGGGATATTTCCAAGTTTGATGGTTATGGATAACTATTATTTTGTTGAAGGAATGGGAATGGCAAATTACAAAGGCGAATACGAGGGTGAAATTCTTTTTGGACGATTATTTGGCACGCAGCAATTTTTAAAATTATATGTTGGCGGAGATTTTCGTCGTTTGAATGAATATCAAAATATTATTGAAACAAAAAATGTTGCAACACTCGGAATTCAATATCTTTTACCAATGTTTTTAGAGGCCGATGTTCGTGTTGACCATACAGGAAAATTTCGTTTTCAAATCGGAAGAAAAGAATTATCGTTAACATCACGCTTACAACTAGACGGATTTTGGAATACTGATAGTGAATACGAAATCGGTTTACATTACATCCTTACTAAACGATTTTCACTTTCCGCAAATTATGATTCCCATTTTGGTTTTGGTGGCGGAATAACGTTCATATATTAAAAAAGAGAATGATAAAAATATCATTCTCTTTTTTTATTCATTAGTGTAAATTATACTGAGTTTTATTTTTTATTATCTATAACCAAGTTTTCAAGTGCTTTACCGAGTTTCTCCATATCACTATTAAACTCACGCTTGAATTCTTCCCAATTATTTTGGCCTTCTTGTTTATAGTCATTAATGCGTTTTCGAAGATTTTCATTTTCTCGTTTTAATTCTTCTACTCTTCGGTTATACTCAGTTTTTGTTCCTTTATTTTTTACTTTTTGCAATTCTACTCTTAACTCATCCATTCTTTTTTCATTTTTATTTATTTTTTCTTGAGATTCTTGTTTAAAGTTTTCCCAATCTTTTTTTAATTCCGCTGTATTTTCTTCTTGAGTTTCACGCATTTCTTTTTTGATTTCTTGCGTTTTTTCCTCCGTTGTTTTGGTGCAACTTCCTAAAGTTATCGCAACGATAATAATCAGAAGTGTGCCCACTATATTTCGGTTCTTTTTCATAGTTATTAATATTAAGTGAATAAAAAATGTTGATTACTATTTAAAAAAAATGCAATGTTATTTGTACTGTGAAAGTATATCTACAACTTCTTTTTTTGTTTTTCCTAATTTTTTTTGAAGTCTTCCTAATAATTCTTCTTCTTTTCCTTCTGCATAGAGAAGGTCATCATCGGTAAGTTGGGCATATTGTTGTTTTAACTTTCCTTTAATCGTATTCCAATTTCCTTTAAGATTGAGCGTATCCATAAGAGTATTCCTTCTAATAAATAAGTTAAACATACTTGAGGTCTACTTGTACTACAAAGAGTATGCCAAAGGAAAGGTGTGAAAATTTGTAAAAAAAGCCATAGTGAAATAGCTTTTTCTTAAAAATGTGAATTTATTTTCTTAAAAATGAAATTTTATAGAAAAATAATTTTTTCATTGCAATTCAATATCTTACCAATTATTATAGATATATAAACAATTTATCAACATACATTTTCTCTCCATTATCATGACACATTCTTCTACCAAAAAACCATTTTGGCATCTTTCACTCACTAAACAAATTCTCCTTGGCCTTCTTGTTGGTGTTTTGCTCGGATGGTTAAAACCAGATTGGGCTGTAGAAACTGCCTTTCTCCGCACCATTTTTTTAAACCTCATCAAACTCATTATTGCACCACTTATTTTTTCCAGCATCGTAACAGGAATAGCAAGTCATGGAGATGGAAAAAAAGTCGGACGCATCGGAATAAAATCTCTTTTGTATTTTGAAATTGTAACAACACTGGCACTTTTCGTTGGTCTATTTGTTGTGAATATCACCAAGCCGGGATATGGAGTAGAATTAAAAGGAGATATGGTGCAAATCAATAAGATTGCAGAAAACCATCCGATGACATTGATAGAAACCATCGTTCATATTTTTCCTTCAAACATTGTAGAATCAATGCTTCGTAATGATGTATTACAAATAGTTGCGTTCTCAGTCATTTTTGCTTTTGCCGTTTCTGCACTTGGAAAAAAAGGAAAGCCCGTTTTAGAATTTTGTGATTCACTTTCTCAAGTAATGTTTAAATTTACCAGTTACATTATGCTCTTTGCACCATTCGGAATTGGTGCAGCAATGGCTGTTACGGTAGGACACATGGGCGTTGGCGTTCTCGTCAATTTAGGAATGCTTGTCGGAACATTATATATAGCACTCATTATTTTTGTTGTGGTAGTGTTGGGAACCGTTGCCTACATTATTAAACTCCCTCTCAAACAATTTTTTAAAGCCATTAAAGAACCATTCACACTTGCCTTTGTTACGACCAGCAGTGAATCCGCATTACCCAAAGCAATGGAGATGATGGAACGTATTGGAGTTCCAAGACGTATCGTTGGTTTTGTTATGCCAACCGGTTATAGTTTTAATTTGGATGGAAGTACACTGTATCTTGCTGTTGCTGCAGTTTTTGTTGCACAAGCATCAGAAACAGTAACAGGAATTCATTTTGGGTGGGATAAACAAATTTTATTATTATTAACATTGATGATAACATCAAAAGGAATTGCGGCGGTACCACGTGCCTCATTAGTAGTACTTTCTGCAGCATTACATTCTTTTGGATTACCGTTGGAAGGTGTTGCGGTAATTTTTGCTGTGGATGAATTGATGGATATGGCACGAACATCTGTTAATGTTCTTGGTAACTGCCTTGCTTGTGTAGTTGTAGCACGATGGGAAAATGAATTTGATGATAATAAAGCAAAAGTTTTTGGAACACCAAAAGAACTTCCTCTTGAAATGGAAGAAGGAAATATTGCTTTTGCTCAGGATATAAAAAATGAATAGGAAAGAATAAAATTCAATTTTCTCCAAACGCTTGAAAGAAACTTCAAGCGTTTTTTATTTTTTCCAATGCTATTTCGTAAAAAATTTCCTATTTTTGTTATCAATTATTCATTTTTAACTATCACTATGATACTTTCCGATAAAAAAATTCTTGAAGAAATACACAATGGTTCTATAGTTATCGAACCATTTGATAAAAAATATCTTGGTTCAAACAGTTATGATGTTCATTTAGGAAAAACACTGGCTGTGTATGAAGATGAAATTTTAGATGCAAAAATTCACAATAAAATTCGCTATTTTGAAATTCCCAAAGAAGGAATTATTCTTGTACCAAGTAAACTCTATCTCGGAGTAACTGAAGAATACACCGAAACACATAAACACGTTCCCTTCCTCGAAGGAAAAAGTTCCATCGGAAGATTAGGAATAGATATTCATGCCACTGCTGGAAAAGGCGATGTGGGTTTTTGTAATACTTGGACTTTAGAAATTTCTGTAAGACAACCCGTAAAAATTTATGCAGGAATGCCAATCGGACAACTTATTTATTTTGTTGTTGATGGAGAAGTAGAAACATCCTATAGTAAAAAGAAAAATGCAAAATACACATCAAACACAAAAAAACCAGTAGAATCCATGATGTGGAAAAATTTTAAAAAGTGAGGGAACCATGCCGCAAAATTATAGTAATTATTATTATACTATGCCTGATGGTACAGTAAAACAAATAAATCCATTCACAGGCACAGAAGTGTGGGCAGTTCCCGAACGCGGCAATAAACCTATTGCCAATGAAATTCCTGCAACAGCCAAAAAATTAGAAAAGCCAATCCGAGAAAATTATTGTAGTTTTTGTGAAACACGATATTTTGAAACACCGCCAGAAAAAACTCGACTGGTAAAATTTCCTACCCATTACGAAAATCTTATCTATCTTCCAGCAGAACAATACGAACACACCATTGCAGAATTTCGCCGTACAGGAAATATGTTTGAAATCGTAACATTAGATTATTGGAAAAAAAATTACGATTACAAAATAAGTAAAACGGCAACAGCATGGCGAGATGCATATCTTGGAACGCCAAAAGGAGCAGAACATATTAACAATGTTATCAATTATAAGTTAAGTCGCTCCGGAAAAACCGAAGACCAAATTCGTAGAAAATCTCAATTTGATAAATTACAAATGGCGGAAGCCTTTTTCGGCGGATGCCATGAACTCATCATTGCACGCAAACATTATGTTGATAATGCTGAATATGATTCGCAATTGTATTCTTCCGGAGAAATGACACGTGAAGAGCATTATCAATATTTCAAATTCACTGTTCAAGCAATGAAAGATATGCTTAGTTATAATAGATATATTCGTTACATCAGTATTTTTCAAAATTGGCTGCGTCCCGCTGGTGCCTCATTTGACCACCTACATAAACAATTGGTGGGATTGGATGAATGGGGTGCGTCCATCACCGAACGAATACGAATGTTGCGAGAAGATACTAATGTATATAATGAGTTAGGAGTGAACTTCGCAGCACAGCACAATTTAGTTTTTGCTGAAAATGATTTTGCGATTGCTGTTGTTGGCATCGGACATCGTTTTCCTACATTAGAAATATATTCTAAATCTCAATATTCACGTCCGTACGAACATAGTGATGAAGAAATGCGTGGATTTAGTAATCTCGTTCACGCGTGCCACGCAGCCATGGGAAGCCAAATTTCTTGCAACGAAGAATGGTATTACACACCAGTTGATGCTGTGTATAAAATGCCTTGGCATGTTATGTTGCGATGGAGAATAAATGTTCCGGCGGGATTTGAAGGTGGAACAAGTATTTACATCAATCCACTCACACCAATTGATATTCGTGATAAAATTGTTCCGCGTTTGTACGAACTCCGCAGTGCCGGAAAAATTGATGGTATTGCCGTTGCCGAAGAATGCCGTTTAGCACCAAATCCGTTGAAGTATTATTTGAGGTAAAAACACATTATAAAATAATTCATGCCAAAACAAATCTCACAATACATTTGCCAAACGTGCGGATACAGTTCACCACGCTGGGTTGGAAAATGTCCCAACTGCAACGAATGGAATACCTTCGCTGAGGAAATCACCACAGCAAAAAAATCTACCAAACACACAACCTCACAAGCAAAATCCATTCCGCTGAATGCTGTAGATAAATATAATGACATTCGGTTTTCTACAAGTATCGGAGAATTTGACCGTGTGTTAGGAGGAGGAATTGTTGCTGGTTCAGTAACATTGCTTGGTGGAGACCCTGGAATTGGAAAATCTACATTGATGTTGCAAGTGGCATTGAATATTAAAAATAAAATTGTTTTGTATATCACTGGTGAAGAATCTCCGCAACAAGTAAAACTTCGTGCAGACCGTCTTTCCACATCATCCGAAAATATTCACGTACTTGCAGAAACGAATACCGATGTTATTACAAACGTAATAGAACAAGCACCTCCAGATATTATTATTGTAGATTCCATCCAAACACTCTACAATCCTAATTTAGAAAGTTCTCCGGGAAGCGTGGGGCAAGTGCGAGAATCCACAGCATTACTGACACGATTAGCAAAAACAAAAAATGTTCCTATTATTCTTATCGGACATGTTACAAAAGAAGGTGTCATTGCCGGTCCACGAGTGATTGAACACATGGTTGATACTGTTCTTCAATTTGAAGGTGAACGACACTACACGTATCGTATTATTCGTGGAATAAAAAATCGTTTTGGTTCTACTAACGAAATTGGAATTTTTGAAATGTATGATTCCGGTTTGCGAGAAGTAAAAAATCCATCAGAAGTATTTCTTTCCGAACGCAGTTACGGAACATCCGGTTCATCCATTGTGGCAAGTATGGAAGGCACACGCCCGATTTTGGTAGAAGTGCAAGCATTAATTTCCAGCACCAATTTCGGAATGCCGCAACGTACAGCAACTGGTTTTGATATTCGACGGCTTTCCATGCTGCTTGCAGTGTTGGATAAACGAGTTGGAATCAATATTGGTTCGTACGATGTTTTTGTAAATATTGCTGGGGGAATTCGCATTGATGAACCAGCAGCAGATTTGGGTGTTGCAACTTCTATCATTTCTTCATTGCGAGATGTTCCTGTAGATTCACAAACAATTTCGTTTGGAGAAATTGGGCTTGGTGGAGAAATTCGTACCGTTTCTCACAGCGAAAAGAGAATACAAGAAGCAACAAAACTTGGATTTAATAAAATTATTATTCCAAAAGGAAATCTCAAAAATATGAAAACCACCAAAGAGCAAAACATTATTGGTGTAGAAAATATTATGGAAGCAATAAAAATTTTAGTGGAGTGAAAAACGTGACTGTGGAATGGTATAGAAATACTACATGGGATTCTAAAATAGAAAAAATGTTTGAAGAACGAATACAGCGTTCCAGAGGAATGTTTCATAAAGCACAATATTTATTTATTCAATCTTATCATCTTTTAGAAAATGATGATAAAAATATTCAAAAAATTGGTATTAATTTAATGGAAAGAGTTTTTAGAGATTATTCTGAAGAATGGTTTACAAATATACGAGGGCGTTCAATTCTTGGAGAACATTATAAAAAAAATAAAAAATATGGACATTCTGAAAAACAATACAGAACCCTTTTACAATTAGTAAAAAAGTATAATAGAAGTGGTACAGATGGTTTGACAGAAGTTCACCTCGCAGAAATTATTTTACTTACTAATCAAGAAAATAAATATAAAGAAATGTACAAACTTGTAGTGCTTAACTTTCCTAAAAACCAAATAGGATTAAATAATTATAAATTTTTTTATACAAAAATATGTGCTTACCTTTGTGATAAAATGAACAAGACAGCAAAAGCAAAAATGTTTGCAAAAACAGCATTAGAAATAGCAAAAATAACAGAACCTCAATTTAGTAGACATAAAACTGTGGGAATAGTCCGAACAACCAAGAGAGAATTAACAATGTTAAAAAAAATACTGACAAGATAATGTAACATAAAAGATTAATTAATGGAAAAAATTGCTCTGTCAAAATCTGTAAAATGTTGATAGGGTTTTTACATTACAGACTTGATAAGGAAACGCTTGAGAAAATTATTTTTCAAGCGTTTTTGCTTTTTATGGTTTGTTATCTCTCACTATCGTTCCTATTTTCAAGAAAATAAAAAATATATTTTCTCAATTTTAAGATATATTTTTTGATTATAGCGTTTTTTAGCGGTTTTATTTATGGCACAATCTTTGTAGTAGAAGAGTAAAGAAGAACTCAACACCACTTAGTAAAACTAAAAAGAAATCATAGATATATTTTCAAAAAAATTAAACATAATTAATACCTACTATCATAAAAAAAAGTATTTTTATTCTCGCCGTATTTAGTACCGTTCTTGTGTTATTAAGTTGTAGGAGAAAGGGAAAGAAAATATCTGACTCCATTGAAAATGAATTAAAAAAAGAATGGGAAAAATTTAAAAAAGATGTTCAAAAAACGATAGAAAAAAATAAAACGACTGTTAATGGATTGAAGAAAAATATAGAAACGTTACATGGTGAAGCAAAAACCAAATACCAGCAAACAGTTGATGAATTAGAAAAACAAAATGACGCATTGCAGGAAAGAATCAATAATTATAAAGAAGAAGGAAAAGAACGATGGGAAAAATTCAAAAAAGAATTTACCCATGAGATGGAACAAATCGGAACGACCATAAAAGATTTAATAAAAACTAATACATAAATATGAAAGGTGAGAGTATGGGAGGCATATTATATTTTATTGCTGTAGTGTTAGTGATAGCATGGGCAATTGGTTTTTTTGGATATCATGCTGGTAGCATTATTCACTTGTTATTGGTGATTGCCGCAATTGCCGTTTTATTGAGAGTTATCCGCGGGAAAAACCCCGTGTAAAATCCATAATGGGACAAAACAAAAAAGAGAATGATAACATATCATTCTCTTTTTTTTATTAAAGAAGTTTAATTATAGTTTTCTTATATTATTTTAATGCTAAAAACTATAATAAGAAATTTTATATTTTAATTTCTTGACTTAAATTAAAATATAAAGTATTTTAAGAAAGAAAAATAGGAAAAAAAATGAAATTAGAAGAATTTACATCAGGTAATTATATCCAGCAATATCACTATAAAAGTTTTTCTCCATCAAAAGTAAATATGGAGTGGACTTGGAGTGACCCAAAAATCAATACTTTGCTTGCTGAAGCCAATAACAAACTCGGGGAATTAAATGCCTTTTCTCTTTATGTTCCCGATATAGATTTTTTTATTTCCATGCACGTTATAAAAGAGGCAACAACCTCCAGCAGAATTGAAGGGACAAAAACCGGTATTGATGAAGCGTTACTTCCTCTCAACGATATTGACCCGGAAAAACGTGATGATTGGCAAGAAGTGCAAAACTATATTCAAGCACTCAACCATTCTGTAGAAAAATTGAAAAAACTTCCTCTTTCTACAAGATTATTACAAGAAACACATAAAATTTTGTTAGATGGTGTACGAGGAAAACACAAAATGCCGGGAGAGTACCGCACAAGCCAAAATTGGATTGGTGGTGCAACATTAAAAGATGCTGTTTTTATTCCACCACACCATACGGAAATTGCAGAGTTGATGAGCGACCTTGAACATTTTATTCATAATGATACAATAGATGTTCCGCACTTAATTCGAATTGCTATTGCTCATTATCAGTTTGAAACCATTCATCCGTTTTTGGATGGCAACGGAAGATTAGGGCGATTGTTGATTACATTGTATTTGGTTTCTGTGGGCTTGTTGAATAAACCAACATTGTATTTATCGGATTTTTTTGAGAAAAATAAATCACTGTATTATGATAACCTTACATTTGCTCGTACTTCCAATAATCTTTTGCAGTGGATAAAATTTTTTTTAGTGGCGGTGTGCGAAATTTCCGATAAAGGGATTGCAACGTTTAAAGCAATTTTACGATTGCGAGAAAAATTAGAAGGTGAAAAATTATTTTCTTTGGGAAAACGTGCCAATAACGCAAAAAAGTTATTGAATTATCTTTATAAACAACCCATTGTGAATGTGAAAACTGTTGAAAAAGTTTTGAAAATAACACCAGTTTCTGCCAATGCAATAATAAAAGATTTTGAAACGCTAGGAATTTTAAAAGAAGTAACTGGTTATAAACGAAATAGAATGTTTATGTTTGAGGAATATTGTAGATTGTTTAGAAAATAAAATCTCAAAATCCTACCACATCTTGCATACCACCTCGCAGTGCATACCAAATAAATTGGATAAATGTTTCTTCCTTTTTTTTCTGGTACTTAATGGTACCAGTTTTCAAATCATCCGGTAAATTATCTTGGCGAATTTTGAAAGTGTTCACGAAAAAAGAAATAATACTATTAGAAAAACCTTTTTCACTTCTTGTTTTTTCATCAAGAAGGGCAAAAGAAAGATTGTCATAAATCCCGCGTATTTTTCCTATTGCGTATCCTTTGTTTACCGTGATAGTATATGTTGCTTTGTGAAGTGTTCCGGATTTAATTCGTACTGGTTCAGCAATTTCCAGAAAAGGATTAATTTTGGTGAATGGTATTCTTTCTAAAGAACCCGAATAATGAAAAGAAAATTCCGGCAGTGCAAGCGGCATGGTTAATGTTAATTTCATAGTACTGCTGTTCAGAAATTTTGTCTGAGCATGAATGAATAGTGTATCATTTTCTTTAAAGTTATTAGTAATTCCGGTAACTACCATCTGCGTAGTATCAAACGTTACTGTTGCGGGTGTAGAATTTTTTTTAAATTCTTCTCTATATCGGAAAAATGCATTACTAATTTTTACACTATCACACTGTAATGGAGTTTTTATAGATGAAAGTGCTTCTTTTGGCATTACTGGACTTGGAGAAAGACTATCAATTGGTTTTTCTTTATTGAGTAAAAAATCAAAAGAAGCATTTTTTCCACTCACAGAACGTGCGTAGTAAGCAGTGTTTTGTAAAAGTGCTGTATAATTAAAACCCGCGATAGCAATTTGAGGAACAGCAATCCGCATTCTTGTTATTCTAAATTTATTGAGAGAAAAAAACGTATTATCATCCACAAAAGGTTGATAATGAAATTCTTCTGCACTCAGGGACGAATCTGGTACGGAGATACGCAAATTATGAAAACGGAGTTCATAGTAGGAAGAAGGAAAAATAAATTTCGCTTCTTTCATTTCCCCATTAACGTGCGAACTAAAATCTTTCTCCATAAAAAGTTTTATCCAATTTATTCCTGTTAAAGAAGGTGAAATGAGTGTGCAGGAAAAAGAAGTGTCTTTTGTCTGAATAGAAAGTGAATCACAACCAATACGATTTTTCCATACATCATATTGTATGTGACCAACTTGCAATGTGTAATTTGGATATTTTTCTGCAAAGGAGGTAATAATTTTTTCTTTTGCAAAATTATTCAAAAGTGAATCTGAAAAAATAAAAAGTATTATTATTCCTATAAGCACAAAAATTGTACCATAGAAGATTGTGGAAAAAATATATCTCCTTACGAGAGATTTTTTCTTTTGAGGTGAAGATTTTAATATTGGCATTTATTTTTCCTTTGTTATTTTTTTATTATCTTCACTTAAAGAAGGTCCAAGCAGTATGGCTATCCAACGAGTACTATTACTATTTTCTAATGCAAATTTTAGAGCCATGGTTAGCGGTACGCATAAAATAGTACCAACAACACCAAGTAAACTTCCCCAAAAAATCACTGAGAGAAAAACAACCAATGTGGAAAGTCCTAATCTTTCTCCCATTAATTTAGGATACACAAAATTTCCTAATGCAAATGTGATGGCAGCAGCACCACCGCCTCCGAGAAAACCGTATCCTATTCCGAATTGTATGTAAGAAAGCAGAAAAATGGGAATAATAACAAAAAGAGGACCGATACTTGGTATATAGGTTGATAAAAAAACTAATACGCCTAAAAGGAGGGCGTATTCTATACCCAAAACATACAGCCATAATGTTACGAGTACGCCTGCTGCAAAACTCAGGATTGTTTGTACGATAATATAACGATTGAGATTTTTTATGAATGCGGTAAAGTTAAGAAAAAATGGTTTAGTGGTACCTAAACCTTCGCGAAGTTTAGCAGAAAAGTAGGGACTTTCTAAAAGAAGAAATGTTACCATAAGAAATACAAGAACTACATTAGAAAATAATGAACCGATTGCTATGACCACACTACCTGCTACAGTCATGAGTGCATCCGGCTTAAAAGAATCCGTAAATTTTTTTTCGTTGATGATGATATTTTTATCGGCGAGCATTTTTCTCAGTTCCGCACTTTGCTCATCTAAACGTTGCATATAGGTAGGAATATTTTCAGAAAGATTTTTAATGGATGTTCCCACGAGTATGCTTATTAATCCGAAAAGGATAATTAATATCACAATAACAAGGAGAACTCCAACACCAAAAGGGATATGTCTCCGTTGAAGAAATCTAATAAGGGGAGTGGCAATTATAGAAATAAAAAGAGAAAGAAAAAAAAGTGAGAGTAGCGTTTGAGCGTGATAAGTACCCCACATAATAACTACGAGTAAGGCGGTGATAATAAAGAAATGAAGTACTGGTTGAGAATTTATTTTTTCAGTCATTTGAGTACTGCTCCTTTCTGATATCCATAATTTTTCTATTGATACATTAATTATACATGCTTTTTTTTGCTTAAAAAGAAAAAGGCTCCGCCGATTACCATTATTCCTATTCCAATAAGTGGGGACCAACTTTCTGTATGTTTTTCATCTTTTGTTACTTCTATTTCTCCGATATCTACCACTTTTTCTTTTGTTACATAGGTAATACTGGTATAAATAGTCATCAGTATGCCGATAATAAAAATAACTATGCCTGCTTTTTTCATGATTATTCTCCTAGAGGTAATAATAAAAACGTGAATACAATTATAGAATGAGTTAAAAAATACTCTACACCTTCACAAGAGAAAAAAAATACATTATAACAAAACTATTGAAGGTGAACTTATAGAGGTAAAACAGGGGTATAGCAAGTGGTAGAAATAGTGTAAAGAGGGTTCTCCGAATTTCTATTTTTTGATAGGAACGGTAAGTAAATGATGGGTTGCCGGTAAAAGCAACATTGAGATGCGAAGGTTATGAGAGATGGGCATGAATGGTATTCCTTTCTTTCGTACTGTTGAAATGACTTTGCAACAAAAAAGAACTTATACTCATTGAGGTGACTGTTACAATATAAAACAAAAATACTCTAAAGACAATAACAGAGGAGGTAGGAGAGTATGACGAAAATTAAGAGGAAAGGTTTTGTTATAATTTTTATGATTTAAAAGTACCTTCTCTTGCATTAAGAAATTTTATGTTTTACATTTTCGAGTTAAAGTAAAAAACAATAATTAACTTACATCACAATTAATATCTTTTAGATAAAATATTTTATTAACTGGGTTATGCAACATACACAACTTGTTACAGAAGAAAAATTAAATAACCACGCAGATTATTTAGAATCACAGAGTTTAATTCCTGAATTGATTTTTAGATTAATTGCGGCTTCAATACAAAATCCCAAAGAGTTACGTATACCATGGAGTGGAAGTATTGGACAGACAGGACGCGATGGCATTGTTGATTCTCCTTATTCATTTGACCCTTACGTACCTCAAGGACAAAGTTTTTGGGAATTTGGAACTGGTAGCCACCCTGCTAAAAAAGCAACAGAGGAGTTTAAAAAAAGAACTATAAGTACTTCTAAAGAAGAGCAACAAAAATCTATTTTTATTTTTGTAACTCCACGTTCAGCAAAAAACACTAAATGGGATGAAGGAAAACAAAGAAAATGGATAGCTAATAATAAGAAAAAAGGTTGTTGGCAAGATATTAAAATTATTGATGGAACAATATTAGTACAATGGCTTTATTTGTTTCCTGAAATTGATATATGGCTTGCTGAAAAATTTAGTATTACTGGAAAGGGAATTTCTTCTCCTTATCTTCACTGGGAAATGTTAAAAACCTATGGGTCCCCACCATTTTTAAAACCAGAAGTTTTTTTATCTGGTAGAGAACAAGCAAAAGAAGAGATATTAAAAATAGTTAAAAATGAAACAAGAGAACTTTTATTAGAAACACGATACCCTAATGAATGTGTAGATTTTGTAGTAGCAGTGTTGGCTTCTCTTGAAAAAAATGAACAAACTGCTTTTGCAGGTCGTTGTTTAATCATAGATAACCCTGACACATGGAAAAAAATGTGTACTTTGCGAACTCCACATGTTTTAATTCCCACCGCTAAACTAGATATTAATAATACAGATGCAGATTTATTGCAAGAAATAAAACGTTATAACCATCGTATCATTTTTTCTGCTCTCTCTTCAAATTCACATGGTAATTCTGTACGTTTAAAGGAAATAAAACCTTATGAATTAGCCGAAAATTTAAAATTGTGTGGATACAATGATGCCAGAGCAGAAAGTATTGCAAATAAATGTGAAGGAAATATTCTAATATTAAAGAAACTTTTACAAAAAGTTTCTGTCTCACCACATTGGACTTCTTTTGATAGTATATCGGAATTGGCAATTGCTTCCATTATTGGTCAATGGAATGGTAATTTTGATGGTGACCATAATGTTATAGGAGAAATACTGGGAAATGAATATGGGGAGTGGATTCGGATTATCCGCCCAATGACATTACAACCGAACCCTCCCCTTATTCAACGTGATGAAAGATGGAATTTCATTTCTCGGTTTGAGGGATGGCAATATCTTGGACAGTATTTATCAGATAAATATTTAAATCGTTTTTCAAAACAAGCCATTATTGTCTTACGAGAAATAAATCCAAAATTATCATTACCCAAAGAAGACCGATGGGCTGCATCTATGTATGGTGTACAACAAAAGTATTCCAATAATATTCGCGAAGGTCTTGCGGAAACATTAGCGTTGATAGGAGCATATCCTCGAGCACTCACATCATGTACATATAGAAATGTAGAATCAATAGTTATAACAACAATACGAGAAATTTTAAAAGAACTTGATTGGAGTTTATTAGCGAGTTTAAATGATGTTTTACCATTACTTGCTGAAGCATCTCCAGAAGAGTTTTTAAACGCCATAGAAAAAATTGTAAATGACAAAGAAAATAAAACATTTGAGTTACTTTTTGCACAAGAAGGAAATGCCATGGGTGGTCAAAATTATATGACCGGTATTCTTTGGGCATTAGAAACATTAGCATGGCATCCGGATTATCTCACAAGAATTACATTAATATTGGGACGACTTGCCGAAATTGACCCAGGAGGAAATTGGGTAGAGCGACCTTTGAATGTCCTTGCAAAACTTTTTTTTCCAGGAATATCCCAAACTTCAGCAAATATCGAAAAACAAAAACTTAGTGTTGAACTACTCCTCCGTGAATATCCAAGCATTGGCTGGAAATTATTACTTATTCTTTTACCAAATTCAAACCAACTAATAACTAAAAATAGAAAACCTATATGGCGAGAATTTATTTCAGATAGTTATTCATTTGGTTTTTCAAAGAAAGATTACAAAGAGCAAATTGATATTTTACTAAATCTTACCTTAAGGCATGCAAAACTTGATTTACAACGATTACATGAACTAACAAAACAACTTGCTAATTTACCAAATCCAATATTTTCAGAAATTCTAGAATATCTTTCTTCTGAAACAATAACCACTTTATCTGAAAATAAGCGATTAGTATTGTGGGAAACATTAACGGCATTAGTTATCACACATCGAATGTTTTCAACTGCTGATTGGGCATTACCAGAAGGCGCAGTGCAAAAAATTGATGTTACAGCAAATAAACTCAAACCAACTTCACTTCATTTACTATATAAAAGACTGTTTAGCACTCATGAACATGAACTTTATGAAAAAAAGGGAGATTTTGACAATGAGCATAAAAAAATTGAAAAACGCCGAACTGATGCCGTCATTGAAATCTTAAAGGAAGGTAACATAGAGAGCGTTATAGAATTTGCAAAATCAGTATCATTTCCTATAGAAGTAGGATTAGTATTGGGCAGAATCACTGATAGTAATTATGATTCCTTTTTTCTTCCAGATAAATTAACAGCTAAAGAAGCGTTTTTAAAAGATGTTGTATTTGGATATGTGCGAAGTCGATTTTACACAAATACAATTGGTTGGAATTGGGTTAATACTATAAATATATCACATTGGACAAATGAAGAAAAAGCAAAATTTTTTACAATACTTCCCTTTATTAATGAAACTTGGGAAAGAGTTAAAAAAAATTTAAACAATCATGAATATTTATATTGGGAACAAGTTAAAGAACGTCCTTTTCAAGAAATAGAGAATTTAATAGTACCGATAGAAAAATTTCTTCAATATAATCGTTCAAGAGCCGCAATAGAATGTTTTGAAGTCATGCTTCATAAAAAAATTTCATTACCAATTGAACTTCTTTACAAAACTCTTATTGATAATGTTAATTCAAATGAACCAATTTATTCGCATCATGGTTATGCTATCAAGGAACTTATTAAATGGTTACAAACAGTTGATAATGTAGACCAAAATAAACTTGCACAAATTGAATGGGCGTATCTCACTTTATTAGATTATCATTCAGGTGCAACTCCAAGGGTTCTAGAGCAAATGTTAGCAAATAATTCAAGTTTCTTTTGTGATGTTATCAGAACCATTTATACTTCTAAAAATGAAAAACCAAAAGAGTTTACAGAAGAGCAAAAAAACAAAGCGACTTATGCATACCAACTTCTTAATAATTGGAAAACCATTCCCGGAAAAAAAAATGATGATTCTTTTGATGGCATCGCACTAAAGAAATGGCTTGAGGAAGTAAAACTATCTTGCACTCAATCAGGTCACTTGGAAGTAGCTCTTATTCATATAGGAAAAGTACTTGTTTATTCACCTGCTGACCCAACTGGATTATGGATTCATAAAGACGCAGCAACATTATTAGATGAAAAAAATGAAGATGCAAAAGAAATGCGAAGTGGATTTAGGACTGAACTTTTTAATAAGCGAGGAGCATTTTATTACACTAAAGGAGAAGATGAAAAACGATTAGAAAATGAATACAAACAAAAAGCAGAAGCAGTTGAAAAAGAAGGTTATATTAGGTTAGCTACTACTCTACGTAGTATAGCCGATTCCTATAAACGTGATGCAGAAAGAGAAGCATTACGAAACCCTTTTGAATAATACTAATGTAAAAATAAAGCGAATTATATTTTCCACCAAAAACTTTTCACACACCCCTAAATCCCCTCTTATAGAGGGGACTTTTATATTCGTCGAAAAATTCCCCTCTCCAGCGTAGGATTGTGTGTTGGAGAGAGGGGTTAGGGGTGTGTCCTGCTTACCTCACATTAAAATATCTCGCTTCCGGGTGATGAATAATAATTGCATCCGTAGATTGTTCCGGCTCTAACATAAACTCCTCCGTTAAATGTACACCAATTTGTTCTGGCTTTAATAACTCAAATAATTTTGTGTGGTCTTCCAAATTGGGACATGCAGGATAACCAAAACTATATCTTGCTCCTTGGTAGCCCTGACTGAATAAGCGTTTAATTTCCGGAGAATCTTTTTTAGCAATTCCCAATTCTTCACGAATTTTTTTGTGCCACAATTCTGCTAATGCTTCTGCACATTCCACGCTCAATCCATGAAAATAGAGATAATCTTTATAATTATTTTCTGCAAATAATTTTGCTGAATATTCTGATGCAGTTTTTCCCATCGTTACCATGTGGAAGGCAACAACATCCATTTTGCCAGAATCCACAGAAGCAAAATAATCTGCCAAACATAAAAATCTATCATCTTTTTGGCGTGGAAAGGTAAAACGCAATCGCTCTGTTTTTTTATCATCATGATAAATAATGACATCATTATTTTCAGATTGACAGGGAAAATATCCATACACGACTTTGGGAACAAGGAGTTGTTGTTCTTTACAAAGTTTTTTCAATTTCTCAAAATCCGGATAGACTTTTTCTTCTAATTGTTTTTTGTAGTCTTCTTCAGAACGTTTTCCTTTTCGCACTTGCCACTGTCCTTTAATGAGAGCGGCTTCGTTAATATAATTGTATATTTCATCCAACGAAATATTTTCTGCAATTTTCGTTCCCCAAAATGGAGGAGTGGGAATAGCAACTTCGGTAGAAACTTTTGAGCGTTGCGGAAGTTTTTCTTCTTCTTTTATTGCAAGGGCAATTTTTGCTTCTGCTCCGGTGAGAATTTCTTCTTCATCTTCAACGTTTATTGATGGGGAAGTGTTGGTAAAACTTTCGATGCCCTGTGTTTTTAACTGCTCCATAAAACGCAAACCATCAAATGCATCTGCTGCGTACGAAACTACTCCTTTATAAAGAGAACGTAAATCTTGTTCCACGTATCTTCGCGTTAAGGCGGCACCGCCAAGAACAACTGGTGGTTTTAGGCCTTGTTCATTTAACACTTCAAGATTTTCTTTCATCACTAAGGTAGATTTTACCAGCAATCCGCTCATGCCAATTGCATCAGCATTGTGTTCTTGATATACGTGAATAATATTTTCTACTGGTTGTTTAATTCCCAAATTATAAACTTTGTATCCGTTGTTGGTTAAAATAATATCCACCAAATTTTTTCCGATGTCATGCACATCTCCTTTTACTGTTGCCAATACCATTGAGCCTTTAGATGTTGATTCGGATTTTTCCATAAATTGTTCAAGATACGCAACGGCGGCTTTCATCACTTCTGCGGATTGCAACACAAATGGTAATTGCATTTCTCCACGTCCGAATAAATCTCCAACTACTTTCATTCCATCTAATAAAATTGTATTAATGATTTCTAATGCGGAATATTTTTTTAGTGCTTCATCTAAATCTTGTTGAATGCCTTGTTTATCACCATCAATGATTCTGTTTTTTAAAATTTCTTCGATTGTTCCTGCTCGCTGTTTTATTTCTTTTGTTTCTGTTTTTTTATCCGCGTAGTACGCCATGAGTTCTGTTAATGGGTCGTAGGTGCATTGTTCTCCATTCCATTGTCGTTTATCAAAAACAAGTTCGTAGCATAATTGTCTTCCACGTTCATCTATCTTAAAGAGTGGAATAATTTTTTGTGCGTTGACGATTGCTTGGTCGAGCCCGGCTTCAATAGCATAATGCAAGAATACAGAATTTAATACGTGCCGTACATGCGGAGAAAGTCCGAAAGAAATATTGCTTACGCCAAGTATAGTTTTCACTTTTGGAAATTCTTTTTTGATGAGACGAATTGCTTCAATAGTTTCAATTCCTGCTTTGCGAAATTCTTCATCACCACTTCCGAGTGTAAATGTCAACGTATCAAAAATTAAATCTTCTTCTTTCATTCCGTATTTATGAACAACTAAATTATGGATGCGTTTTGCGATGGTAAATTTTTCTTCGGCGGTTTTTGCCATTCCTTTTTCATCAATGGTTAATGCAACAACGGATGCACCATATTTTTTACACATGGGAACAACCTTATCAATACGTTCTTCACCATCTTCCAAGTTAATGGAATTGACGATACACTTTCCGGCAAAGAGTTGCAATGCTTCTTCAATCACTGGTGCTTCGGTGGAATCAATCATCACTGGCAACGTCACTTGTGTATTGAAACGTGTTGCCACTTCTCGCATATCACGCACTTCATCACGTCCAACGTAAGCAACACATAAATCTACAATGTGTGCACCTTCTTTGGCTTGCTCTTTTCCCATGTTCACAATCGCGTCGTAATTTTCTTCTTGCAATAAATCGCGAAATTTTTTTGAACCATTTGCATTGGTGCGTTCTCCAATAATTACTGGTGCCGGATTTATTTGCAACGGTGCTGTGGTGTATAAACTGGAAACGCTTGGTGAAAATTCCAAAGTTCTTTTTTTAGGGGAAAGATTGCCAACAGTTTCTACAAGTTTTTTAAGATGTTCGGGACGTGTGCCGCAACATCCACCAACAATACTTACTCCTAAATCTTTTACAAAATGTCCGAGATAGTACACAAATTCTTCCGGAGATAAATGATAATGTGGATGTCCGCCAACATTTTCCGGAATTCCTGCATTGGGAATACATGAAACGGGATAGGGGGAATTATTGCAGAGATAGCGAATGTTTTCAGACATTTCTTTTGGACCTGTTGCACAATTTAGCCCGATGGCATCAATCGCAAATGGTTCAAGTGATGTGAGTGCTGCTGCGATTTCTGTTCCCATCAACATTGTTCCGGTGGATTCTATCGTTACGGAAACAAACACGGGAATCTTAATTTTTTGAGCAGCGAAATATTCAAACACTGCACCAAGGCATGATTTTATTTGAAGTACGTCTTGACATGTTTCTATGATAAGTAAATCAACACCGCCTTCTACAAGTCCGGCAACTTGCTCGTAATAACTTTTGCTCATTTGTTTGAATGTGATGTGTTGCAACGATGGAAGTTTTGTTGTGGGACCGATTGAACCAGCAACAAATCGCGGGTGATTGTTGGATGAAAATTGTTGTGCAACATTTTTTGCAAGTTGTGCTGCTTTGAAATTTAATTCGTACGCTCGGTTTTGTAAATCATATTCTGCTAATACAATGGATGACGAACCGAATGTGTCGGTTTCAATCACATCTACACCAACGGAGAGAAAATCTGCGTGAACTTTTTCTATTGCTGATGGTTTTGAAATGACAAGATATTCATTGCATCCATTGAGATGTTCTCCGCCAAAATCATCTGCCGTTAGATTTTGTGATTGGATGTTTGTGCCCATGGCACCGTCGAAGATGAGGATTTTTTCGTTAAAAAAGTTTCGAGTTGTCATAGTTATCAGTTTTCAGTTGTGAGTTTTCAGTGGTTTGTTATTTAAGTTTTTCTATCAATCCGAAAAGCATTTTTCGTATTTCGGAAACAATTTGTGATAGTTTGGTAAAAATATTTTGTTCAATATAATTAAGGTCTTTGGCAAGTAGGAGATAATATTCTACTTCACTTGCAGAGCCGGCGGCTATCACTAAAAATTGTTTGAATTCATTTTTACTTTTTCTTCCGCTTCCTTCTGCAACGTTTGCAGGGATGGAACTTGATGCTCTGCGTAATTGAGATGTGATTCCGTACATTTCGGATTTAGGTAATGTTTCTGTTGCTTTGTAAATTTTCAATGTTAACTCGTGGGCTTTTTGCCACACGATAAGTTTTTTATAATCTTGCATAAATATGTTCTTATATAAATTTTAAAATAATGGTTTGTATCCGTTTTTTTCTGATAACTCATAACTGAAAACTGATAACTAAAACAGAAAACCCTCGCAACGCCTTACGACGCTGGAGGGTATAGGTAAATATACATTCTCTTTGCGACGCTTTAGCAAATTGGTTGTATTGCTTTGTGGCTGCAAGCTGTCATCAAATCGCCACGGATAATTTTACAAAAAATTTAGTTGTTATACAAGAGATTTGTTGTATCTATCTTTTCAAAATGGATTCCCGCTAAAACCTGTCCTGACGACAGGTCAGGAACATGCGGGAATGACATTTCTTCTCTTTTAATTTTTAACATACACTTTAATTTAACACTATCATAATTTCTATAATCCATAGTTACTTTACCAACACCATTTTTTTTACATCCTTTTTTTGCAACCCGCTTTTTCCTTCGAAGAATAATTCATACAAATATGTTCCGGAAGCAAGGGTTTGAGCATTCCAGTTTGTAGAATATTCTCCTTGCTCTTGTTCTTTATTAATAAGCGTTGCAACTTCTTTTCCGGTAATATCAAGAATGCGGAGTGTTACTTTTCCTTTTTCGGGGAGAGTGTAACGAATTGTTGTTGTTGGGTTAAATGGGTTGGGATAATTTTGTGAAAGTGAAAATTCTTTTGGTGTAATTGGGTTTCCATTTTTTACAGGTGTTGTTACATTGGTAGAATAAACTCCGTTTCCATGTGTTGCCACTGCAATTGCACCATCAACTGTACGAAAATCTATCATTATTACTACAACATTACCGATAGTATTTTGTCCTTCCTGAACCCATGTTGTAGAATTTCCATTGAGTTGTGTGGTAGAATATAATCCCGTACTTGTTCCCACAAAATAATTTGTTGTTCCACCAAATGGAACTATTGCTGCCCAACGGCAGGAGGGACCGTTTCCTGCTCCATCAACACTTTGTTCTAAATTTCCTGCGATAGGAGTCCAAGAAGTGCCGCCATTTGTTGTAGAATACAAACTTACTACTTCATAATTAGAGAAAACTACAATTGCATTATCGGCATTTGTTGGGTTTATAGCAATGTTGTTAATATATGCTCCATTCGGAAATCCTTTATTTGTCCCAATATCGGTTGGGATTGGATTTCCGGTGTGGGCATTATCAAGACGGTAGAGTTTTCCATCACTTGTTCCATAGTAGACTCTGTTTGCGGGTTGGTTGGAAACTGCAACAGCAGAAATTGGATTTGTTGTTGCTGTGTTGGTAAGATTTGTCCAGTTGATACTTGTTTTATTAATAATAGCATTATCTCCTATTTGTTGCCAAGTAGGTATTCCAGTAAGGTCACTATTTCTCCATAATGTTTTATCAGCAATCCAATACATCATTTTATCATTATTAGGGTCTAATGCAAATGGATTGATAAACATATATGTTCCATTAAATCCACTTGGTTGAATATTTGCTATATCTGTTAGTTGTAATTGTGTGTTGAGAACACCTCTATAAGCATTTCCACCTTGCGAAGAAAAGTAGTATGAACTTTTATTATTTGCAACAGCACAGAATGCACCATCTCCACTAAAAAATTCAATCCACTCAGATTGTGAATTGGTAGAATTTATTCCCCAAGTTCCATTATCTTGCAAACCACCAAAAAGTAAATTATCTCCAGCGGTTGAATGTTCCATTGCAATAGTATAAAACTGTCCCGTTGAGTATCCATTATTTAATGGTGTCCATCCAATAGAATCAGCAAGTGCATTGGTGGTTTTTTGTACGCCACCATCATTACCTGAAAAAAGAGTATTTGCATTGGTGGGAGAGAATACTAATGCATGTTGGTCGGGATGATGATTTTCATAACGAGCATAACTTTGTCCCGATTTATCATATCCGCCAACCCATTTTGTATTATCATTTGTGGCAAAACCATCGGTTGAACGATAGAGATTTGTTCCTCCAATAAATAGAACATTATCATTATCTGGTTTTACTTTTATAATAAGGTCGTACGAACCTTGAGAATTAAAATCACCAATATTACCAAATCCCCCGAACATTGGTATGTTGGCACTTCTATTTTCCCAAGTATTATTGCTATTATTGTATTTCCATAAACTATGTCCATTTGTGCCTGAACCGGGAGTTTCTGCAAGAAAATACACTATATTTGGATTTGATGGAGATATTCCAATAACTACTCTATTATAGATGGTTGAGAAGTTTTGTGTGATATTCGTCCAAGTGATTCCATCTGGAGATTTCCATATCCCTCTATCAACAGCATTATCAGAACCATCTAAGGCAGAAGAACTTAACGTTGCATACACTATACCGTTTGGAGCAACAGCAACATCAGTAAAACTTGCGCCGTTGTTACCTACATTTCCACGAACGGTTGTCCAAGAATTTCCACCGTCAACACTACGTTTTATAGCAGTTACAGTTGCAACATAAATTTCTTCTTGTAGTGTGTTAGATGGGTCTATTGCAAGATTGTGGATATAATCAAAAGCATTATCAAATGTCTGTGGGGTATTAGAAACTGTGGATGGTATTTGTTGCCAGGATATTCCATTATTTGTGGATTTAAAGATACCATCTCCGGCAAAAAATGCACCACTACTATTTGCAGAATTTCCACTAAATTCACCCGTACCATAATACCATGTATTTGTTTTTCCGGTTCTTGTATCTTGTGCTACACAAGTAACACTGTGGAGTTGAGTCGCAGTAGTAGTTTTTGTCCATGATGTTCCGCCATTAGTAGAACGCCACATTCCACCGGAAACGCCGCCAGCAAGAATGGTGTTTGCATTAGCAATATCTATGGCTAAGGCACGTGTTCTTCCACCAACATTATACGGTCCGCGGTGTGCCCAATTGGATGTAAGTGTTGTTGTGGATTTTCCTAATTTTGTAAAGTGTTCTTTTGTGGGGATTGTTTTTGCAAAAGATAATTCTTTTTCTCTTATGTTGGTGGGGAGTTTTCCTGTTGCTGGATTACGGAGCATTCTTAATTCATAATTTGCTCTGGCATGCGGGTCTTCTTTTGTGCCAATTGCAGACTGCTTTTGCAATTGTTTCAGTAATTCTTTTAAGTTTTTTGGTTGTTGTGGATTTGTTATATAGTTTATTCCAATAATAATTCCAATGATGAGTGAAAAAAGCAAGAGTTTTGTTTTCATAGGGGTTTCTCCGCAAAATAAATTTTCTTCAAGGTACTTTATCTCAATATAGAAATCAATATTTTTTTTCTTATTTTGAAAAAATCGAAATCTTTAGGAATTACTATGACTACCAAAAAACCATCTTCAAAAACAAAAGTTGCTTCAAACTTTACCAAAGAGCCGCCAACGTGGTTGGCTATAGCAATCTTTGCTTTAGCAACGATAATTTTTTTCCGGGCTCAATTATTTGAAGGAAAATTTTTTTGGGTGGGGTTTATGTCGGATTTTTCGGAAGTTGGAATGCCCTTTAATTATTTTTTAACACAATCAATAAAAGATTCTTCTTTTCCGTTTTGGAACCCTTTTATTTTTGGTGGAGCTCCATTTTTCGCCAATTATATATCAGCCGTTTTTTACGTACCACATTTACTATTAAGTATTTTTACGCCAATTAATACATTACCTATAAAAAATTTGGAGGTAGTTATAATAGTACATTTTTTTGTAGCATGTATTACAATGTATAAATTAGCGCGCTACCTGAAAATAAGTTTTATTGGTGCTATTATCGTTGCTCTTTCCTATAGTTTTTCTGGAGAATTTGCTTGTCGTGTGATTGAATATGGTGCTATGTACTCTGTGGCGTGGTTTCCGTTAGCATTTCTGTTTATCTACAAATCGATTGACGAATTAAATTTTAGATATTCTGTAATTAGCGGTCTTGTTCTTGGCTTAATGTTGCTTGCCGGTTATTTGCAAAAGGTCGTTTATCTTTGTGGTATAATTTTTCTACTGCAAGTTTGGATTGGTGTTATTCAAGTTCGTAATAAAAACTTGGATAGAAAAAATGTTGTAAAATTTCTTCTGATTACCGTACTACCATATATTATTGGTATCGGAATTTTTGCAGTGCAATTATTACCAACACAAGAGTTTGCAGCATTAAGTAATCGTAGTGTGATGAAATATGAAAATGCAATTGATGGTTCTCTTCAATGGAAACAAATTTTTACCATGGTAGTCCCAAAATTTTTTGGAAGCACAGATGGATATCAACCACAAGTACCTTTCTATATTGCTCCGTGGTATCATTACTGGGTAACAGCTTTTTATTTTGGAATCACAGCGGTCATTTTAGGAATTGTTGGAATTCGTTATTCTTACAAAAGCGCTCTGGGGATTTTTCTTATTGTTGTAGCATTACTTGGTTTTCTTCATGCATTAGGTTCTAATGCTCCGCTATTTCAATTTATATTTCAACTACCTGTATTTAATAATTTTAGAACTCCTGCTCGTACATTGATAGCAGTTATATTTTCATTTACACTTTTTGCGGGTTTTGGATATGATGCTATCATTCAACATCGCACAAAAATTTCTCATAGACTTTTATTACTTTCCATAATTTTTCCATTATTAACAGGTGTGGGGGTAGCAACGGGAATTATTCAAAATTTAGTAGGAACACCATCACAGTTTTATGAAATGGTAAAGATATATGGCATTACTACAATTGTAATGACAAGCATCACAACAATATTAATTTTCTTATTAAGAAAAAATTATTTATCTACTTCTTTAATTGGAACACTTTTATGTGTTATTCTTTTTATAGATTTAAATATGTTTGGTGAACCCTTCAAAAATGGAAACAGAAGTCCTGAAGAAGAATATAAAATCAATCCGCAATTACTTTCTACGTTACAACCAAAATTCCCATCAGATATTTTTCGAGTAAAATCACGGGAAGGTTCAATTATGTTATTAAAACGCAACCAAGGAATGATTGATAAAATTATGTTATTAGAAGGATATGATGCAATTAATTTATCAAAACGTTATCCACCGGCACCAACCTCTCAAAGTACTTTAGATTTACTTTCTGTACGATATGAAATTTTTATAGATAGTCTTCAACAACAAGCTTATTTTGTTAAACGTTCTACCGAATTTCCTCACTCTCGTATGCTTTATAAAACGATAATATCAGATGAACAAAATGTACCATCATTAATGCAGTCTGGAAAAGTTGATTTTGCTAATGAAGTGGTGTTGGAAAAAAATCCCATATTTGCAATTCCACAAATTAAAAAAGATTCTGTGAATAATACTGTTCGCTGTATCGAATACAAAAATAATTTTCTTAAATATGAAGTAGAAACTGCGAAGAATGGAATTTTATTGTTAAGTGAAATCTGGTATCCTGCTTGGAAAGTTACCGTGGATGGAAAACCTACAGAGTTATTAAGAGCAAATTATTGTTTGCGAGGGGTTGAAGTGCCGGAAGGAAACCACACTATAGAAGTCTTATATGATTCTTCTAAATTTTTTACGGGAATGTGGATTAGTGTAGGGACGTTAATATTTTCTATAGTTGTATTATTGTGGAAAAAGAAAAATCACACTTCTGCTGAAATATAAATTGATTGTGAAAGCCGATTAAATGGAAATATTTTTTCGATGATGTCACCCATTGTAATAACACTCTTGATTAAAAAAACTGGTGTATTTGGTAAAAGAAAGTCTTTGTATTGAACATCAATATTTTTATAATGAAGTTCTTGTAACAATTTTTGTATATACCGTCGTGAGAAAGCCATTTCGGTTGGTTCTAAGTGTGCAAATTTTCTTAATATAGGAATTTTAAAAATTGCAGTGATATACGGATTGTAAATATTAGGTTCACAGAAGATAATTTTTCCTTTTGGTTTTAACAACTTATGTATTGCCATCAATGATGAAGTTAAGTTGTAATAGAGATGATGTAAAATTCCATTCCCTACAATATAGTCAAACTTATTTTCGCTAACATTTACACCATATGTTTCTGGTTTATTAAAATCTACCATTTGAAAAATAAGGTTGGGAAGGGAATACAGGGTATTTGCTTCTTGAATAAAGTTTTCTGATAAATCCGTTCCTATAACAGTACTATTTGTTTTTTTGGCAAGAAGATACGAAGTAGTTCCTATTCCACATCCTATTTCAAGTATTTGTGTTTCTCTTCCTAAAGTTTTCCCATCCATTTTACTTATCATGAAATCGCACCGACGTTCTGTACGAATGTCAAGGGCTTTTGTTGGTTTAAATCCTTGATTATAACCACGTTCATCTTTTATTGAACTCATAAAAAACCTAATTTACAGTTTTAATCATATTTTCAATTTCAGAAGCAGATTCTAATTTTCTTCCTCTATGAATAACAGAAGTTCTTATAAATTTAGGACGACCTTTTGTTTCTTCAAAAATTTTTGAGAGATATTCTCCAATGATAGAAACCGAAAGCATTTGAATTCCACCAAAGAAAAGGATAAGGACTATAATAGTTGGAATACCATGAGGAATATCGGGAAATAAAAATCTAGAAATAATTTGTATTATAATTGCAATAAACGAAATTCCTGTAAGAAAAAACCCACCATAACTCAAAAATTCCAATGGAACAAAACTAAAAGAATAAATTGCTTTTTTTGCCCACCAAATATTTTTTCTCCAGTTATTTGTTGATTTCCCAAACATTCTTTCGGGACGAACGTAATCTACGCCGGTTTGTTTAAATCCAACCCATGCACGTAATCCCCGAAGAAAAACTTCTTTTTCCGGTAAGGAAAGGAGTTGTTCAACCACTTTTCTATCCATCAAAGAAAAATCTCCAGCATCAAGAGGAATAGTGATGTAAGATAATTTTTTAAAAATTCGATAAAATAATTTATAACTCACATTCATGATGACTGATGTTTCTCTTCGAACTCTTTTTCCATACACAACATCATTACCTTCTAACCATTTCTTATAAAAATCTGGAATAATTTCCGGCGGGTCTTGTAAATCACCATCCATCAAAACCACAGCATCACCAGTAGATATTTCCATTCCACTTAAAAATGCAGATTGTGAACCAAAATTTCTGGAATGGGTAATGCTTACCACATTGTAATCCTTTTCACAAATTTTTTCCAAAACTTCTTGTGTATTATCCGGAGAAGCATCATTCACAAAAATGATTTCATAATTTACATTGAGTGAAGAAAACATTGCTACTAATCTCTCATACATTATTGGAATCGCTTGTTTATCTTTATAACAAGCAATAATACAACTTATCTTGTTAATATTTTTGGGATTATTAAAAGCAGGTATAACGTACGTGTTATAGTTAATGGAAGTTTGCCATTGTGCATAACTTTTCAATCCATTTTCGAGAGATGTTGTTGGTTGCCAGTGGAGAAATTTTTTTGCTTTAGAATAATTACCATACCAATCTTCCAAATCCCATTTGCGAGGAGACATGGTAGTCCATTCTGGTTTTTTAGTAATACCAAATATGTTTTGAACAAGAGCAACTAACTCTCCAATGGTTGTTTTTTTACCTGTTCCAATATTAAAAGATTCTCCATAAATTTCAGATTTCATATAATAAGCAGCATGAATAAAAGATTCTACACAATCTTTTATATAGAGAAAATCTCTACTAATTTTTGGAGAAACTAGTGGTGGAAATGTTTGCTCTCTTGCTTTTTCAATTACACGAGGTATTAACCTATCCGGTTCTTCCCATTCTCCATAGACAGAATAAAGACGAAGATTTATTGTTGGTGCGTGATAGACTTTGCCATAATATTGTATTAAATAACTTGCAGTAATTTTTGAAACGGAGTAATGACTATTAGGTAATAACTCACTTTTTTCTTTTGGGTTTTTACTATTGAAACCATATTCAGAACTACTTCCGGCATGAATGTAGGCAGAAATATTTTTGCATTGTTCGAGAATATTTAATGTGCCAATAATATTGGTTTCATAAATGAGATTAGTTTTTTGCTGTTTTGAATATGCACCGTACGCGGAAAGATTAAAAATTGTTTGAGGATGATATTGTTCAAAAATATTAGTAACAGAATTAGGATAATTGATATCGCAAAAAAGAATATTTTCCGGTTTTATTTGAAGTAATTTTAATCTCCATGCAGAACGAATATCATGAGTAATAGCAAAGCAATCATTTCGGACTTTTAAAATCGTATCTAATAAATTTGCTCCAATAAAACCACTGGCTCCGAAAATAAAAATAGGACCTTTAAGAGATAAAATTTTCTCATTCAAAGAAGTCTTCATACATTCAAAAGATTTTGTACTGTATTTAATAGTGAATCACTATCAAGATGTGATTGTGTTTGGTGATACTGTTGACTTCCATATAATCCGTTGGGATAGCCTAACGCAGAAACAGATTTAAACTTATCCAATGTAATATTCTCTTCAAGAATTTTTAAACTTATGTTTTCGGCTATTCCACCACGTGAGGTGTGTTCTTCAATAATGAGAAGTTTTTTAGAGTGTTTAATACTATTGATAAAATTTTCAGATAGTGTAAGTATTGGTACATTCAAAACAGTAAAAACATCAATTTCATTTTTATAGTGTTGTATTATTTTTTCTAAATTATGAATAAGAGGTCCCAATACTGCAATAGTAACCTTTGGATTTTTAGATTTTACAACATCGGTAAATTGAGAAATACTTTGTGCCGTATTGTTATATAGATTTTTTTTCCCTAATCCTAATCTTAAATATGCTGGAGATTTTTTTTTAATAAGAGTATCTATAACTAATGGAACATCTTCTGCAAAAGCAGGTATCCAACAAGTCATATTAGGGAGGGAACTCAGACAGGCAATATCTTCAAGGGCATGATGAGTTGCTCCCATAATTCCGTAACCATATCCACCACCATTACCAACAATAAAAACTGGTAATTTGTGAAAACATACATCAACACGAATTTGTTCTAAGCAACGATAAACAGCAAAAGGAGCAATGCTATAACAAAAAACCTTAAATCCTTTTTTTGCCAAACCAGCAGCAACACCAATCATATTTTGTTCAGCAACACCAGCGTTGATAAAACGATTTCCCATTATTTTTTGCAAAGTTTCTAATGCGTTATATCCCAAATCTCCAGTTATAAAAATAATAGATTCATCAGATTGAACAATTTTTGCAAGATATTCCGAAAATATTCTACGCATATAATTTTTTTGGGGCTTGACTAGTTACTACCTTGATTTTTGTAAAAAAAGTTGAAGAAAGAAGAT
>CALETH010000035.1 GCA_937920105.1 uncultured Bacteroidota bacterium
ACTCTCGTATAAATTTTATGCACTAAAATTATTACAAGATGTTATCAAATTTCATGTAGATGATAAGACACCGAATGCTTTAGTTGATGTAGATTTAAAACGATTAAAATTTGTGTATCAACATTCTGTTTGTGAAGGAAAAGATGGAATAGATGGATTGTATGGACATGCGCTTGTCAAAATGGAAAATAAATATACTGACAATGAAATTTCTGCAGAAATAAATTATCACATTGCTCAGTATAGTTATCAGCAAAGTCAAAAATATAATCCTTTACAGCCGGAATACATTTCTGCTGGACCTTCGTTATATATAAAAGGAAAAATGTATAGACCTAAAAATCTAAAAGATGTAGGATTTTCTAAAACAGAAAAATACAAATGGGATGCAGAATATGCATATCGTGTTTGCCAAGGTGCAATAGAAAAATTTCCAAATTCGTACGGAGCCGGCTTATGTAAAAATTTACAAGCACAAATCCAACATAAAAATTTGCAAATGCAAATTGAGCAAACCAATATTCCCGAAAAACCATTTCGTGCATTATTGACATACAAAAATGTTGATACTATTTATTGCAAAATAGTAAAAACCACACGAGAAGAACTTGATGATTTATACGAAGAACATGAAAAAAATCAACGAAAGAAAAATGCAGCATACAAAGAATTTTCACAAACCATTATAGAATACTATCGCAAGAAAAAAATTACCAAAGAATTTTCTTTTACACTTCCACAAGATAGTGGTTATGAAATAAAAGACTATCAACAACATTCTGTAGAAATACCAATACCAGAACTTCCGATTGGAGAGTATTGCATTCTTATTGGTACATCTCAAGAAATGAGTTATGAAAACAATGCTGTTGCTTTTGATTTTACGGCAATTTCCAATATTAGTTATGTTCATCGTATGAATGGACAAAATGCAGATTTTTATTTTCTCAATAGAGAAACAGGAGAGCCGTTAAAAAATCTTAAAGCACAAATTTGGAATGAAAATTATAACTACAAAAAAAGTAAATATGAATATCTCAAAGGAGATTCTTATAAATCCGATAAAGATGGATATTGTAATATTCCTGCAATAAATAAAGACCAAAATTTCTATTTAGAATTGAAATACGAAAACGATAGATTTTTGACCACACGTTTTTCCGAATCATATCATTACCGAGAATCCACATTTTATCTCAACAAAAAATATAAAGAAGATAATAATGTTCACTATTATCAAACATTTTTCTTTACTGATAGAGCAATGTACCGTCCCGGGCAAACATTGTATTTTAAAGGAATTGTTGTTGAAAGTAACAACAATAAAAAATCCATCATCAAAGAAAATACACCAGTTACAGTGTATTTGTATGATGTCAACGGACAAGATGTTGCTCAATTACAATTAACAACCAATGAGTACGGAACAGTCAGCGGAACATTTACCATTCCCACCAATGGAATTACCGGACAATATAGAATTTATTCTAACTATAATGGTAATTTTTATTTTTCTGTGGAAGAATACAAACGTCCGAAATTTGAAGTAGAAATAAATAATATTAAAGGAGCGTTTAAATTAAACGACAACGTCCCAATTACTGGAATTGCTAAAGCATATTCCGGTGCAAATATTGATAATGCAGTTGTCAATTATAGAATTGTAAGAACTGCACAATTTCCTTATTGGTGGTTTTGTTGGTACGGATTTTATCCAAACTCTCCACAAGTAGAAATTACCAATGGAACAACAAAAACCAATGAAAAAGGAGAATTTGAAATTACATTTTCTGCTTTGCCAGATGTATCTGTTCCCAAAGAATCCAAACCAACATTCACCTATCAAGTATTTGTGGATGTGGTGGATTTGAATGGCGAAACACACAGTGCAACAAAATATGTGAATATTGGATATACAGCACTTTCGTTACATGTGAACATTCCCGAAAATGTAGACCAAGACCAACAAAAAGAATTTATCATCAGCACCACAAATTTGAGTGGAGAATTTGAACCGGCAAAAGGAAAAATTGTTATTCACAAATTAAAAAATCCAAGCACTGGCTTTCGCAAACGTTTATGGCAAAGACCAGATAGATTTTTATTGACACAAGAAGAATCCTATAAAAAATTTCCGAATGATGTTTATAATGATGAAGATAATTTTTTCAAATGGGAAAAAGAAGAACAAGTTTTTGAGCAATCATTTAATACCGAAAAAGAAAAAAAAGTCATTTTTGAAAAAATCAATGAATGGGAACAAGGAAAATATCTTCTCGAAATTTCTGCAACCGATAAATATGGTGAAGAAGTAAAAGCAGTAAATTATTTTACACTATTTACAGGTTTAATGGCAATAGATGGAATGAAGGTTGGCGAAGTTCCAACAATTCCATTACCAACTGTAGATTGGTTTATGCCGATAAAAATGTATGGTGAACCAAATGAAAATGCGAAAATACTTGTGGGTTCTTCTAATAAGATAAAAGTATTGTACGAAATTGAACATCAAAATAAAATTATAAGTAAAGAATGGTTGCAGTTAGGATATAGAAGTCAGCATTTACTCAGTATTCCGTTAAAAGAAGAATATCGCGGAAATATTGGAATTCACTACACATTTATTGTTAATAATAGATTATACACGCAAAACCACACCATTACCGTTCCATACACCAATAAAGCATTAGATATTTCGTTTGAAACATTCCGCAATAAATTGCAGCCCGGAGAAAAAGAAGAATGGAAAATAAAAATCAAAGGCAAAAACGGAGAAAAAATTGCAGCAGAAATGGTGGCAACATTATATGATGCTTCGTTAGATGCATTTCGTCCAAACAATTGGTATTTCAATATTTACAATTCGTATTACACCTCACTCAATTGGAATAGCACCAACTGTTTCGAACTTTCCAATGCAACACTCTATTATAAAGATTGGCAGCCGAGCGGTTCTGGTTTTGGTTTTCGTTCGTATGATGTTTTAAATTGGTTTAATGCAGATAATATTTTTCATTCTTATTACATGGAAGAAGATAGAGTTGCTTATCCATCTTCAGTACCAATGGATGGAAGATTTGGAATGGATTGGAATGATGAATCAGAAGTATCTTCAAAAGCAGAAGCACCTTCTCGCACAGAATATAAAAAAGATGCTTTAAAACTAAAAACTGGAGAAATGCAAAAAGGATTACGAGGCGGACTTGCTGGAAAAGATGCTACACTTGAATCATCAATAATGGAACCATCACCAGAAAGAGAACAAACAATAGCACCACGTACTAATTTTAGTGAAACAGCATTTTTCTATCCACATCTCCAAACCAATGAAAACGGAGAAGTGATAATTTCTTTTACTGTTCCCGAAGCACTCACAAAATGGAAAATGCTTGGTTTTGCACACACGAAAGATTTAAAGTACGGAACAACTCAAAACGAATTAGTAACACAAAAGGAGTTAATGATTGTTCCCAACGCTCCAAGATTTTTTAGAGAAGGAGATGAAATAATTTTTTCTGCAAAAATTACCAATCTTTCTAATAAAGATTTAAGTGGAGAAGCAATGTTAAAATTGTTTGATGCTTTAACAGGAGAAAAAGCGATAGAAAAACCAGCTGGCAAAATGAAAATTAAAGGTCAGTGGATTGAAGTAACAGAATTTGCTTATGATATTTTTGCAAAATTTTCAGTAAAAAAAGAACAAAGTACAGTTGTTAACTGGAAATTTAAAATTCCCGAAGGAATTCAAGCAATAACCTATCGTGTAACAGCAGAAGCAGGAAATTTTTCTGACGGAGAAGAAATGATAATTCCCGTACTCACAAACAGAATGTTGGTAACAGAAACATTACCACTTCCTGTTCGTGGAAAACAAACCAAAACATTTACACTGCAAAAACTGGTAGAAAATAAATCCAAAACATTACGCAATCATAAATTAACATTGGAATTTACTTCTAATCCCGCATGGTACGCAGTGCAAGCACTTCCTTATTTAATGGAATATCCGTACGAATGTGCAGAACAAATATTCAGTCGTTTATATGCAAATAGTTTGGCAACGCACATTGCAAATTCTAATCCAAAAATTAAAAAAGTTTTTGATATATGGAAATATGAAAATAGAGGAGGACCAGGCAGTACATTATTCTCCAACTTAGAAAAAAATCAAGAACTAAAATCATTATTATTAGAAGAAACACCGTGGGTGCGAGAAGCAAAAAGTGAAAGTGAACGCAAACGTAGAATTGCTTTACTTTTTGATTTAAACAAAATGTCTGATGAATTAAGAAGAGCAATTACGAAACTTTCCAAAATGCAAGTATCCAACGGAGCATTTCCATGGTTTGAAGGAATGCCGGAAAGTCGTTACATCACACAGCACATCGTTACTGGTTTCGGACATCTTTCTCATCTTAAAGTAAAAAATGTGCGAGAAGATAATACGGTATGGCAAATGGTTCAGCGAGCAATACTATATTTAGATAATCAAATTAAAAATGATTATGAAGAATTATTACGTTTAGAAAAGCAGAAAAAAATAAAACTTTCTGATAATCATTTAAGTCAAATTCATATTCACTATTTATATGCGAGAAGTTATTTTCAAGATATCCCAATTGCAAAAGAAAACAAGGAAGCAATGGAATATTTTCAAGGACAAGCAAAAAAATATTGGTTGCAAAATAATATCTATTTAGAAGGAATGCTTGCATTAGCACTTCATCGTTATAATGAAAAAGAAGTTCCCAAAGCAATCATTAAATCATTAAAAGAGCGAGCAATCGTTTCCGAAGAAATGGGAATGTATTGGAAAAATAGTTGGGGATATTATTGGTATAACGTTCCCGTCGAAACACAATCATTAATGATAGAAGTGTTTGATGAAGTTGCCAACGATGCAAAATCTGTTGACGATTTACAAACATGGCTTCTCAAACAAAAACAAACGCAAGATTGGAGAACCACCAAAGCAACATCCGAAGCAATTTATGCATTGTTGCTGCGAGGAAATGATAAATTATCAACAGAAGCCGCTGTAGAAATTCTTGTTGGAAACAAAACAATCAATCCACAAACAATGAAAGAAATCCAAACCGAAGCAGGAACGGGATATTTCAAAACATCATGGAACGATTCTCAAATCACCAACGATATGGGAAAAGTTACGGTGAAAAAATCCACAGATGGAGTTGCATGGGGCAGTTTGTATTGGCAATATTTTGAACAATTAGATAAAATCACTCCGCACGAAACACCATTAAAATTAAAGAAGCAATTATTTTTGCAAAAAAATACTTCAACTGGACCTGTGATTACTCCGGTTACAGAAAAAACAGAATTGAAAGTTGGAGATTTATTAAAAGTCCGCATTGAATTACGCGTTGATAGAGCAATGGAATACGTTCACATGAAAGATATGCGTGCTTCCGGATTTGAACCATTGAACGTATTTTCTCGATACAAATGGCAAGATGGTTTGGGCTACTACGAAAGCACTCGCGATGCAGCAACAAATTTCTTTTTTGAATATTTACCCAAAGGAACATTCGTTTTTGAATATCCATTGCGAGTAAATAATGCAGGAGATTTTTCTAATGGAGTTACTACCATCCAATGTATGTACGCTCCAGAGTTTACATCACACTCAGAAGGAATAAGAGTGAAAGTGAAGTAAGAAGGAAGAATTAAGAAATTAGAATGAAAAATATTATCAATAAACAATTAACAAAAAATAATCTGTGTTCATCGGTGAAATCAGTAGCAAAAAAACATGATACAAGAACTTATAGAAGTAGACTCTTTACAAACACAAGACCTTGAACCATACTTAACACTACGCAGACCTCAAGACCATCAACAGCAGGGAATTTTTATTGCTGAAGGAAGCAAAGTTGTTCTCCGTCTGTTGGAAAGTCAGCATGAAATAATTTCTATCTTACTTACACCGGAATGGTTTCAGCAATGTGAAACACTTTTGCAACAACATAAAAGTTCCATAAAAGTTCTTCGTGGAGAAAAATCATTATTAGAAAAAATTGTCGGTCATCATCTTCATCAAGGAATAATGGCATTAGCAAAAATTCCTCAATCAATAGATGAAAAAGAAATTCCACAAAAATTTTCATCACCATATTTTTTTGTTGTAGTGGATGGAATTGTCAGTGCGGAAAATATGGGAGTTATTGTTCGCAACTGCGTTGCTTTTGGTGTGCAAGCACTTATTGTTGGTGAAA
>CALETH010000036.1 GCA_937920105.1 uncultured Bacteroidota bacterium
TTTATAGCACAAGAAGTAGAAAAAGTTCTTCCCGAAGCCGTAAGTAAAGATGAAAAAGGATTGTATGGTGTGAATTATACCATGTATGTTCCTGTATTAGTAGAAGCAATGAAAGAACAACAAAAAATCATTGAAAGGTTAGAAGCAGCATTACGTAAAGCAGGAATTGCAATAGAAGAAACAACGGAATCTGTTAATCAATCACAAACAGAAACCAAATTAGAAAAAACAACATCAGTAGTACCAAAAGAGTTTGGCGTATCATCATCACCCAATCCATTTAATCCAACAGCAAAAATAAAAGTATCACTTCCACAAGATGCAAAACTCAATGTTGCTGTATATGATGTGAGCGGAAGATTGGTAAGCACATTATCAGATAATGAACAAAAATCTGCCGGATATTATGCATTTGAATTTAATGGTTCATCGGTATCAAGTGGAGCATATTTTGTACAAGTCCAAGCCGGAGAATATGCATCAACCCAAAAAATTATGTTGGTGAAATAAGACCATGATTTTTAGGATTTAAAGATTGCCATGATTTAAATTATGTAAGAGTGGATGCAAATCCGCTCTTTTTATTTTATCAATAACAATATTTTTTGTATATTTTCATTATTACTCACAACAGACTACAAAAGTTTCTAAAACTTTTGTAGTCTTATTATTTTTAGTAAAGTATGAAACCAAAAACAATTCTTCTTCACACCACATTATTTACCATTACATTTTTTACCACCACTGTTGCCGGAGTTGCGTGGGCAAATTATGACCCGTTTGATTTATATAATTTTGTTCATGGAATTCCGTACTCGCTTTCATTACTTTTTATTTTATCCTGTCACGAGTTCGGACATTATTTTGCGGCACGTTACCACAATGTCATAGCAACACTTCCATTTTATATTCCATTTCCAACACTTCCGGGATTTCTCAATTTCGGAACCCTTGGAGCAGTCATTCGCACCAAAACACCTATTCCTACAAAAACTGCATTATTTGATATTGGTGTTGCAGGTCCACTTGCCGGATTTGTTGCAACAATTGGTTTGCTCATTTATGGATTTACAAACTTGCCCGGGAAAGAATATATCCTCAGCATTCATCCGGATTATTTTACACACAATATTTCTTCACAAGGTGGATTAGAATTTGGTTCTTCCATTTTATATAAAGCGTTAGAAATTCTTCTTACAGACCCAACAAAAGATTTTGTTCCACCAATGACAGAAATTTATCACTATCCACTTTTGTGTGCCGGATGGTTTGGTTTATTTGTAACCGCAATGAATCTTATTCCCGTAGGTCAATTAGATGGCGGACATATTGGATATGCAATGTTTGGAAGCCGACACAAAATAATTTCCTACATTGCATTTGTAGGAATATTTCTTTTAGGTCTTGGAGATTTTTTACCAATGTTAGGAATTAATTTTCACTTTGGGTGGAGTGGATGGATTTTTTGGGGATTGATGTTATTTTTTGTGATACGATTACAACACCCGCCGATTACTGATGAAGAACCATTAAGTTCGAATAGGAAATTAGTTGGTTGGATTACATTCGGAATTTTTGTGTTTTCATTTTGTCCAGTACCGTTTTCATTATAAAAAAATCATTTATCATTTAATCATAAAAGGAAAAATTTATGTCAGGACATACACCACATGCAGAAAACCCGTTTGAAAAAAGAGTTGCATTTACCATTGCTGTAACAGCAATGATTGTGGCAATTACTTCTATGCTTGGAAAGGGTTTTTCTACCGAAGCCATTGTAAAAACAACAGAAGCCGCAAATAAATGGGCGTATTATCAAGCAAAAAGTGTAAAGAAAAATATTGTAGAAAATACAGGAAGAGTTTTAGAAATTTCTTCTGCTGAAAAGGAAAAAGAAAATGCAAAAAATCACCTAACAAAATTGGAAGAGCAATCAAAACGATATGAAGAGGAAATGGTAGAAATTAAAAATGAAGCAGAAAAACTTGATAAGGAAGCACTGAATTATCTTCATCACAGTACAAAAGCAGAATATGCGATGTTATTTCTAGAGATGGGAATTGTGTTAAGTTCTTTAGCAATACTTTCTAAAATAAAAATATTTTGGTTTGGAGGAATTGGCTCTACTATTATTGGTACAATTATTTTGATTATTACATTAATGGGATAATAGCAATTAGACTTGTCAAGTTCTATAACTTGACAAGTCTATAAAAATTACACACACTTCAATACCACCAGTGTAATATCATCAGATTGTAACGTTCCTTTGGTATATTCTTCAATTTCTTTTTGAATTTTTGTAAGAATGTCTTGTGCAGAAAGATGTAAAATTCCCGATTGTAAAAATTTTTCTAAACGTTCTTCTGTATAATCCTCATCATAAGTATTCATCGCTTCAGAAATTCCATCTGAAAAAAATACAATTACATCATCTTTTTGTAAAAAAATTTCTCCTTGTTGATATGGTTGCGGTTCTTTAATAATTCCAAGAATAATGCCACCTTCAATCAATCGCTCAATTTTTCCATTTGCTCGAAACACAAATGGTTGGTTGTGCCCCGCATTAACATAACGAAAACATTTTGTTTTCGGTTCTAATTTCCCCCAAAAGAATGTAATAAATCTTTCTAATCCAGTATTATTACTGATAATACTATTGATTTGAGTTGTTGTTTCTGCAAGCGAAGAAGAAAGTGGAGAAAGTGCACGAACTGTGGCTTGAATATTTGCCATTAATAATGAAGCAGGAGTTCCTTTTCCGGCAACATCAGCAATAGCAATAGTATAGGTTTCATCCGAATTTTTAATGACATCATAATAATCTCCGCCAACATGATGTGTGGGAATATTTATTCCGGCAATATCAAAATGGGGAATGGAAGGGAATGTTGTTGGCAAAAGTTGTTGTTGAATTTCTCTTGCAACAAGAAGTTCATTTTCCATTTTTTGTTTTTCTACGGCTTCACGAAAGAGACGCGTGTTTTCTAACGATGTTATGGCAAGATTTCCCAAGGAATAAATAAATTCTAAATCTGATTCTGTGTATTCTTTTTTTGTGATTCGTTTTCCGAGACACAAAACTCCTTGAGTGATATTTTGTGTTTGTAAGGGAATAAGTGCTTCAATTTCTAATTGTTGAAATTTTTCATATAAAAGAAGTAAATTCTTTTTTCTTTTAAGTTCATTAACAAAAATTGGTTTAGTAATATTTTCTAATAAGATTTTTTGAAATGGTTGTATTGTTTCTTTGGCAATTCGTGAAGTACGAATTTCATCATTAAAAATAAGAGCGTACGTTGTTACACCAACTTGTCCCATTAATGTAAGAAGAAAAAATTTGAGTGTTTGTTCTTTATTTAATGAGCGATTAAATTCTTTGCTTAATTCAAATAATGTTTTTAGTTCTTGAATTTTTCCATCTAGTTTTTTATTGATGGAGTTAATGGTTTCGAAAGAAATACTTTTTTCAATTGGTGCAACAGCGGTATTGAGAATTGTTTCTAACAGATTTTTTTCTTCATCGGAAAAAGATTTTTTATCAAAACGTTCTCCAATTCCAATAAAACCAAGAATTTCATCTTTTGTAGAAAGTGGAAAAAGTTGTCGAATTCCATTTTGATATAATAACGATAAAGAAGGATTTTTTTCTTTGTTGGTGAGAATGTATGTTTTTTGAGAATTACGAGAGAATATAATTTCTGTTTCTAATAGTGTAGAAGAAATTCCCTTACAATTTTTTACGTGAAATGTTTTTGAAGATTTTTTTAACAGAATAAGAGTTTTCGTAAGAAAAAATTTTCCCATCAATGTACGCAACACCGTATCAAGAATGAATGGTAAATCAAAAGTGGAATTGATGATTCTGCTAAATTCTAAAAGGGGGAGAAGTGTATTTTCGGATTGTTTCACAAAAAATTTAGAGTTATGTCATTCCCGCGAAAGCGGGAATCTATTTTTTAAATTATTTTAATATGGATGCCCGATAACAAAATTCGGGCATGACACCTATTATACTTTTATGAAGAACGATGCTTTACCATACGAAGGATATTTTTATTTTCTTGAAAAGAAAATTCTACGGTATCCATAATTTTTTTAATCAAAAATAAACCAAGCCCGCCTTGTTTTCTTTGCTGAATATATTCTTCCAAATTGGGAGTTGGTATTGTATCTGGCTCAAATTTTTTTCCCGTATCAGTAATAATAATTTCCAAACTATTTTTTTTGAGAAAAACATCAATAACAATTTTTTTATCTTTTGCGTATTGATACGAGTGTTCTATAATATTAGTACATGCTTCATCAACGGCTAAGACAATATTATGAGTTTCATCTTCATTAAATCCAAACGTTGTTGCAGCATTGGTAATAAATTCACGAACATCATGAAGATATTGTGTTTGGCTTGGGATGGTGAAGTGAAGTTGCTCGTTATGTGTGGTAGAGTTTTTCAAAAAGTTATTTAAATTTTTTTATTGCTTCGTCTTCATGTTGAAGAATTTCATAAAACATTGTAAAACCATGATTATCAAAAGATTTATATATTTTTGAAATCATATTACACATTTTAATATCACCGCCGTTATCACGCGTTTCTTGAATAAATGCCATAAAAACTCCAATACCTGCACTGGCAATGTAGCGGAGTTCTTTAAAATTGACGAGAATGTTGTAACGTTTTTCAGTAATGGATTTTTGCACTGCTTCTTCTAAAAGAGGGGCAGTATAAGCATCCAATTCTCCTTGTAAATCAATAATAGTAATTCCGGCAGCATTTCGTACCGAAAGTGAAAATTTATCGCTCATAAGAATTTCCTTAATAAATTATTCTGAATGTAGATTACAAAAGTTTTTAAAACTTTTGTAATCTTAAAATTATTTCCCCAACCATTTTAACACAATCAATGTAACATCATCATGAGAATTTTTTTTGTTTGTGTGAAGATAAATATTTTCCAGAATGGTATTTTGAATTTCTTGTGTTGAATTATTTTGTTTTTGATATACAAGATTTGCTAATTGTTCTTCACCAAATTCTTCATAATCTTCAGAAGTTGCTTCAGTAATTCCATCCGTATAAAAAACACAAATATCATTTTTTTGTAATTGAAGAGAAATTTCTTCAATAGTATCAGAAAATTGTTTTCCGCCGCACACACCAACCACTAATCCTTTTGAAGTAAGATATTTCGTTTCTTTCGTATTGATATATAATAACGGATTGTGTCCTGCACGTGCAAAAATTAATTTTCCAGTTTTGATATTGAGAACGGCATACAATAAACTGATAAATTGTTTTTTATCTATAGTTGGAAGTATTGTTTCATTGGCTTTCAGTAAAAATTCTTTTGGTGAAAGATAAATTTTGCTGAGTGACTGAAAAATTCCTTTCATTTCTGCCATGTAAAATGCAGCACTCACACCTTTTCCGGAAACATCTCCAATAATAATTCCTACATGTTTTTCATCAATTTGAATAATGTCATAATAATCTCCGCCAACTTCAAGTGCAGGAGATGATGCTGCGGAAATATCTATTGTAGAAATTTTTGGCAGTTGTTGCGGAAGTAATTTTTTTTGTATTTCTCTCGCAACAAATAATTCTTTCTGCATGCGCTCTTTTTCAATTGCTTTTTGTACTAAACGCGCATTTTCAATCGCAATAGAAATTTGATTAGCAAATCCGGAAAGCATATTCACATCATCTTGTTCAAAACCAAATTCCATTTCTTTTGTAGCATACAACGTACCAATAATAGTATCATGGGAAAGTAATGGAACAATAACTAATGAACCAAGAGTTTTATTTTTTTGAAAATGTTTTGTTCTATGGTCTGTGTGAATATTATCGATGACAATAATTTTTTTTGATGAAAGTGCTAATTCTCGTAATTCAGATTTTTCACCAAGAAGATTTTCTATTTCTTCTATAGAAATATTTTTACATGTATAACAATCTTGAGGATTTTTTTCTTTTTCGTACGTTTCTAACCAAACACTTTTTGCTTTGCATAATTCAAATGTGATAGAAGTTACTGTTTCCGTTAATTCCTTTATATCAAATACTTGGGTAATTTGTTGACTAATATTTTGCAATGATGTTACTTCACTTCGTTTACGGTCCAGAACTTCTGAATTTGGGAGTTGAAAAAGTGTTGCGATGGAAATCATACCACAATACACTAACCCAAATAATGTTATCAATTGAGTAAAAACAAATAATGGATAACTGCAATATTTAAGAATGTATTGATAGGTTTCTGAAATTTCAGAAACAACAAAAATTCCTATAAATACTGCAAGTGATGAAAGTGCGTAAAGAAGTATATAAATTTTTTCTTTTCGTGAAAGATAAGAAATCCAAGAAAGACGAAATGAGTTGGTAATAATTCCTAAAGTAGAAATTCCAAAAAGAGCAGCAGTAAGTGTCGGAGTTTCTAACGGAGTTACTACAATAGTAGAAATTGCTGTGATACTAATGAACGAAATTGCAATGAGAAAATTTCTTTTTGTCGTAGTTTTTTGTTTGATGAAAATAAGTTCTTGCAAAAAAATAAGAATAATACAAATAATACTGATTGTGATAATACTAAAAGTGGTGGAAAGAATAATTGTGATATCATCATTAGGATGTAAAGAAGTATCATCAACAGTAAATTTTATAAGTGAAAGAAGTTTGAGTAGAAAGAAAATTCCAAAAACTGAACCAATGATACCAGAAAGTTTTGCTAAAATTCCAATTGGATTAAGTGAGAATTCTGATTTTTTTATGGAGAAGTACACATAAAAACATACAATGCTGGCAAAGACAAGAACTTCACGAAATAAATGCCATGAAAACGGAAAATCATCAGTATTTTTTACAATAATATTGATGATAAGTGTTGTTAAACCAGCAACACCAAATCCAGTCAGTAAAAGTATTTTTTTGAAGTTCATGAAATAAAAATATCAAAAATTTTGCAAAGAGGAAAAGTAGAAAATATTTCACTGTCATTCTCGCGAAAGCGGGAATCCAGTAAAATGGATACCTGCTCCCAACTTAAAACGTGTTGGGACAAGTTTTGCAGGTATGACAAAATTTGTCTTATGTTTTATCTTCTATCCAAATTGGATTTGTATAACAAAATCCAAATTTATCCCAACCATCACCGTTTTTTGTAAAGGATTCAATTCGTAAATATGAATACGTTGTTTCCGGAAGATAAGTTTCAATATGGTGAAATGAAAAAGAATTTATGTTAGAATAATTTTTCCATAAAACTTCTTTTTTTGTAGAAAGATTTCCACAATAAATATTGATGTGTGAAAATTCTCCATATTCTTGAGTAGAAATTCCATTCAAATGGAAAGTAAATTTTTTTCCTGTAATAGTTTCTCCAATACGAGCAATAGTATTGTCTTCATTATGTATTTCAAAAATACATAAAGGTCCATTAGTGATAACAGTATTTCCATTGCGAAAACAGGAAAGAATATTTTCTTCATTTACATTAGAAATTTTCATTGCAGTTCGCATTTTTCCAAAAAGTTGCTCATTTTTTTCTTTGATAGAAAAAAATGGAATTCCTATTTGTTTAAATCGATTAAAATTTCCATGAGCATCGTTTCCACCAGCAATAAAAATTTTCTTTCCATTCAATAATAATTTTTTCCAGTTACGTAATCCTTTTTGAAAACCATCATTATAAATTCCATTAAGAATTTGAATTCCATCTAATTTTTTTTCAGACATATCTTGTAAAGACCATTCTCCACGTTTAATAAGCAGCCATTGAAAAAACGGTGTATGTTCAGTTGGATGTGCTGCGTACGCAACGATGAAAGAATCTTTTTGAGCAAGAATTTCTGCAATAGTAAATTCCGATTTTGTTTTAAACCATTTTTCTGCACTATCACCAGAGCCGGTAAAAAATTTTCGTGTTCCTAAAAGTAAAAAATGAACGTTACGTTGCTTTTGATTCCAACAAGAAACTTCTTCTCCACGAATGACAACAAATTTTTTTTCTTGTGTATTAATAGTATCAACTTCTTTTTGAAAAGAATTCCATTTTGGCAAAGTTGAATCGTTCACTAAATAATTGTCAATCTTATCGTCAAGGTCATACGAGTGGTCAGTGGCACAAAAAAAGGAAAGACCAATTGCTTTGCATAATTCAACAGAAGCGGGAAGTGGAGAACCAAATTCTACTTGGTCATTAGTGTAAGAAGAATGAGTGTGTGCATCTCCATAAATCCAATTGGGAAGGACTGGTAAAGAATTTTGTGAACGATAAACGCAAAAACTTTTTTTTGAGGATGTTCTATAATTATCATTAATGCAAGATTTTGATTTTCCATTGCATTGGTAATGAAATTTTACATCAATATTTATAAAACCAAAAATATTTTTTAATTCATTTTCGAATAAAATAGAAACGATTTTCCACCATAACGGCGAATTGATTTTTTCATTCAATAAAATTTTTTGTGAAAAAATATTTTTCTCTTTTTGTGAAAAAGAAATTTCTATTGATTCAATTTCAATAGGATAAAGTTTCGCATCTTTTATTAATAAAAGAATTGGTAGAGAAGCAGTTGGTTCAATTCGATGAGGAAGGTCTGCTAAAATTTCCGGTTCAGATTTTTTCAAGAAACTGAAAAAATATTTGAATCGATAATGAATTTCTGCGTAAAGAAAAATTGGTAAAAAGAGCATAAGTGAATAGTTTTGTGTCATACCTGCGAAAGCAGGTATCCATTTTGCTGGATTCCCACTTTCGTGGGAATGACATTGATTTATACCTTTAAAAGAAATTCATCTATTCTTTTTTCTAATAAAGAAGATGGAAAATCTTCTTTTCTAAAACCAGTGTATTGTTTGGATTCTTCTAATGCTTGTGTAAGAGTAAAATCATTTTGTAATTCTGTATAACAAATTTTTTCTTCCATTAACATTTCTGCGAGATATTCTTGCTCCATTTGTCCGGGAGTGGGAACAAAAATTGCTTTTTTTCCTAATGCTGCTAAATCCATAACAGTAGTATAACCAGAACGCGAGAGAATAATTTCTGAAGCGAGAATGGCTGTATTCAGTTTTTCTGTTGTGAGTGATGATATGATGGTAATATTCTCAGCAATCTTTTTTTCTTCATTTTTTTCAGGAATACCTTGTACAATCAAAACTATTAATGAACTATTTTTGAGTTGTTCAATAATAATGTTCTCAAAAATTGTACGTTGCGGTTCAGGTCCGGAAAGAAGAACAAGAAGAGAATATTTTTTTTCTATCTCATAAGTTTGAAATCGAGACAATGCACCGATATAATATTTATTACGAGGAAGATTTTCAGAGTGAGAAAGTTTTCCTGAAAGATTTTTTTCTCCTTCATAATCGGGAATCCAGCATTCAGTGTATTGGTGAACAAAGAAATTATTGAAATGAGAAACAATTTTTTTTGTCCAGCCCAAAAATTGCGGAACTGGAATTGCTAATTGGTGGGTGATAAAAGCCGTAGGTATTTTTTTTGAAAACATTCCAAATCGACTATCGGAAATAACAGCATCAATAGAAAATTCAGAAATAAATTTTTGCAATTTTCTATGCTCACTAAAAATTCCCCAAGCCAATTTTGGCATTTGCATGGCAACTTTTAGGGAAAGATTTATTTTTGCAGAATAGGTAATAAAATATCCCGGAAAACGATGAAGTGATAATGTAGGAAATTCTTTTGCAAGTAAATCGTACGCTCTTCCATCGGCAACAAGAATCACTTCAATGTTACGTCGCAGTAATTCATTGATAATAGGAATGCAACGTGTAGCGTGTCCTAAACCCCAATTTAATGGAGCAACAAGTATTTTTTTTTTCATAATAAAAAATTTCCCTCCTTATAGGAGGG
>CALETH010000037.1 GCA_937920105.1 uncultured Bacteroidota bacterium
GGTGGAGGAACAGATTTATTACCGATTATTTCTTCAGATTTAAAAAAACTACTGTATATTCAATCAAATCATATTTCTAATTTTTGGGTTTCTAATGTTAATGGTACTAATCATCACCAAATTACATTCAATAATGATTTTGTTATTCCAGAACTTTCAGTTTCATCATTTTCTCCTGATGGAAAACAAATAGTTTTTCCATTACAAAAAGTGGAAAATGATACAACGATAACTTCTGAACTGTACACTATTAATAGAGATGGTACAAATCTTAAACAATTAACAAATCAAAAAGGATTTATTTTAATTCCTCGATGGTCATTTGATGGAAAAAGAATTGTCTATTTATATCGTAAATCTTCTTCTATGATATATGATTCAACACAAACATATTTTTTAAATGTTAATAATCCTGACAATGTGAAAAAAGTAGGTAATAGAAATTACGTAGTATCTATGTGGATTGACACACAAAAATTATATTTAATCTCACCTAATTATATAAATGGATTTACGTATTTTACAGAAAATGATAAAATGCAAAACTCTGCACAAGATTCAGTTCATTTTTTTCCACTTTTTGGTGATAACAATTTTTATATAGAGGATATTCGTTTTAAAACAAGAGGGGTATGGATACAATCATCTCTTTCAAAAAAGAAAATACTTCCATTAGAATCTTTTACAATTTTATCTCCAGATAGAAAAATATTATTATTTCAAGATAGTGATAAAAAACATACTTGGATGTTACAATATCCATACAATAAACTTATTCCATTAAAAGGAGAATTTTCATCATTATTGTTTTCTTCTATTAGTTATGATAATAAAGAATTATTATATGTGAAACATGAAACAAGAAGTCAACTGGTTTTTATAGAACAACCATTTAAATAATAAAAATTATGTCAACAATACAATTTCAATTAAGTACACTCAACACAGTTGTAGAACAAACAGCAAAAAATTTTCAAGCCAAAGATGTTATTGAACGAATTTGGGAAAAAGATTATGAATTATGGCGTTCAGAAGAAATTCATAAAAAATCTATTCTTACCAGATTAGGTTGGTTAGAAAGTCCAAAATTTATGGAAAAGAAACTTAATGAGTTAGAAAAATTTTCATTATCAATACATAGAGGACAATTTACTCATGTTGTTGTTTTGGGAATGGGGGGAAGCAGTCTTTGTTCCGATGTATGTAGAATAGTTTTTAATTCAACAGATGAAATTCCACAATTATTAGTTTTGGATAGCACAAATCCGACTTCAATCCTTCGCATAGAAAATTCTGTTAACCTTCGCTCAACACTATTTATTGTGGCTAGTAAATCTGGAAGCACCATAGAAACAGCAACACTGTTTTTATATTTCTATGAAAAAGTTAAAAGTATAAAAAGAAATCCGGAAAAAAACTTTGTTGCCATTACAGACCCAAATACTGAAATGGAAAAAATTGCTAAAGAAAAAGAGTTTCGCAATATCTTTCTCAATCCGAAAGATATCGGAGGGAGATATTCTGCACTTTCATATTTTGGTTTAGTACCAATGGCAGCAATTGGTATGGATGTAAAAAAGATAATGGAAAGTGCTATGCAAGAAGTGAGTGTATGTAAAAAAAACATTGTAGAAAATCCTGCCGCAATGTTAGGTATTGCAATGGGAGAGGCAGAAAAACAGGGAAGAAATAAACTGACATTTGTTCTATCATCGAAAACTGCATCAATGTATTATTGGATTGAACAACTTGTTGCAGAAAGTACAGGCAAGGAAGGGAAAGGGATTTTACCGATAGAATATGAAGTTGATATCAAAGAAAAAATTAGTGAAAAGAATTTTCGTGAACGATTTTTTATTTTTCTTGTTCTTAAAAAAGATAAAAATAAATATGAAACTTTTCAGAAAAAACTTTTAGAATTAGAATGTCCATTTGTGCAAATTGAATTGGATGATGTGTATGAATTAGGTGGACAGTTTTTTTTGTGGGAATTTGCAACAGCAATTTCTGCAATGGTTTCCCAAATAAATCCTTTTGATGAGCCAAATGTAACAGAAAGTAAAGAATATACTCGAAATGTTTTGGAAGATTATAAGAAAGAGTATACTCTACCGAAACTTCCACTTCTTTTTGAAGAAAAAAGAATTTTTGTATATGGAGAAAATAATTATGAGAAAAATCTTCACACACAAATAGTTAAACATTGCACACCCTCCGAAGAAGGAAATTATATTGCTGTATTAGCATATATAGACCAAAATCCGCGTAATGAAAAATTGCTTCTTGCATTGAGAGAAGCACTATATAAGAAATTTTCTATTCCAGTAACAATTGGTTTTGGTCCCAGATATTTACATTCTACCGGACAACTTCACAAAGGTGGGATGCAAAAGGGAAAAATTATTATAATTCGTACGGATGAAATTTTAGATGCAATAATTCCTGATGAACAATATTCATTTGGTGTTTTATATAATGCTCAATTACTTGGAGATTATAAGGCACTGCATAATCATTCATTGCCAGTACTGGTATTTCGTCTTTCTTCTTTAAAAGATGGAATGATTACTTTAAGGAAAGAAATTGAAAAAATAGATAATGAAGAGTGATAGATATCAAAAAATATAGGATTCCGAATTGTATTTCATCTCATGATAAAATAATTTCACATAATCACTCTTTCCGGATGTGCTTCAATAAATGATTTCCAATCTTTAAAACCTTTTCGTGGAGTAGAAATTTTTTGTGCGTGACACACTGCAATTGCTAACGCATCCGTTGCATCTAAAAATTTTGGTTTTTTATTGAGTTTCAAGAAATTCATCATCATATATTGTACTTGTTCTTTTGATGCCGCTCCATTTCCCACCACAGATTTTTTTATTTCTCTTGGAGAATATTCTGTAACAGGAATTTCATAATTTGTTGCTGCAAGAATAGAAACCCCACGTGCCTGCCCTAATTTTAATGCGGATTGTGCATTGTTACTATAAAATGCAGTTTCAATCGCAAACTCATCGGGATGAAATTGTGTGATAATATTTTCTAATGAGGTATAAATATTTTTTAAACGCAATGGCATTGTTGTTTCGGAAGTATTTTTTATAATTCCTACAGAAAGAAAATCAATAGAATTATTTTTTCGTTCAACAAGTCCGTAACCAGTAATTAATGTTCCAGGGTCAACACCGAGAATAATCATATTTTTTTATGGGACACAGATTTTTATGATAGAACTGATTATCGCTGATAAATCTTATAAAATCATATAAATCTTGTAAATCATGGTTCTATTTTTATATCTTTCAATCGCAATTGTGGAGTTTGGATTCCATTAAAATCATTTTCATCAACAGAAAAAGCGATGGAGATATTTTTTTTGGTAATGTGAGGGAAAAAGTGTTTCATAGAAAAACCAATACAATCAAACGTAACATTATTTTTTCTTACTTTCATTTGTAAATGGTCTTTACCCACAATGCGAGGTTGTCCAACCACTTCAATATTTCGTGCAACAAATGTGGGCCGCATATTGTGTGGACCAAAAGGTGCAAATTGTTTTAATATCCGATATGTTTTTGGGGTAAGTTCTGCTAAATCAATTTCTGCATCAATCAAAATTTGTGGTGTGCGAAGTTCATCCGTGAGTTGCTCTTTTATAATAGAGGAAAATGTTTCTCTAAATTCTTCTAATCTTTCTGGAGAAAGTGTTAATCCTGCTGCATATTTATGCCCGCCAAATTGCAATAAAGTGTTTTCGCATTGTTTCAACGCATTGTAAATATTAAATCCACTAATACTTCGTGCAGAACCTTTTATTTTTCCATCAACGGTTGTCATCATAATCGTAGGAAGGTAATGATGTTCTACGAGACGTGAAGCAGCAATTCCGATAACTCCTGGATGCCATTCTTCATGATGAAGAAGAAGTGCATCTTGATATTTGTTTTTTTCTTGTTCTATTATTTCTTGTGCGTGAAGAAAAACATTTTCATCAATTTTTCTTCGTTCAGTATTTTCTTTTTCTAATACAGCAGCCAAAAATTTTGCTTCATCATTATTTTCACTTATAAGAAGTTCTACTGCACGCTTTGCATCTCCTAATCTTCCAACAGCGTTAATGCGTGGTGCAATTCCAAACACTATTTGGTTGGTGGAAATATTTTTGGATTGCAAACCAGCACTTTGTAATAATGCTTTAATGCCAATTCGTGTTTGGGTATTGATGAGCTCCAAGCCCAATTTTACTAAAATTCTGTTTTCATCGACAAGCGGCACAATATCTGCTGCACTGGCGATTGCAACAAAATCCAGATAGGAATAAGCGAGGGTTTCATTTCCAAGTTGAGAGGAAAGTGCTTGAATAAGTTTGAATCCAACTCCACATCCGCAAAGATATTTGAATGGATATGGGCAATCTTTTTGCAATGGATTGAGTACTGCAATTGCATTGGGAATTTTTTCTCCAGGTTCGTGATGGTCACATATGACAACATTAATGTTGAAAGAATTCGCGTACTCAATTTGTTCTACTGCAGTAATCCCACAATCCACAGAAACAAGAAGAGAAAATCCGTTTTGATGTGCGTACTCAATTCCAGTTTTTGTAATTCCATATCCTTCAGTAATTCTATCAGGAATATAATAGTGGACATTGCATCCCAATTCTTTTTTGAAGAAGAGATATAAGAGACTTGTTCCGTTGGTTCCATCAACATCATAATCTCCGTAGACGAGAATTTTTTCATTATTTTTTTTTGCAGAAAGAATTCGCTCTACGGCTTTTTCCATTCCTTTCAGCAGAAATGGATTGTGAAGTTGTTCTGTTGATGCACGAAAATAGGTACGGGCTTTTTCAAAGGTATCAATATTGCGGTAAACTAATACTTTGGCAAGTGTAGTGGTAATAGAGAGTTCTTGTGAAAGTTTTTCTACAAGTTCTTGGGAGGGTAGTTCGATAAATTTCCAACGGTATGGTTTCAATGTCTTGTTTTAAACTATGATGAAAATGATTGGTATGAGTACTATGATATCTTAAACTATGATTAAATGATAGGTATGAATATTATGAAAACCGAAGATATTATAAATTTATTTTTTTGGACTAAAGTCCAAAAAACTCGTTTTGTTTCTTTTCCCCGACATGAATGTCGGGGCTATTGAGATATACAAAAATATTTTATCTTTAATTTGTATTTTTACTTTTTGATATTTGATATTTTATTTCTTTTCTAAACAATTTCATCCTTCATAATTCTTATTTCATACTTTTTATAATTCATAGTGAAGTAATAAAAACAAAAGGTACATTGATAAGCCGAATTCTGTCTTTTTCGTAGAAACGAAAGAGGCAATCATTTCTCTGGTTCCGCAATTACTTGCGGAATCAAGCGACCTACCCATTTCGTCCTTTATTCAAGATTGAGAGTGCATCTCTTTTTTATCGTTTAGATAAAAATCTAAAAGATAAAAACGAAACTTATTTGGTCTTGCTCACAAGTGGGGTTTATCATGCGTAGCACATCACTGCACTACCGGTAGTCTCTTACACCACCATTTCACCCTTACTCCGCAAAAGCGGGGCGGTATATTTTCTGTGATACTTTCCGTAAGATTTCTCTTCCTGGAACTTATCCAGCACTGTTGCACTATTGAGTTCGGACTTTCCTTCCCGATAAGTCCCGCTTTGGCGGGATAAATCGGGACGATTGCCTAATGTACCTTTGTTACAAGATAAGAAAATTTATTTGGTGGGAAAAGAGAATTGCCGATGTACTACATTTTATTTTCACTTCTTACAATTTCCAATAACTCACTAATGTCATTCAATTCATAATCTGCGTGAGATTCTACTGTTCCGAAAGTATCTCCATAACGAGCAAAAGCAGTTTTCATTCCAACTTGTGCTGCACCAACCATATCACGTTCAGCCCAATCTCCAATCATTAATGCTTCTTCGCCACGGACGTTTACCAATTCTAAAATTTTTTGAAATGGTTTTGGATGTGGTTTTCGTTCACCTGTATCATCAAATGTAACAATATGGTCAAAGATGTGGTGAAAATTTAAATATGTTAATCGCAGCCATGCTTCGCGTGCAGGAGCATCCGTAACTACGCCGAGTTTCATTCCTAATTTTACAAGTTCCATCAAGGTCATATACACATGGGGATAGGGAACAAGTGCGGCTTCTCGTGCTCTTCGGTACGCAATAACTCCGGCAGAAAGAATTTTGTAATTCACTTTTTTAAATTCATCATATAATAATTGGTCAAACACATTTTGAAATTCAATACCACGTTCTTTGTAAATTGCATCTATTCGTGATTGGATTTCTGAATGAGAAAGTTTTAATCCGGCATCAATCATTGCGTGAATTGCTGCACTGATTGCTTGGCGTTTCATTGCCATAAAATCTACCAGTGTATTATCAAGGTCAAAAATTATTGCTTTAATCATACAGTTTCCTTTGTGTTAGAGTGATGAAGTAATGTTTCTACTGCAATGTTGTATCCTTGTGTACCAAAACCGGAAATTTGTGTTATGCAGACTTCGGAAATGACAGAGTATTTTCGAAATTCTTCTCGTAAAAGAATATTTGAGATGTGTACTTCTATGACTGGAATTGAAAGTGCTGTAATGGTATCTCGAATTGCGTAGGAATAATGTGAATATGCGGCGGGGTTGATAATTATTCCATCAAAATTTTTTCCAATCGTTTTTTGCAATTCGTCAATAATTGCTCCTTCGTGATTGGATTGAAAAAAATAAAAATGGACTTGTGGAAAAAAATTAATTAATTCGTTTTCAATTTCTGCAAGAGTTTGTGTTCCGTAAATGTGTGGTTCACGTGTTCCGAGAAGGTTAAGATTTGGTCCGTTGATAACAAGAATATTCATTTTTTTATTTTTGCTAATTCATCTTCAATAAATTCTCGTATTGCTGGTTTAAGATATTTTTCTTCAATTCCAATTTCTCCCAAGGCAGTTGCTATAACGGATGTTTTTCTTTGTGGTGAAAGTTTTTTGTTGATAACGATAACGCGGTCATCTCGTAGAATACAATATCCGCCTTCAAAATCGCCTTTTTCATAACGAAGATGAATATTCATTTCTTGTGCTGTGGCTTCTAATTCAGATAAGAGTTCTTCTGGTGTCATAAATAATTGAATTTAAGATTACAAAAGTTTTTAAAAACTTTTGTAATTCTAATAAAAATACGAAGAATTTATGAGAAGAGGAAAAATTATGTATCTAAATCTATAGATAACGGAACAATAGAATCGTTTTGCGAAAGTTGGTTATTGAGGATGTTGATATTTGTTGCATCAAAGCCAAATAAATCTTCTGATGAAAAAATTGCTCGAAAATCTTTTTCTGAAAAAAACAAAGAAAATTTTTCTGAAAATTCTTCAAGTCGTTTCATATAATAGGGAATATTTTCATCAGGAAAATTTTTATCCCATTCTTGTGCTTCTTTTGCATTTTTAAATCCGGTAATGTTTGCATCATTTCCTGTAAAGTAAAATGAAATTGAATCTCCAATTTTATAATTGCGGGATGTTTGTAATGCTAATTCATAACTTGCTGTTCGATTTCTTGTTTGTTGTTCTATATCTCTCAAATAATCGGTAAGAGAATCTTTTAATTTTTCTGTTCGTGCAAAATCTTTTATTTCTAATTTATGTTCTTGTATTAATTGTGCAGTTTCAAGATAGAGTTGATGGAGTTTTTCTATTTTGTTGTGAAGAAGATATTCTATGCATTGTTGAATATAATTTCTTCCAAATTTTTCAATGCTGCGAGAAATGAGGGATGAGCCCTTAATTTTTATTGTGTTTTCATACGTGAGCAGTGTATAATTCTTCTTTTTATAACTCAACATTTTTTGGTACCGTCCATCAATTCCTAAACTAATTCCTTCCGGTAAAGTTTGTGAAAGTGCTGTAATAAATTATATTTACAAAAAACTGCGCCTGCTGCAACGTGTCAAATCACGTTTTCATTCAGCCAATGACCGAGCCCATCAATCACTAGTGTTGGTATTGTTAGACTTATACTGTATGCATCTTACAGTGTACTATAGTCCATAACACGTGGTACTGTGTACGTGCAATCATAAGTGTC
>CALETH010000038.1 GCA_937920105.1 uncultured Bacteroidota bacterium
TGCTTCATCAATGAATAATCCATTTGGAATATTTATTGATAATTCAGGAGTAATGTATGTGGCTGATGTAAGTAATAATCGAGTATTACGTTTTAGTAATGCACGTTCAAATAATACCGTTGCAGATGCTGTATATGGGCAATCAAGTTTTATGGTTGGTAGTATTAATCAAGGAAGTGTTACCTCTGCAACATCAATGTATTCTCCGCAAGGATGTATTGTTGATAATAATAGTACATTATATGTAACTGATTTTAACAACTTTCGTATATTAGCATTTAACAATATAGCAAGTAAACCTATAACAAATGCTGCTGCAGATGTGGTGTATGGACAGTCAAATTTTACGTCAAGAACTTCTGGTAGAAGCAGTGTGAAAATGTCTAATGTATCCGGAGTAACTGTAATAAATAATTACAAAACTAAAAGAAAACTTTTAGTAGCGGATTATGGTAATAATCGTGTAATGATATTTAGTTCACCACAAGTTGGGAAAATTAGTGCTGGTAATGGTATGTGGAATAATCCGGCAAGTTGGTCTCCTACTGGTGTACCAGGAAGTAATGATACTGTAACGATTTTTGCTGGGCATACCATTACAATAGATGGTGATTATACAATAAATAAATTAGATATAGATGGTACACTCCAATATGATGATGTGGCAGAAAGAAACTTAACAGTAAGTGGTACAACCAGTATTAATTCGATAGGTTCTCTTTTAGCAACAACTTATAACCACATTTATAGTAAAAACTTAGTAATAGACGGATTTATGAATGATATTATAAGTATTCATATGCAAGGAAGTGGGAAATCTGTTCTTGGAGGTGTAAGTGGTAATTTATTTCAAGAATTATGGATGGATAAATCAACCAACAATGATACTCTGGAAATTCAACCTAATATCACTATAACAAATATGTGGGCAAAGAAAGGGATATTAGATAATAGAAATAGTATTCTTGATATTGGTGAAGTATATAACTCATATTTAGGAAGTTCAATTCTTCAAACACCAACATATATAGGAACAACAAGAATAAATTATTTTAGTGATGGAGTAATTAAAAAAGGATTAACAGGAAATGAAATTCCTGTTACTGGTGTTGATGTTTTTAATTTATCTACTTCAGATACAGTACAATTAAACACAACTGTAACTACAAAAACACTAAATTTAGGCAATGGTAAAATAATTACTACCAATAATAATACTCTTTACATATCTGATACTACTGCAAACGCAATAACTCGTACTAACGGTTATGTTATTGGAAATCTTTCTCGTAATATAGCAAGAGTAAGTGGAGATTATCTTTTCCCAATAGGAACAAATACAAACTATAGAGGAGTACAAATTAATTTTACTATTCCACCAACAGACTTAAGTTACCTTAATGTCAAATTTAATAGCACACAACCCGATACTGTTGGTTTATATACATTAAATGATGGAGGAACACAACTTACCTCCATTGCCAAAGATGGTTATTGGGAAATATCTGCTGATGCCAATGTATATTATGGAAGCAAATATAATTTAAATCTTACAGGAGAAGGGTTTGCCGGTGTAAATGATGTTACTTCATTACACATCATACGAAGAAATTCTAATCAAACAAGTTGGCAATTAGAAGGTGCCCATGCCGAAGGAAGTGGAAGCAATGCCATACCAATAGTAATACGTAAGGATATGTTCGGAGATGATTTTGGAGATTATTCTGTTCAATATACTATTGCTGGAGATATGGCCAATCCCTTACCAGTACAATTAACCAATTTTAGTGCAACAGTAAAAAATACTATTGTAACACTCAACTGGCAAACTTCAATCGAAACCAATAACAGTGGTTTTGAAGTAGAGAAAAAAGATACAAAAGGAAAATGGCAAAAAATTGCATTTATCAAAGGTAACGGAAGCAGCAATAAAGAAAATTATTACACCTACAGTGATAAAAATACTGTTGCAGGTACATACACTTACCGTTTACAACAAATAGATAATGATGGAAAAACATCATACAGTGAAGAAAGAGAAGCAAGTGTAGGAATGCCAACAGTATATGAAGTATCACAAAACTACCCAAATCCATTTAACCCAAGCACTACAATCAATTATCAAATACCAGAAAATACATTGGTAACATTAAAAGTCTATGATGTTTTGGGTAAAGAAGTAGCAACCTTGGTAAATGGAGAAATACCAGCCGGTTATTATCAAACAACATTTGATGCAAGTAAATTTGCTGGAGGAATGTATTTCTACAAACTCACCGCCGGAAAATTTAGTGAAGTCAAAAAAATGATGTTGGTGAAATAAGTTATTAATGTAAATTGTCATTCCTGCGAAAGCAGGAATCCAGAAAAAAGGGACGGACTTGTCCCGCTTTATCCCGCCAAGGCGGGACTTATGCGGGATACAAATCCGTCCTTTTGTTTTTTTGAGGAAAAATAATCTATCTAAAACCATTTTCTTTTTTTCAGATTATCTCGTACATTCATACATACATACATAAAATGAAAACGCATATAACATCATATCTTACGTATTTAGAGCAGGAAAGAAATTATTCCAGCCACACCATTACTGCTTATAAAAAAGATTTAGAACAATTTTATACATTTCTCGAAAAACAAAATCCCGCTCCAGAACCAACGGTAAAAACAATTACACAAATTATTCTTCGTTCATATCTTGCATTATTATTAGAAGGTGGAATGGAGAAAAAAAGCATAAGGCGAAAACTTTCCACACTGCGTTCATTTTTTAAATATCTTCTTAAGAAAAAAAAATATTACTGCCAACCCAATAGCAAATCTCTTAACCCCAAAAGTAGAAAAAAAACTTCCGCAATTTTTAGATATGCAATCAGCAGAAAAATTAATGGAACTTCCTCAAGTTGATACTGCTGAAGGTGCAAGAGATGCCGCAATTCTTGAATTGTTTTACAGCAGCGGAATTCGTAGAGCCGAACTTATAGGTTTGCAATTACACGATATAGATTTTTCACAACGTTTGTTGAAAGTAACCGGAAAAGGAAATAAGCAGCGTATCGTTCCGTTTGGAGAAAAAGCAGCAGCAGTGTTACAACAATATTTACAACAACGAAAAGAATTACTTCATCAAGAAAAACATTCTTCTGTTTTTGTAACAGAAAAAGGAAAACCATTATATCCTAAAGCAGTGTATAATATTGTTCATAAATATTTAGAAAATGTAACAGAATTAAAGCAAAAAAGTCCACATATATTACGTCACTCATTTGCAACACATTTGTTAGACAATGGGGCAGATATTCGTGTAGTGAAAGAATTATTAGGACATGAAAGTCTATCCACAACACAAGTGTACACTCATGTTACGGTGGAACGTTTAAAACAAGTCTATCACAACGCCCGCAAAAATATTGGTGCAGAGTAAAATCTAAATTTCCTCCTTTTAGGAGGGAATACAAGGGTGGTCATTTTTATCTTTACCGACCACCCCTAACCCCTCCCTAAATAGGAGGGGAAAAATAATATCTAAAATTTTTTCATTCACTTATTTATTTTCAGGAGTAATCTCAATGAACATCAGTATCACCGCCCGACATTTTAAAGCACACGAATCATTACGTGAGTATGCTTTTCAAGAAATCCAAAAATTAGAAAAATATTATGATGGAATAATTAGTGCAGAAATAATTTTCAGTTATGAAAAAGCACAAAACAGTATTAAAAATGTTGAACTCATCGTTGCTGTGCAAGGGACAGTTTTAAAAGCATTAGATAAATCTGATGATTATGCAAAATCTCTTGATATGGCGATAGATAAAATGGAAAGTCAGATAAAAAAATATAAAGATAAACATCATCAAAAAAATAAAAAAGAAATTCGAAAGGTAAGGCAAAAAATTTAATGTCATTCAAACCCGGAAAAGAAATTCGCAAAGAATACATTACCGTTGGTTTTTTGTACGAGGCATTGAAGGGACGTCTAAAGTTAGAAACAGTTACTAATGTAGGATTTGAAAATCATATCAACGATAAAAATCTTCACCGTCCCGGATTGGCATTAGCAGGATACGTTGCTCTTTTTACCTATCATAGAGTTCAAGTGTTTGGTAATACAGAAATGCGATATCTTCAAAGTATGCCATTGGAAAAAAGAATAGAATCTTTTGGTACGCTTTTCAAATTTCAAATTCCCTGTATCATTATCACGGATAATAATACAATGGATGTTGAACTGGTAAAAATTGCGTCAGACCATAATGTTCCAGTTTTTCGTACACCATTAGAAACCACAAAAGCAATTTATTTTTTGGGTGATTTTCTTGATGACCAATTTTCTCCGCAAGCAAGCATTCACGGTTCTTTTGTGGATGTGTATGGTGTGGGGTTGCTTTTTGTCGGAAGGTCTGGAATTGGAAAAAGTGAAATTACATTAGATTTAATTGAACGCGGACATCGTCTTGTTGCCGATGATGTTGTCAGTATCACTCGCAAAGGTGAAGGAATTTTGATGGGAGCAGGAACAGACCTTGTGAAACATTTTATGGAAATTCGCGGACTTGGTATTATTGATGTGCGAAGTATTTTTGGAATACGTTCTATACGATTTCAAAAAAGAGTAGAAGTTGTGGTAGAACTTATGGAATGGAAAGCCGACGCAGAATTTACACGCACTGGATTAGATGAAAGCACAATACCAATTTTAGAAGTAGAAACCCCTCACGTAAAACTTCCAATTTTTCCCGGAAAAAATATTACCGTTATTGCAGAAGTTATTGCACTTAATTATTTACTCAAGCATTACGGTTATGATGCTGCACAAGAATTTGCAAAAAAATTAGAAAAAGTCATTGCCCAAAAATCTCAAAAAAACAAAAGAGCAATTGATTATTTTGAACACGATTTTGAATAACATTACTTATGCCCGCTCGTAAAGCCCTCCTATGGAGCATTATTTGGATTGCTCTTTCACTCATTTTTACTGCGTATGTGTACTATTTTTATGGACATCAAAAAGGAATTGAATTTCTTACAGGATATTTAATTGAAAAATCATTAAGTATAGATAATCTTTTTGTCTTCCTCGTTATTTTTACACTCTTCAAAGTCTCACCACCTCATCAACGAAAAATATTAAATTACGGAATTATTGGAGTAATTATTTTTCGTGGTATTCTCATTTTTTTAGGAATCACCTTAATCCATAAATTTTCTTGGCTGATGTATATTTTTGGTGGCTTATTACTGTATACAAGTTATCATATTATTTGGGGAGAAGAAAAACAAATAAACGTTGATAAAAATATTTTAGTAAGAATTGTAAGAAAATTTTTCCCGGTAAAAATGGATTATGATGGAAATAAATTTTTTATTCGTGAAAATGGAAAAATAACACTTACATCATTATTCATTATTCTTCTTATTGTAGAAAGTACCGATGTACTTTTTGCTATAGATTCCATTCCCGCAATTTTTGCTATTACTACAGACCCATTTATTGTACTAAGTTCTAATATTATGGCTGTATTGGGCTTACGCTCCCTGTATTTTGTATTAGTAAAAGTGCAGGATAAATTTGCCTATGTAAAATATGGTGTGGGAATTGTGCTTGCCTACATTGGTGTAAAAATGATTTTAATAAATATCTACAAGATTGATTCAATCGTTTCACTATGTATTATAATTACAATTTTAACTATTTCTGTATTTTTTTCTCAAATTAAAAAGAAAGTTATCCCATGAAAAAATATATTCTTTTCTTTCTCATTGCATTTTCTACATTGGCACAAAGCCAAACAGTGTATCTACCGGTAAATCATTCTGTGTATGATTTTTTAAAGAAAATGGAAGCACAACAAATCATCACAGATTATCGTGATGCAGTATTACCACTCACACGAGAAAATATTGCAAAATTTCTTATTGCTGTAGATAGTTCTTACGAAAAACTTTCTGCAGTAGATTTTCAACGTCTTGAATTTTATAAAGAAGAATTTTTTGTAGAATTAGAAAAATTAGAGTATCAAGGATTTATGGAAGAACGATGGCATCTTTATTCGTATCGCAGTTCACCAGCAATATTAAATGTTGACCTCGTTGGTGGATATTCCTACCAAAAACATCCTACAGATAAAAATACCAAAGTACGTTCTAACGGAGCGATGGCGTATGGATATATTGGAAATATTACCGGTGCGTATTTTTATTTTCGCGATAATCAAGAAAAAGGAACATTGCTAGATATAAGAAAAGACCTTTCTCCCGTACCGGGGCAAGTTATTTCACGAGCACAAGAAAACTATATAGAATACGATGTGATTGACGCACAAGTTACTTTTGATATTTCATTTCTGAAACTTTCATTTGAAAAAATGCACAATGTGTGGGGAGCAGGAAATAAAGGCAATCTCATTTTTTCTACCAAAGCACCATCATATCCACAAATAAAACTTCGTGCAGAAATTAGTAAAGATATTACCTTCACGTATTTTCATGCGTGGCTGCATTCAGGAATTACCGATTCTGTACTTTCCTATTATGTTGATAATGTTGGAGTATATCGAAAAATTTATAAAGCAAAATATGTTGCGGCACACATGTTAGAAATAACTCCGTGGAATGGTGTTGATATTGCACTTGGAGAATCCGAAGTGTATGGAGGAAGAAATCCGGAATTATTGTATTTAATTCCCATCATGCTTTTTAAAGGAGCAGAACATTACGCATTAGATACAGATAACTCTCAATTTTTTATGAGTGTGGATTTCAATTTCATAAAAAATGTGAATACGTATGGAACAATTTTTATTGATGAATTTTCCACAGAAGAATTTTTTATGAAAGACCGTCAACGAAATCAATTAGGTTACACTGTAGGAACCAAAATTTTTGACATTTATTATCCTAATACTGAATTTTTAGTAGAATATACAAGAATAAATCCGTGGGCATACAACCATAAATTTCCTGATGCAACCTATCAAACACATTTTTATGATTTAGGACATTGGATTGGACAAAATGCTGATTATTTATTTTTAGGAGCAAATTACCGTCCAATGTGGAATTTACAAGTTGGATTACAATTTGAATCTTTACGAAAAGGAGATAAACTTCCCACCATTCGTCAATATCAATTACCAACACCGGAATTTCTTTATAAGATAGTAGATGGAAAAGATGTTCCTGGACCATCACTCAAAAAACAATCATTTGGAATTACCGCACATTATGAACCAGTGCGAGATTTATTTGTAGATTTTCATCTTTTTCAATCTCGTTATACCAATGTTATTGGAAATGGTGTAAATGATTATGCAAAAAAAATAGATTTCTTTGTTGGATTTAAATATAATTTTTAATCAGAAGTTAGGAGTTAGGAGTCAGAAATCAGAAGATAGATTTTTTATTTTTTTCAGTGAATATCATAATTATCGTAACAAATCAGTGTTCTATATTTTTTTTGTGGATTAAGGGCATGTTAAAACAAAATAGAAACAACAATAATTATAAACTACTATGAAAACCATCGTCAAACCAAAACCAATCGAAGGAAAAGAGTGGAGTAAAGGTCTTCAATATATTGAAAAACCAATTCCTGAAATCACCAAACCAACCGATACAATCATCTCAGTTTTTGCAGGAGCAATTTGCGGAACTGATGTAGGAATTTATACTTCCAAAGATTCATTGCGAGTAGAAATGTCTCGTGCATTAACAGACCCTGTTACATTGGGACATGAATTTTCCGGAAAAATTTCTGATGCAGGAAAAACTGCAAAAAAACATATCAGTCAATTAATCTTTGCAAAAGTAAAAACAAATCCTGAAATAAAAAAACTTCTCAAAAAAGAAACCATTACATCATTTGCACAACGAAAAGATTTTCTTTCCATTATAAAAGAACACTTTAATATTTCTGCAGAAATGCACATTACTTGTGGAACATGTTATCAATGCAAATTAGGAGAAAAACATGTTTGCCGAAATACTATTATCAAAGGAGTTCATGATGATGGTGCATTTGCACAATTTGTAAAAATTCCGGCAGAAAATTTGGTGATACATTATCATAAAGAAATTCCGTTGGAAATTATGGCGTTTATGGATGCGTTAGGAAATGCAACACACACAGTATTTTCCGCAGAGGTGAAGGGAAGAAATGTTTTGGTGTTGGGATGCGGTGTTCAGGGATTGATGGCGGTTGCGGTTGCAAAATATGCAGGAGCAAAAAAAATCTATGTAACTGATGCATCACACGGAGATTTTTCTCACGAAAAATTGCAAGAGAAAAGATTTTCTAAAGCAAAAGAATACGGGGCAACAGAATGTTTTGATATGAGTATTCAGGAAGAAAAAGAACGTTTCTCTAAAATCATTATGGAGCAAACTCAACAAACTGGAGTGGATGCTGCATTTGAAATGTCCGGAAGTTATTATGCGTACGCAGATGCTCTTAAAGTTTTGCGAATGGGTGGAACATTTTCTCTTCTCGGACTTCCTGCCGGAACAATGCCAGTAGATTTTGCCAAAGATATTATTTTTAAAGGAATCACTATAAAAGGAATTATCGGACGCAAAGTATTTGAAACATGGGAACAAATGGAGGTAATTTTAAAAGCAGGTCTCGCAAAAAAATTTCTCAAAAGCGGGTTTATTACTCATCAATTTCCACTAGCACAATATGAAGAAGCGTTTGATGTTATCAAAAAAGGAGATGCGTTTAAGGTTTTGTTGAAACCGTAGATTGTGAGATTTTTTTAATACAATAATAAAATAAAAAATAATTTATGCAACAATACTTAGAACTCGTAGAACGCGTACTCACCAATGGAACTCACAAAAAAAATCGCACAGGAGTAGATACTATTGCCTGTTTTGCAGAACACTACACAATAGATTTGCAAAAGGGCTTTCCATTACTAACCACAAAAAAAGTCAACTTTAAATCATTATTGTATGAAGTATTGTGGTATCTTTCGGGAGAAGACCACATTCGTAATCTCAGACAAAAAACAAAAATTTGGGATGCTTGGGCTGATGAAGAAGGAAATCTCGAAACAGCGTACGGAAGATATTGGAGACGTTTTCCCAGTGCACAAATAAATCCCGCAACAGGAAAATATGAAGTCAAAGAAATTGACCAAATTGCAGAAGTAATTCGCTTACTCAAAACCACGCCAGATTCACGTCGCATGGTCATTAGTGCGTGGGAGCCGGGCAATGCACTCTTTAGTAAACTTCCACCATGTCATTACACATTTGTGTTTAATGTTTTTAGCAACACACTCAACTGTCATCTCACACAACGCTCTGGTGATATTGCATTGGGAATTCCGTTTAACGTTGCTGCGTACTCATTGCTCACACAAGCAATTGCACAAGAAGTTGGTTTGCAAGTTGGCTTATTCAGTCACACCATTGTTGATGCACATATTTACGTTAATCATATTGATGGATTGAAAGAACAATTAAAACGCGAGCCGCGAGAATTACCAACATTACAAATTGCAAAAAAGCCGTTTGATGAATTATCCTTTGAAGATTTTACACTTCTCAATTACAATCCGCACGAAGCTATAAAATTTGAGGTTGCAGTGTGAAACTCATTCTTATTGCTGCAATAGCAAAAAATCGTGTTATCGGAAATGCAGGAAAACTTCCTTGGCATATTTCTGAAGATTTGAAACGATTTAAAAAACTCACCACTGGCCACACTATTTTAATGGGACGCAAAACATTTGAATCCATTGGCAAACCATTACCCAATAGACGAAATATTATTCTCACCTCACAAAAAATTTCCGGAATAGAAACATATCCAACAATAGAAAAAGCATTAGAAGAACTTCGCAATGAAGAAAAAGTTTTTGTGATTGGTGGTGGGGAAATTTATCAACAAACATTACCACTTGCTGATGAATTGTATCTTACTTTTGTTGAACAAGAAGTAGAAGGAGATACATTTTTTCCGGAATACGAAAAAATTCTTCAACAACAATTTCAATTAGTGAATGAAGAAATTCATGAAGGATATTGTTTTCGAGATTATGTAAAGAAGTAGTGGAGTATATGAGTAGTAAGCAGTTGAGATTTTTTATATAGAAAGTAGCCCTGACATTTATGTCGAAAAAAAAATAGATTGTCATTGCGAAGAAGTTCCGATTTATCGGAACGACTAAAGCAATCTCAAATATTTTTTTTGAAAAATGTATTTATGAATATTTACGAACAGCAATTACAATCTCTAAAAAAACATAAAGATTTTCCTTTTGATAATTTTGAAAATGATGCAGAGCAGTTTCAAAATCTAAAATTATATTGGTTCTATTTATTTCAATCAGTAGTGAATGACGAAAATTGGAAAGAATGGTTTCCTGCACAAAAAGATGGAAATCCGATTTTAGATGTTGTTAATATAAATGTAGAAAGAGCAGTAAGGATAATACATCATAATAGAAGTCAAAAAAGAAAACTCTATATTTTTCAACCATGGCTTGATATACAAGAATCTAAAATTACAGGTTTAGAAAATGATGTTTTAGAATTGGTATTTAGTGCAGAAATTTTCGAAGAAAGCGAAAAATTTGCAAAGCAATTTCTTAAAAAATTCTGTATAGAATTAGCAGCAGAAAATGAAATGGAAAATATGATTTATGAATACACAATATAGTTTTTTATTGAAAGTAATGAATTAACTAAATCACGCCATCACTTCTTCCTTTACAACACGTTTTTCAAATTCTTCTCTAAAGCGACGAATCATACTTTGCACAGGCCATGCAGCAGCATCACCCAACGCACAAATTGTATTTCCCTCAATATTATTGGCAACATCCATTAAAACATCAATATCTTGCATTTGTGCTTCGCCATGTTCAAAACGTTTCAGAGTTTTGAATAACCAACCGGTTCCTTCACGGCAGGGAGTGCATTGCCCACAAGATTCATGATAATAAAATTTTGCAATCCGAGTAATCACCCGAATTAAATCCGTATCTTCATCCATCACAATAAGTCCAGCCGTACCAACGGAAGAACCCGCCGCTTTTAAAGAATCAGCATCCATACACACACCTTCCAAATTTTCTCCGCGAAGAATCATTGTAGAAGAACCACCGGGAATAACCGCTTTAATTTTTTTATTATTCGGAACTCCACCAGCATAAGTATTAATAAGTTCCAATAAAGAAACTCCAGTAGGAACTTCATACACACCGGGTTTATTCACATGTCCGCTAATGCCAACCAAAATTGGTCCGGGATGTTTTGCGTTGCCAATTTTAGAATACCACTCCCAGCCCTTATTCATAATAAGAGGAATGTTAGCCATCGTTTCCACATTATTAATAGTCGTAGGAGAAGCCCACAACCCTTTTTGAGCAGGAAAGGGTGGTTTCACTCTCGGATAACCGCGTTCACCTTCAATGGAATTCATCAACGCAGATTCTTCTCCGCAAATATACGCACCAGCACCTTTGTGTAAATAAATATTAGTAGAAAATTTTGATTTGAGAATATCATTTCCGATGTAACCTTTTGTATATGCTTCATCAACTGCTTTTTGCAACATGTGAATCCATTTTCCATATTCACCACGGATGTACACGTACGCTGCAGTAATTCCCATCGCATAACATCCAATCAAAATCCCTTCAATCAATGCGTGGGGATTAAATTCAAAAATCATTCTATCTTTAAAAGTACCCGGCTCAGATTCATCTCCATTAATTGCCAAATATTTCGGACGTGAATTATCTTTCGGCATGAACGACCATTTCATTCCGGTAGGAAAGCATGCACCACCACGTCCACGAAGATTGGATTTTTTTATTTCATCAATAATTTCATCCGGTTTCATTGTAAGTGCTTTTTTCAAAGCACCGTAACCACCGTGTTGTTCGTAAACTTCTATTTTGTGATAATTGGGGATTTCAGGAAGGATAAATTTTTCCATAGAGATATTCAATAAGAAGATGTTAAGATAATTTTTCTAATAATTCTTTTGTTTTTTCTGGTGTGAGATTTTCGTAGTATTCTTCTCCGATTGCAAGCATTGGTGCACCGCCGCATGCTCCCATACATTCCACTTCGCTCACAGTCCATTTTTTATCAGAAGAAGTTTTTCCTACAGAAGTTTTGCAGTGATTTTCTACGGTTTCCAAAATTTTATCAGAACCGCGTAACATGCAGGAAATATTTGTACATACTTCAATGTGATATTTTCCTTTTTCTTTGGAATTGTACATTGTGTAAAATGTTACAACTCCCATCACATGGGCAGGAGGAACGTTGAGAAGATTGGCAATATATTTCATCATATCTTCAGAAATCCAACCTTCTTGTTCTTGAGCAATCCACAAAACAGGAAGTGTTAGTGCTTTACTTTCGGGATAGCGTTTACGTAGTTCTTCTACTTTTTTGAGATTTTCTGGTGTGAGCATAATTATATTATAGTTGAAATAAAATTTTACTTATCTGCTTCTCCCATTACTGGGTCAATACTTCCGATAATGGCAACCACATCGGAAATCATACTTCCTTCGGTAAGAATTGGTAAAGATTGTAAATTCATGAATGAGGGAGAGCGGATTTTCAATCTCCACGGATGTCCTTCACCTTTACTTTGAATATAAAATCCTAATTCTCCTTTTGATGCTTCGATAGCATTATAAACTTCACCAACTGGTGGATTAACTCCAAAATTTACTAACATAAAATCGTGAATCAATTCTTCCATTTTTGTGTACACTTGTTCTTTTCGTGGAAGAACTTTTTTTGGTTCAAATGCATGAATTGGTCCTTCAGGAATTTTTTCCAATGCTTGTTGAATAATACGAACACTTTCTTTCATTTCGTTGATGCGAACATAATATCGTGAAAGTGCATCACCATCATTATAAACAGGAACATTAAATTCTAATTCTTTATAGACAAGATAAGGATGGTCACGACGAATATCGCAATCAATACCAACTCCGCGTAGACATGGTCCGGACATTCCAATAGCAATTGCTTGCTCACGAGTAATTTTTCCGATACCATCCATACGTTCAACAAAAATTCTGTTCGCATGTAACATTTTTTCACACTCTAAAAGTTTTCCCGGAAATTGTTTGATAAATTCTTCAACCATTTTTTTTACTTCCGGACGCATATCTTGCGAAACTCCACCAATACGAGTATAACTTGTGGTGAATCTTGCACCAGTAAGATTTTCAAAAATATCATACAATTTTTCACGTTCACGAAATGCCCAAATAAAAACGGTTAATGCACCAATATCCATTGCTGTTGCTCCCAATGCAAGAAGATGGGATGAAATACGTGCAAGTTCAGAAACAATAACACGGATAAATTGTGTTCGGCGAGGTGCTTCTATTCCGATGAGTTTTTCTACAGCAAGAACGTATGCTGTATTGTTCATTAATGGAGAAAGATAATCTAACCTATCAGTGTGAGGAATGTATTCATGATAAGAACAATTTTCTGCTAATTTCTCATACCCACGATGAAGGTAACCAAGTTCTGGAACACACGCAACAACAGTTTCACCATCCAATTTTATAAGAAGGCGAAGCACTCCATGTGTTGCCGGATGTTGCGGTCCCATATTAAGAACCATTTCATTTTCCAACACATCATCAAATTGAACATGAGTATCTTTATTGTGAAGTGCTTGATAAATTTTTTTCTGGCGTGTTGCTAATTTTTCTTGATAGGTCGTTGATGTCGTAGTATCCATAAAGAGTTTTTAATTAAAAATAGAAAATTATTTTGGTGGAAGGGGAATTGAACCACTCACTCCCATTAAAGGGAAATCTTTTCGTAAAGGATAATGTTCAAAATCTTCCGGCATGTACATTCTTCGTAAATCTTTATTACCATCAAAAATAATTCCGTACATATCATACGTTTCTCGTTCAGGCCATTCTGCACCTTGCCAAATAGATGTTACGCTGGGAACATGTAAATCATGTTCATCAACAAAAACTTTTAAACGAACGCGATGTTTGTGTGTGAGAGAATAAAGATTGTAAATCACTTCAAAGCGGTTTTCTGGAGTGTAAGCATCAGCACCACAAATATCACTGCAATAATCAAACCTGCACTCTTCATTATCACGAAGAAAAGTACAGATTTCTAAAATGTGAGATTTTTTACAGTGAACAGTATATTCATCTCTAAATTCTTGAATAGAAAGAATATTTGAAGCATGATGTTCTTGTAATTGTTGAATAACGTTGGTAAGCATTGGAGTAAAATATTTTGATAAGATATTTGTAAAATCTGACAAATCTTAAATAATTTAATTATTATGTAACGAAATTTGTAACAACTCTTGTTTTTCTCTACGTTCGTCAGCCACCGTCATCGGAGAACCCTTGCTTTCCCCACGTTGAATTTTTTCTTGAATCATTATTAATCCATGAAGAAGATTATCCGGACGTGGAGGACATCCGGCAACATACACATCAACCGGTAAAAATTGGTCAATACCCTGTACTACAGAATAAGTACGATACATTCCACCAGTGGAAGTACAAGCACCCATTGCAATCACCCATTTTGGGTCAGGCATTTGGTCATAAATTTTTCTTACCACTGTTGCCATCTTATATGTAGTAGTACCAGCAACAATTAATAAATCAGATTGACGAGGAGAGAAGCGAAATACTTCTGAACCAAATCGAGAAACATCAAAACGAGGTCCGGCAAAAGCCATCATTTCAATTCCACAACAAGAAATTCCTAAAGGCATAGGCCACACGGAATTTTTTCTGCACCAGTTAATTGCACTATCTATAGTAGTAGTAATTGCAGTATCACCAAAAGCATGTTCTAATCCCACTGTAAAGCTCCTTTCTTGAGAATGTAAAAGTATCCAACAAAAAGTATACTAATAAAAAGTACCATTTCCACATATCCAAAAAGACCTAACGCACGAAAATTTACTGCCCATGGATAAAGAAAAATTACCTCGATATCAAACAAAATAAAAAGAACGGCTACCATGTAATATTTTACAGAAAACCGTTCATGAGCAGAACTTACCGGTAACATTCCGCTTTCGTATGTAGAAAGTTTTTCTTTATTTGGACGGTTTGGTCCTAATAATTTTTGCAGATTTAAAAAAACAACGCCTAATATCACACCGATAGTAAGCATAAGAAATATTGGAAAATAAGATTCCATAAAAAAATAATGTAGTTAATAAAATTGAAAGAGAATGAAATTTATCAAAAAAACGAAGCAAAGTCAACGAAGCAAAAATGATTTTTTATGTAATTTTATAATGTACAATTTCTCACAATGTGTTCCCCGTCTTATTGCAAAGAGAAGTTTGTTCGTACAATAATAATGTAGTACAAAATATTCTATCTATTCACATACAAAGAAGGAGAGTATTTATGTGGACCAAATCTCGTTTTTCTCGTACGATTGCTGTATGGATGTTACTTTCTACAGCAATATTTGCCCAAACAAAAGTTTGGGTGCCAGATGCAAATTTTAGGATTGCTCTCATCACCAACACACCAAATTATAATATTACTTCAGGTGTTGGAGATACCATTATTGTACCCAATATTGCTGCTGTAGATACGTTAAATATTGATGGTAGTTTTACCTATAATTTGCGGGGAATAGAAAAATTTATAAACTTATTATATCTGCAGTGTTCTAGTAATGGTATTGATACGTTAGACTTGAGTAATAATATAAATTTACAATATTTAAACTGTAGCAATAATGGTCTCAAATATTTAAATATAAGTAACAATATAAATTTACAATATTTAGATTGTCATTTTAATCGATTAAAATCATTATTAGATGTCAGTCAGAATGTGAATTTGCAATATTTAGATTGTTCTGATAATCAATTAACGGTATTAGACGTAAGCAAAAATATAAACTTACAAACGTTGGATTGTAGTTATAACAATCTTACTATACTAAATGTAAATCAGAATATAAATTTGGTAGGATTGTGGTGCCATTCTAACCAACTCAGTAATTTAGACATAAGTCAGAATGTGAATTTGCAAAAATTAAATTGTGGTGCTAATCCACTAATAATATTAGATGTAAGTAATAATGTGAACTTACAAGAATTATATTGTTATTCTAACCAACTCAGTGCCTTAGATGTTAGCAAGAATGTAAATTTGCAAAATTTATGGTGTGAGGGTAATAACTTTTCCCTACTTCTCAATCTTGCAAAGAATACCAAACTTACGGAGATAAAAGTTGACATAAATCCAAATCTCCAAACACTCTTTGTATGGCAAAACCCATTACCACAAGGAGTAACGTTAACTAAAGATGCCGCAACAACACTTGTCGTTCCGAAAAGTACATCAACTAATCCATTACTCACTACATTTTCATCGGGCTACTACATTTTTGATACTACCGGTGCCATAATGAATGTAACACAATCTCCATCGAATAATGGAACACTAACAGTAACTGCAAACTCCAATCCAACCATAGTAGGTACTCTTCCCAACGGTATCACCACACTTGCCAAAGAACGATATTGGAGTTTTAGTGGTGGTGGGCTTACAGGATTAAAATATGACCTCATTATTGATTTGACATTACTTAAAGGAATTACAGATTTTAATAAATTAAAAGTATTATGGAGAAGTGATAATACAAAATCATGGAGTCTTGTAAATAGTAATTATATAGAATATCATACCCCTTATATAAGAGTAAATAATTTCCCATTTTTTGGAGAATTTGCCATTGGTGGAGATGCAAGCAATCCAAGTTTGCCAGTAGTTGAAGAAACAAGAAAAGAAGTTTTACCAACCACCTATAGTGTTTCCCAAAACTATCCCAATCCGTTCAATCCAACAACAACAATTAATTATCAAATTCCAACCAATACATTTGTAACACTCAAAGTGTATGATGTGTTAGGAAAAGAAATAACGACATTGGTGAATAAAGAAATGAAAGTCGGAACTTACACAATTAATTTTGATGCAAGTTCACTTTCTGGCGGAATGTATTTTTATAAATTAACTGCAGGTAATTTTAGTGAAGTGAAGAAAATGGTGTTGGTGAAATAGTATTTTAGTAATGAAGTAAATAAGTGTGTGAGAAAAAATAACCCCGACATTTATGTCGGGGAAATATACAAAAAGAAAATTGGACTTTAGTCCAAATCTGTAACGATTGACTGTGTGAGGGCGAGAGGGGATTTAGGGTGTGTCATCTATAGGATTCCTTCTTTTTGTTTTTATTAACATTATACTATTGACAAAGAGGAAGAAATTTTATATTTTTTCAGCGGTAATAATCACATTAAGAAAGTTCAGTAATGAAACGAAAAAAGGTTATACTTTATTATTCCGAAGATACAGTTACTTATAAAGAAGTCAATTCTACACTTCATTATGCAAAATATATTACTTACGGAGTAGTTGGTGCCGTTATCCTTCTTTTTAGTATCAATATTTTTTTCGGAGAAATTGCTACGAATGCAACATTGATAAAAGAAAATGATATTTTGAAAAAGGAAATCAAAACACTTCATGCAAATTTGTTAGAAGTGACAACTACAATGGATAAACTTGCAAAACAAGATAACGAACTTCGTTTAGCAGTCAACCTTCCAACAATAGATGATGATACACGAAACTTGGGAATTGGTGGTACCGAAATTCCAAAAACATTAGGAATTAATTCTCAAGATGTTAGTGAAGTATTATCTTCTTCAAAACAGATGTTAGATAAAATAGAACGAGAAATAGAGTTCCAAAAAACAAGTTATCAAAACATCTACAAAAAATCTGAAGAAAATAAAGTCTACTTTGCATCACTTCCAGCAATCAAACCAATGAACGGAACATTTTCTTATCATGGATATGGAATGCGAGTTCATCCGATTTTAGGAGTTTGGAAAAAACACGAAGGAATAGATATTCACGGTGAAACAGGCAGACCCGTCTACGCAACTGGTGATGGAACAGTAGAAGCAGCAGGAAGGTCAGGAAGTGGTTATGGTATTGTTATAAAGATAAACCATGGTTTTGGCTATAAGACCATTTATGGACATCTTTCTAAAGTTGCTGTACAACCCGGAAGAAAGGTGAAGCGAGGAGATTTAATTGCTTATTGTGGTTCAACCGGTTTATCAACAGCACCACATTTGCATTATGAAGTAGAATATAACGGAAAAAAAATGAATCCTGTTGAGTATTTTGTTGATGATGTAGATTATAGAAAAATACGGGAACAGTTAGCAGCAAATTCAGGAACTAACGATTAACCATTTATTATAGAGGAATGAATTATGATTTGGACTATGGAATTGGCGTCCTACCTTGAAGATGCTCCATGGCCTGCAACAAAAGAGGAATTGATTGACTATGCAGTGAGAACAGGTGCGCCAACAGAACTTATCGAAAATTTACAAGAATTAGAAGATAATGAGGATTCATACGAAAATATAGAAGAAATTTGGCCAGATTATCCTACTGGCAATGATTTCTTTTATGAAGATGAAGAAGAATATTAAATACCCAATAAAATAGAAATTGTAAAAAACCCAGTGAAAGCAAATTGCAATGCTGGGTTTTTTTATTGATATGTTCATACATCGAAAAAAATATTATTTCATTATAATTTTCATATTATTATTGTATCCACTGATAGCACAAGCACAAAAAGTAGATACAACAAAATATGAAATTAATGCTATTGAGTTTATTATTAATGGTGATATTAAAGAAACAGAATTACGTTCTCTAATGCAAACCATAGAAACACCATCATGGTTTTCTAAATTTCTTTATTATAAAGTTTCAGAAAAAATAGGAAACCCAACTGAATATTTTGACCCAATTACATTTGGAGAAGATATTCAAAAAATAAAATTAAAACTTGAAGATTTTGGATATTTTCACTCTTCTATAGATACAACCCTACAATACAATACTCACACTGTAGATATTACAATTTCTATCAACACCAACCAACGTTCATATTTAGACACAGTAAATATTTCTGGTATAGAAAATATCGCTTCTGATATTCGTGAAGATATTCTTAACAATACATCTCTTCAAAAAGGAGACCCATACATTGTAGAAAATATAGAAAAAGAAAATGCACGCATTTTTAGAATATTTTATTCAAGCGGATATCGACTTGCTGAATTAAAAAAAATTACTCCGTTACGATATTTATCAACCAATAATATTTCACTCACTATGGAATACAATGCTGGGAAAAGATATTATTTTGGAGAAATTACGATTATTCCTGATACCACAGAAGAAAAAAAAGAAATTCCCCGAGAAGTTATCACACGTCAATTAGATTTTCAATATGCACATTTATTTAATGAATACAAACGTAGCGAAGGAGAGCAAAATCTTAATCGTCTCGGACTTTTTGAAAGTGCAAGAATTCGAACAGCACAATTACCAGATAGTAATGCGACAGCATTTCCAATTGTCATAACATATTCATTGTTGGATATGCAAGAGTTGACACCAGAAATTTTAATGAATGATGAAAATGAATCATTTACTTTTGGTATTGGGTTGGGATATAGCCATAAAAATTTATTTAACAATGCAACATCATTTTCTATTCGTTCACGAGCAAGAGCACAAGCATTAGATAGATTATATTTTCCTGGATTGCTTCGTTATGGATTAAAAGAAAACACATTATTAACCAAAGCCGATATACAAATGCAAATTGCTCAACCATATTTTTTTAGTAATAAATTGAGTGTAAGTTTTAATGTTGGAGTGGAAGTTGAAAAACAATACAATGTTTTTTTTAATATTGTGAGAAGTCGATTACGTTTCATCAATAAATTTGCGACCTACACTTTAGGTTTTGGAGAATATACCATTGAACGCAGTGATAAAGACGTTATCAATCCACAACTTTCTACTATTATTGATACTACAATAGCACCGGAAGTAACAAGACAGTTTAATAATATTATTTCTTTTACGTTACAAAGAGATAAAACTAATAATATTTTTTCTCCATCAGAAGGATTTTTTCATTCTGGAACAATTGAAGAAGCAGGCTTTATCTCATCTCTTTTGGATAATTTGGGTTCAAATCTTCCGTACTCACAATATCTTAAATTTTCTTTTTTGGGAAGACATTATTTTGCAACCAATCAATTGCGAAGTAATATTTTTGCAATAAAATTACGTGGTGGAGTTGCTGGATTATATAACTCCAATAATCAAACACCGATTATTCAGCAACGAAGGTTTTTTCAAGGAGGGAGTGGAAGTGTTCGTGGATGGGCTTCGCGAACATTAGCAACATTTCCTAATCCCGACCAAGGTGGAAATATTTTTATTGATGGAAGTATTGAACAACGATTACAATTTTTTCCAACCGCATCACAAAAATTATTAGGAATACAATTAAATGCAATTTGGGGAATTTTCTTTTTTGATTATGGAAATTTATGGAATCGTTTAGAAGATATGCATCTTTCACAAATTGCACTTGCGTTTGGTGGTGGACTTCGCTATGAGACAATTATCGGACCAATTCGTTTTGATGTTGGATTTAAATTATATGACCCTTCGGAAAAACCATATTATCAGTGGATTTTTAAACGGAAATTTCTTTCATCCACTACAATCCATTTTGGATTAGGACATGCGTTTTAAAAAATCTTAATGATTGTCATTCCCGCATGCTTTTAGCGGGAATCCATATTTTTAATTTGTAAATTCTGGATGCCCAATAAAAATATTTGGGCATGACAAAAGATTTTTAAATTCTTCTATGAACAACTGGAATAAAATTATCGGGCAGAATACCGTAAAGCAAATTTTCAAACGAGTGATAGAAAATAATACACTTGCTCATGCCTATTTATTGTGGGGGCAGGAAGGTGTTGGAAAAGATGCACTCGCGATAGAATTTGCACGAACACTTTTATGTGAACAAAAAAAAACATTTGTTGTATGGAATGTCCATCCTGTAAAAAAATATCCATACTTCAACATCCAAATCTAAAATTTATTTTTGCACTACCTGGAATTTCTGAAAGTGGAGAAGAAGAAAAAATCCAAAATGATGTAAGAGAAGAAATCCGAAAACAGTTATCAGAAAAAGCACACAATCCGTATTTTAAAATTTCCATACAAAAAGCGAACACCATAAGTATTGGAATGATACGAGAAATTCGTAAAGAAACATCACTTGCCTCGTATGAAGAAGGAAAAAAAATCTTTATCATCTCACAAGCAGAAATGATGAATGAAGCCGCATCTAACGCATTGTTAAAAATTTTAGAAGAACCACCAGTAGATACAATATTTTTTTTTACTACATCACGAAAAGAAAAATTACTTTCCACAATACTTTCACGATGTCAAAGTATTCAATGCAATATTCTTTCCGAAGAAAAAATAGCAGAAGCGTTAGAGAAAAATTATTCTATAGAAAATCAAAACGCAAAAATCCTTGCACGCATATCCAACGGAAGTTATACACGAGCAATTGAACTTCTTTCCGAAGATATTTCGGAACAACGAAAAGAAGTTGTGCAATTTTTGCGAGCAGTACTGGCAAATTCTGTAATGAAATTTTTTGAAGAAAACGAAAACTATCTTACCACCTCCAACAAAAAATCTGTAGAGCAACTTTTTTCATTAACATTAATGTGGATGCGAGATGTACTTATTTTAAAAGAACGTGGAGCAGAAGGAATTATCAACCAAGACCAACAAGAAGATTTACAAAAATTTCTTTCCAAATTTGGAAATGCAAATATTTCTGCTGCAATAGAAACACTAGAAAATTCTTTAGAACTTCTTCGCCGAAATGTCTATCTTCCACTCATTATTATTTCGTTATCAATTCAACTCAAAAAAATTCTTTATGTACAATTATAAACGTTTATTAGTAACTGCTGCACTTCCGTACGCCAATGGTCCCATTCATCTTGGACATTTAGCGGGAGCATATTTACCAGCAGATGTTTTTGTTCGTTATCAACGTCTTCAACATCGTAACGTTTTATTTATTTGTGGTTCGGATGAACATGGTGTTGCAATCACACTCACTGCGGAAAAAGAAAAAGTTTCACCTCAAACTATTGTCGATAAATTTCATACATCTAATGCAGAAACATTTTCAAAATTGGGAATGAGTTTTGATAATTATTCACGAACATCACGTCCAGTCCATCATGAAGTTGCAAAAGAATTTTTTTTGGATTTATTGAACAAAAAATTTCTTACTGAAAAAGAAGAAGAACAATTTTATGATGATGAAGCAAAAATGTTTTTGCCAGACCGTTATGTTGAAGGAGAATGTCCGAAATGTGGATATGATAAAGCACGTGGAGACCAATGTGATAATTGTGGAACATACTACAACCAATTAGAATTAAAAAATCCGAAAAGTTTGGTTTCAGGAAAAACACCAACTGTAAAAAAAACAACACATTGGTATTTGAAGTTGCAGGACTTTCAAAAAAAATTAGAAAACTATGTTGAACAACACAGTATTGAATGGAAAGATAACGTTCTTCAACAAACACGAAGTTGGTTAAAAGAGGGCTTGCAGGAAAGAGCGGTAACGCGTGATTTGCAATGGGGAGTTCCGGTTCCATTAGAAAATGCACAAGGAAAAGTGTTGTATGTGTGGATTGAAGCAGTGTTGGGATATATTTCTGCAACAAAAGAATGGGCAAAACAAAAAAATACTCCTGATAAGTGGAAAGAATTTTGGCAAGATAAAGAAACGCGATACATTGCATTTATTGGAAAAGATAATATCGTATTTCACACAATTATTTTTCCAATTTTGTTGATGGCAAAAGAAGGTTATATTCTTCCGTACGATGTTCCTGCGAATGAATTTTTAAATTTAGAAGGTGGAAAATTTTCCAAAAGTAGAAATCATGCAGTGTATGTAAAAGATGTGTTGGAAACATTTTCTCCGGATTTATTACGATACAGTATTGCAACAATTTTGCCGGAAAATAAAGATTCAGATTTCTCATGGAAAGATTTTCAATCCAAAATTAATAATGAACTTGCAGATATTTATGGAAATTTTGTTAATCGTACATTAACATTTGCGTTTAAAAATTTTGGAGGCAAAATTCCAAAATTGGAAAACCCAAGTTTGTTAGACAAAGAAATGATTGAATATAGTAAACAAGCACCACAGAAAATTGGAAATCTTTTTGAACACTATAAATTTCGTGAAGGTGTGATGGAAATTATGAACGTTGCACGAACTGCGAATAAATATTTTAATGATAGTGAACCGTGGAAAACGTTAAAAACCAATCCACAGCAATCTGCAAATACTATTCATATTTCTTTGCAAATTATTCGAACGTTAGCAATACTCTTTTCACCAATTATTCCGTTTTCTTCAGAAAAAATTTGGAAAATGTTAGGAATGCAAAAATCTATTTATGATGAACAATGGAATTCTGCTGGAGAATTAATGTTACAAGAAGGACAAAAAATAAACACACCAGAAATAATTTTTACCAAAATAGAGGATACAGTGATTGAACAACAAACAGTAAAACTAGAAAAACCAAAAGAAATTGTAACGGAGAAAAAAGGACAAAATTTTTTACCACTTAAACCAACAATTACTATTGAAGATTTTCAAAAGATTGATTTACGTGTAGCCAAAATTATTTCTTGCGAAGCCGTGCCAAAATCTAAAAAATTATTAAAATTACAAATTGATTTAGGATTTGAACAACGTCAAATTGTTGCAGGAATTGCCGAACAACGAAAACCCGAAGAACTTATAGGGAAATCTGTTATTATTGTGGCAAATCTCGCGCCTGCCAAACTTATGGGAGTAGAATCACAAGGAATGCTCTTAGCTTCACACAGCAATAGTAACGATTTTGCATTACTTACGATTTCTAATGAAGTAGAATTAGGAAGTTGGATTAAATAGATATAATTAAAAGAAATATATAAAGACAAAATGTGTAGCGTTATCTAAGGAAAAAAATATGATTATTCTTACTGGTGGTGCCGGATTTATCGGAAGTGTAATGCTTGCAAAATTGAATGAACAGGGATATTCTGATATTCTCGTTGTTGATGAATTAGGAAGTTCTGAAAAATGGAAAAATCTCGTTGGTAAAAAATTTTTGGATTATGTTCATAAAGATAAATTTATTCAAGATATACAATCAAGAAAAATTTCTTCTGTAAAAGCAATATTCCATTTTGGAGCATGTTCTTCCACAACAGAAAAAAATATAGAATATCTTATAGAAAATAATTATCAATACACACGTACACTTGCAGAATGGTCAGTAAAAAATAATGCACGTTTTATTTATGCCAGTAGTGCTGCAACATATGGAAATGGTGAGTTAGGATTTTCCGATGATGATACAATCACACAAAAACTTCATCCATTAAATGCGTACGGATATTCAAAACATCTTTTTGATATGTGGGCATTGCAAAGTAACATTTCAGAAAAAATTGTGGGAATAAAATTTTTCAACGTCTTTGGTCCCAATGAATATCATAAAGGAGAAATGGCAAGTTTGGTTTATAAAGCATTTTTTCAAATTCAACAAACAGGAAAAATGCAACTCTTTAAATCTTATCATGCAGATTATAAAGATGGTGAGCAAGTAAGAGATTTTATTTATGTAAAAGATTGTACAGAAGTTTTGTGGTGGTTTTTTCAAAACCCAAAAAAAAATGGAATTTTTAATTTAGGAACAGGAAAATCCCGTTCATGGAATGCACTTGCTAATGCAATTTTTTCTGCATTAGAAAAAAAATCTAATATTGAATACAAAGAAATGCCAGAAACTATTCGCAATTCATATCAATATCATACACAAGCGGAAATGCAAAAACTCTGCAATGCCGGATATACAAAAGAATTTTTGAGTTTGGAAGATGCAGTAAAAAATTATGTAACGAAGTATTTGAAGGATGGAGTGAAATATTTATGAAAAAATTGTATAAACAATGGGTAGGTGTGGAATTAGGAAAATATCGTTTTGGAGAAGAAAAAGATACCTATATTTTTTACACATCAAGTCAACTTCCTTCAATTAGAAAATATATCAAAGGTGATTTTAGTTGGTTACCTCAGTTGCAGGATATTCAAAAAAATAAATCTTCAAAATTTAAAAAACTAAAAAAATTGGAAAAGAAATTAAAAATTACTTTTCCTGCGGATTTCAGTTTATTGATGAATATTCCAAATTGGGAAAGTATTGTAGGATTTATATCTCCAACGTCTTGTTATTTTCCATCAAAAATAGATTTAAGACCATTTCATAAAGGTCATATTCTAACCATATATCAAGACCAACAAGATAGCGCTTTTTGGTATTTATATTTTGAATCTGATAAAAAAAGATGTAGAAAGAGTTGTGTATTATCTTCTTATCTCAAACTCTCGAGCTTACTAAAGAATAATATAGAACAATTAACTGAATGTTTATATATAGCAGAAGAAAGTTTTGAATCTTTTATTTATCGAACCCATATTGAAAATAAACTTTGGTTTTTCCTTAATGCAAACGGAGAAGGGAAAAATTATATGTTTCAAAAAGCAGAAGAAGGATTGCACAAACAAATGAATGAATATTTAGATTTTTATGATAAGGGGAAATGGCAACAAAAATTAATAAAAATTTCTGAAGATAAAATAGAAAAACAGTGGGAAAAATATAATCCAAATATTGTAGCTGTATATAAAGCTCTTTCTATTGAATTTATAAAAAAACATACCGATAAACTTGGATGGGACTATATCAGTCATTATCAAAAAATAACAGATGATTTCATCGTTAAATATGCTAATGAATTAGATTGGAATATTATGATTGTATATCAATCATTGTCTTCAAATATTCTTCGAAAATTTTCTAAAAAAATAGATTGGCAAAAAGCATCTTTTCATCAGAAATTAACAGAAGATATTATTGAGAAATTTAAAGACAGAGTGGATTGGAAAGCCATTTGTATATATCAACAACTATCTACATCATTTATTGACAAGTTTAAGTCGCAGATAGATTGGAATTTGTTATCATGTTCTAAAAAATTGACTCAGGAAATTATTGATAGATATGAAAATAAATTAAACTGGGAAAATCTTTCCCAATATACCTCCTTCTCAGAAGATATGATGAAGAAATATCAAGATAAAATACATTGGGATAATATTTCTCAATATCAAAGATTATCAGAATCATTTATAAGTGAATTTCAGAATAAAGTTTCATGGAAAAAACTTTCATGTAATAAAAATATAACAGAGGATTTTATAAGAAAATATCAAGAAAAGGTAGATTGGGAAAATATTTGTATATATCAAAATCTTTCTGAAAAACTTATAGACGAGTTTCAAGATAAAGTATCTTGGCTTACACTTTCTTCTCATCAAAAATTAAGTAAGCAATTTATAGAAAAGTTTAAATATAAAGTAAACTGGGTATCTGTTTTAGAAAATGAAAAAATAGACGAAAAATTTAAAAGTAAGTATAAAGATGATAAATGGAAACAAATATATGAGGAATTGAATGAAGAAGATATAAGAAAAGATATATCAAAATTTAATATTAATGAATTATCCATTTATAAAAATTTATCTGAAAGTTTTATTCGTGATTTTGCAGATGTTGTAAAATGGGGTTGGGTGTCAAAATATCAAAAACTTTCAGAAAAATTTATAATAGAATTTGAGAATAAAATATCATGGAGAGATATTGCTGAAGGACAAAAACTCTCAGAAAAATTTATAAGGAAACATATAAATAAATTGACTTGGGAATCTCTATCACAAAATCCATACCTTACGGAGGGTTTTATTCGAAAAAATAGAGACAGGTGGGAATGGAATGATATTGCAATAAATTCTAAATTGTCTGAAGCATTTATTCGAGAATTTAAAGATAAGTTAATTTCTACAGGATTTCTTGAGCAATGTCAAAAACTATCAGAAAGTTTCATCCGAGAATTTCAAAATGAATTATTTTGGCCATACATCTCAAAAAATCAAAACTTGTCAGAAAGTTTTATAGAAGAATTTAAAGAAAAAATTGATATGAAAGAGTTAATGGAAAATGAACATATTGATAATGTTCTTAAACAAAAATACAGAATTTAAAACACCGAACCAAAATTCAACGTAATATAAAACCCACCAAACTCTTTCTTTTTTGTGGTTACACCATTTGCATCAACAAAACTTTCCACACCAGAAGAAAATGGTATAACGTAATATCGTACATTCACGCCAGAAAGAGTTGATTCACTTCCGAAAAAAGCGCCAAACCCAACATATCCACCTGCTGTGTAATGAAACGTGGAATAACCAAAAAAACTTCTAAAATATTCTTTATCATAAGGAGCAGAAAGTAAAATTGTTGGACCAACGGCCGCATTAATATATGGACGAAAATTATCAGCAATATCTTCAGAAAATAATCTATACTGCACACCTGCCAAAATCGGAACAAGGAGAAATCTATTTTTCTTTCCCGGAGTAAAAACTTGTCCGTAGTAACTTACATAATCCACTTCATTATCATCCTTTGCTTCTCCAATTGAAAGCGAAAGTGTTCCAAAAAATTCTTTAGAAAACTTTTTTAGATAAAAACCACCAAGTCCATAACCATTTCCAGAAATAAGCAAATCAATACCCCACGCATTAACAAGAGATGGAGAAAAAGATTCATTCTCAATTTCTGGTCGCGGTACAGTAGTAACGGGCCGAGTAGAACGCGGGATCGTAAATGTGGGTGAGGAAGTGGAAATTATCGGGATTCGTCCAACAACGAAGA
>CALETH010000039.1 GCA_937920105.1 uncultured Bacteroidota bacterium
TCGCGGAATTGATCTTGCCACAAAAGTAAAAGAGAAATTAGGTGAGGATGCGAATCTAGCTATATTCAAGAATTTCGGAACAGCGCAAATAAAATACAAGGATCTTGAAATTGAATTTGTAGGAGCAAGAAAAGAAAGTTACGCCAAACACTCACGAAATCCAGTGGTAGAACAAGGCACATTAAACGACGACCTTTCTCGCAGAGATTTTACTATCAACGCATTAGTCGCCGGTTTAAATAAGCATAATTTTGGAACAGTAGTAGACCCATTTAATGGAGAGCAAGATTTATCACAAAAAATAATCCGCACACCACTTTCTCCGTTAGAAACTTTTGATGATGACCCGCTTCGCATCATGCGGGCAATCCGCTTTGCATCACAATTAGGATTTACCATAGAAGAAAATACACTTAAAGCAATTTCTCAAATTAAAGAGCGATTAAGTATTATTTCTCAAGAGCGTATTACCGAAGAATTCATAAAAATTCTTGCAAGTCCAAAGCCATCAATTGGACTTCGTTTAATGTTTGATACAGGAATAATGCACATTGTTTTTCCGGAATTTGCAGAAACTGCGGGAGTTGACCAACGCAAAGACCATCATCATAAAGATGTTTTTCTCCACACGTGCCAAGTTGTGGATAATATTTCATTAACAACTGATAATGTGTATTTACGTTTTGTCGCCTTACTTCATGATATTGCAAAGCCAAGAACAAAACGTTTTGTAGAAGGAGTTGGGTGGACGTTTCACGGACATGAAGAATTAGGTGCGAGAATGGTAAAACATCTTTTCCGTCGTTTTAAATTACCGTTGGAAAAAGTTCCTTATGTAGAAAAATTAGTACGCCTTCATTTGCGACCGATGGTATTGGTTTCCGAAGAAGTAACAGATTCTGCAATTCGCAGATTACTTTTTGAAGCAGGGGAAGATATTGATGATTTAATGCTTTTATGTCGTGCAGATATTACATCAAAAAATCCCAAACTGGTAGAAAAATATATGCACAATTATGATATTGTATATGCAAAAATGAAAGAAGTAGAAGAAAAAGATAAAATGCGTTCATTTCAATCTCCGGTAAAAGGAGATGAAATTATGAAAATATGTAATTTGCCCCCAGGAAAAGTAGTTGGTATATTAAAAACCATGATTGAAGAAGCAATTTTAGATGGACATATTCCGAACGAATACAATGCAGCGTTGGAATATCTTTATAAAATAAAAGATACAGTAATAAAAAATAACTCTCACAAACTATCAAAGGAAAACACATGAACACACTCACAAAACTCACATTCACAATAATACTATTTTGTTGTGTAACATTTACAACATTTGCACAACAAAAACCTTCTGTTGACCCAGCAAAAAAACAAGATATACAAAAACTTTTAAAACTTACCGGAAGCGGAGATTTAGCAAAACAAATGATGAAACAAATGCTTTCAAATTTTAAAATGAATATGACAAATGTTCCAGAAAAATTTTGGCAAGATTTTGAAAAAAAAGCAGATATGAATGAACTCATGGAACAAATTATTCCAATTTATGATAAACATCTTAACCATGAAGATATTAAAGGATTAGTGAAATTTTACGAAACTCCACTGGGAAAAAAAGTTGTTACCACATTACCATCCATTATGCAAGAAAGTATGATGGCAGGTCAACAATGGGGAATGAAAATTGGACAACAAATAGCAAAAGAATTAGAAGCAAAAGGATATAAAAAATGACCATGATTTAAGATTATGATAGGAAAAGTTTTTAAAACTTTTCTTATATTAGATAAATTTTCCCTCCCTTAAGGGGGGGAATTTAAGGGGGGTCATTTTTAAATTATGACTGCCTACTAACTAAATAATCACAATTATAGAAGGGGAAATAGTATGAAAACAACACTCTCAATACTCATCATTACAGCAACACTTTTTATCGGCTGTAAAAAAGATACTGTTGCACCAGTAGTACCAACACCACCATCAGATTTAACACGAAGTGGAAAATTTCTTTCCTTTACATCCGATAAAGATGGAGACCAAGATATTTATATTGCACAACTAGAAAATGACGGAACATTCTCCACACAAAATCTTGTGTATCCAACAAATCCTTATAAACTTACCAATAATTCTACACCAGATTTACAATCCAATTGGTCTCCAGATGGAAGAATATTAGTCTATTCGGCAACTGATGCTAATGGAACAAAAGAAATTCACGCATTCTTTTTTAAATCTGATGGAACAATAGATTCAACAATTAATGCAAATGCAAATCCGAAAAAACTTTTTTCTTCCAATGGAGATTTGGACCAAAATCCATCATTCTCTCCAGATGGAAAATATCTCATTTGGGATAGACGATATGATACTGATGGAGATAATGTAGTTAGTTCCTCAGATTCAAGAAATATTTATATTGGTGATGTGACTGGAACAGGAAATGATTTGCAGGTTTCTAATATTAAACCACTCACCAATACAAGTGGAGAAGATGAATATAATCCAAAATGGTCTCCAAAAATTTCTGTAAGAAAAGTTGCTTATGAGTTTGCAACATCAGCAACAGCAAGTGACCATGATATTTATGTTATTGACCCATTGGCTGCAAAACCAGATACTACAAATAAAGTATTTTTTAATCCAGGAAATTCTGGATATCCAGCGTGGGCACCTGCATGTGATAATATTATTTTTGAATCTGATAAAGGCAATGGCGGATTTTATAAAATTGTAAAATCAGCATATCCAAATATAACAAATGATGCTTCAACAGATGTTGCACAAAGTTCTACACAACATTATCGTTATCCAACAAGAGCAGCAAACGGAGATAAAATTGCGTATATCAGAATTGATGCAGTGAATAATCTTGGGAATATTTACCTTGTTTCAGTCAATGGAGGAGTGTCAACAAAACTTCTTCCATCAAGCGCTGGTTTCGATGATTTCAATAATTTATACCCAGCATGGTAATTTGTTGATTTGATAATTGGATAAAATTGAGGAACGGATTTGTATCCGTTCCTTTTTTTATATGAAGAAATATTATTAGGAGTACTAAAAAATCCAAAATCAATGTCATTCAGAGGAGTGAAGCGACGAAGAATCTCTTTTTTCAATTCATATTTGAAGAGTGAGATTCCGTCATCCCGATAAATCGGGATTCGGAATGACAATCTTTCAGTATTCTCTTATTCATTAAAAAATTCTTGTGAACAAAATCTTTTTACTATTTTTATATACAACTATTATTCTCTCACAAACAAATAATAGTCCCGTATTTAAAAATTACGAACCAAAACGTTCAGTCCCATTAATTAAACCGTCTGATGTTACTTATCAATTATGGCAAGGATTTGAATTATTGCGAAGTGCAAGTAATGGAGATGCTGCCTCCCAACACGAATTGGGCTTGCGATATTTAACTGGTAAGGGCTTTCCTGTTGATACAAGCAAGGCGGCTTCGTGGATTAAAAAAGCAGCAGAACAAAATTTAACAACAGCACAATATAATTTTGGAATTTTTTTGAATAATGGATGGGGAATAGAATGGAATCCCTTTGATGCCTACAAATATTTTTCTTTCGCTGCAGAAAAAGAAATGATGGAAGCAGAATATGTACAAGGAATATTTTTTACTGATAATCTTGTAGTACCACAAAATTGGAATGCAGCATATACATTAATAAAAAAATCTGCAGAACAAGGATACGAACCAGCAAAAGAAGCACTTCCAGAAATACAAAAGCGAATTTCTAAAATTGATACAACAAAAAATCTACAAACACAAAAATCTTCTCCAAATAATAACTCAGCAATTCAACCAATATTTTTAGATTTTTCTTCTCCGCAAGATACAACCACACAAATAAGTGATACAGTTTTGGTAAAAGATTTCTTTGCTCATCATAATGAGCAAAAAACATTTTCATTTGATAGTCTTAGTATTGATTCTACTAAAATTCACACTCTTGAAAAAAATGCAGATATTGGTTATCCAGAACTCCTTACTCTTTTAGGACGTTACTATGAAAAAGTCCCGCAAAAAGTTATTCTCTCTGCAAGTTATTATGTGAGAGCAATTCGTTCCGATGCACGATACGCTCCAAATTTATTGTGGAATCTTATTCAAACAAAAAATTTCCAACAAGAATTAGAAAAAGGTATTCAAGAAAAAAATCCGATTGCATGTTATGTGATTGCACAATTAGTTCAACTTAATTTTGAAAATAGAATTACAGAACAACAAGCATTCAGTTTCTTACAAGTAGCCGTTGCAAAAAATTATATTCCTGCAATTATTGAAAGCGGTTTATGTTACTTTTTTGGCAGATGGATTTCTCAAGATGAAAAAAAGGGAACAGAATTGTGGAAATATGCTTTCTCATTAGGAAGTAGAGAAGCAAAAATTCAATTAATTACAAGTCAACTTAAAAATGAAAAATTAGAAAATATCAATGAAGATATACAATTTCTTCAAAAAGCGATGAATGATGGTTCTGTATTAGCACAAATTTCATTGGGCTATTGTTATGAAAAGGGAATTGGCGTAAAGAAAAATTTTGCCTCTGCTGCACAATTATATCGTGAAGCAGCACAGCGTGGAAACAAAACTGGTTTTGTTGGATTGAAAAGATTGTATAATACAATTCGTCCAAAAGAAAAAGAATTTCAAATTTTAGAATAATGTATGAAAAATTTTAAAGGATATTTATTTATTGCACTGGCAGCACTTTCGTGGGGAATTTCTGCAACAGTAGCAAAACATTTTTTTAATAATCACTACAGTCCATTGATTGTAGTGCAAATGCGAGTTACGATTTCTTTTATAATTCTTTTTGCATATTTCTTTTTCAAAAAAAAGAATGTATTAAAGTTTGAACCAAAGCATATTCCGCTTTTTCTTTTTGTGGGAATTTGTGGTGTTGCTGCATCAAACTATTTTTATTATTCTGCAATTAAAGAATCAAATGTTGCAACTTCTATAATGTTGCAATATACGGCACCAATTCTTGTAATCTTGTATGCTGCATTAGTTCAAAAAGAAAAAATAACCCGTCAAAAATACACTGCACTTTTTCTTTCTCTTTTAGGAATTTTTTTAGTCATTGGCGGATTTCACACAAATATTTTTTCCGGAAGCAACAAAGGAATTATCTACGCACTTCTTGCTGCCATTGCCTTTGCAAATTTTAATATCAGCGGAAAATTTCTTACACAAAAATATTCTTCATGGACTTCGCTAATTTATGTTCTTGCCAGTGCATCCATCTTTTGGTTTGTTGTTACGTTACCCAACACAATATTTTCTTCTCACTATTCGATAGAAGAGTGGGGAGTGTTTCTTCTTATTTCTATTCTTTCAATTCTCATTCCATATTCTTCTTATTTTTATGGATTAAAATTTATTCCATCAAGCAAAGCCATTATTACCAGCACATTAGAACCAGTGATTGCAGTTGCAGCAGAAATTTTATTTCTTGGTGGAGTAATGACCACATCACAATATTTTGGAGCAATATGCGTTCTTACAGCAATTATCTTTTTACAAATGTCTAAAAAATGAAATCTGAAGCACGAAGAAATAAAATTTACAAAGTACTTTCACAACGTCAACCGGATGTTACTTTGGTTTTGGAAAATATCCATGACCCGCATAATGTGAGTGCAATTTTTCGTTCTGCTGATGCAATTGGAGTGGAACAAATTCAATTAGTGTACACAAAAGAAAAATTTCCGCGTATTGGAAAAAAAAGTTCTTCATCAGCAAACAAATGGGTAACAAAACGAAGTTTTATTTCTATACCAGAATGTTACGAGCAACTTCGTAAAGAGGGCTTTGCTATTTATGCAACTTCGTTAAATGAAAATTCAAAAATATTGTATGATATAAATTTGACTGAAAAAATTGCATTAGTGTTTGGGAATGAACATTCTGGAGTTTCTGAAGAAGCCGCAAAGTTGGCTGATGGTACGATGATTATTCCGATGATGGGAATGATTCAAAGTCTCAATGTTTCCGTTGCTTGTGCCGTAACATTGTATGAAGTTTTACGGCAACGTTTATCAAAAGGAGATTACAATAATAAAAAAATGACTGATGAAGTTTTTACTCAATTATATGATGAATGGTTAAAGAAGTGAAATTGTATTTTTAAAAAAATGTCATTCCCGCACGTTTTTAGCGGGAATCCAGATTGAAAAGATTAGCACTATATTAACAACATTTAAAATTGTATCTCTCTTCGTTTTTTTTTAGATTGATAAATAAATATGAAAGAAAACACTATGATAATCTTACATGGAACATACGACAAGGGAAAAATAACAATAAAAGAAAAAAAACTTCCCTCCATTAAAGGAAAAGTAAAAATTGAACTTATTGAAGAACAACCAAAAAAAAATATCACATTAGGAAAATATAAATTAGGAGGTATATACGATAATCTTAATGTAAGAGATAGTGCTTATGACAAATCTTCAATTGAGATTCCTCACTACGTTCGGAATGACATCTTCCTATAAATCTCCCAATTAAATAAACTACACATCACAGAAATTCAATTACTTTCATGACCTATCCATTTGCACACATAGAAAAAAAATGGCAGCAATTTTGGGAACATAACCAAACTTATAAAACATCCGAAGATAAAACAAAACCCAAAGCATATATTTTGGATATGTTTCCCTATCCATCCGGTGCGGGTTTGCATGTTGGGCATCCGGAGGGCTACACCGCCACTGATATTTTATGCCGCTATTTGCGATTAAAAGGAATGAATGTGCTTCACCCAATCGGTTGGGATGCGTTCGGACTTCCTGCAGAACGATATGCAATGCAAACCAATATCCATCCAAAAATCACCACAGAACAAAACATCAATAATTTCCGCCGACAAATAAAAATGCTCGGCTTAAGTTATGATTGGAGTAGAGAGATTGATACCACTGACCCGGAATATTATAAATGGACTCAATGGATTTTTTTGCAAATCTATAATTCTTGGTATGATAAAAGAATTCAAAAAGCACAATCTATTTCCTTATTAGAAAAAGAATTAGAAGAATTTGGAACAAGTAAATTATCTATTAAAGAAAACTTCACTTCAGAAGAATGGAGGCAAAAAACAGAAAAAGAAAAACAAGAATTTCTTTTACAATTTCGTCTTGTGTACATAGCAGAAATTCCAGTCAATTGGTGTGAAAAATTAGGAACAGTTCTCGCCAATGAGGAAGTTGATGAATGGACTGAAAAGGGCTATGTAGTTGAACGCAGACCCATGAAACAATGGATGATGAGAATTACTGCATATTCCGAACGATTATTGAAAGATTTAGAATTATTAGATTGGCCTGCATCCACTGTAGAACAACAACGAAATTGGATTGGACGTTCTGAAGGAGCAGAAATTGATTTTCAAATCCAAAATACAAATGAAAAAATTCGAGTTTTTACTACCAGACCTGATACAATTTTTGGTGCAACATATTTAGTTCTTGCTCCCGAACATCCATTCGTAGAAAATCTTACAACAGAAAACCAACGCCAAATAGTCAACGACTACAAAAAACAAACATCTTTAAAAACAGATTTGGAACGTGGAATCGAAAAAGACAAAACCGGTGTTTTTACCGGAAGTTATGTCATCAATCCAGCAACACAACAACCAATTCCAATCTGGATTGCTGATTATGTTCTTATGGGATATGGAACAGGAGCAATCATGGCAGTTCCTGCACATGATGAACGCGATTTTGCTTTTGCCAAAAAATTTCAGTTACCAATTATTGTAGTTGTTCAAGGTGGAAAGGAAGGAGAGCCGTTTACAGAAAATGGTATCGGAGTAAATTCTTCTAACATTGAAATATCTTTAAATAATCTTCCAACAAGTGAAGCAAAACAAAAAGTTACAGAATGGATTGAAAGAAAAAACTACGGCAAAAAAACAATTCAGTATAAACTTCGCGATTGGTTATTTTCACGCCAAAGATATTGGGGAGAACCAATTCCCATTATTTATTGGGAAGATGGAACAATGTCTGCATTGGATGAAAAAGAGTTACCATTGTATTTACCGGAATTAGAAAAATTTCAACCAAGCGGAACCACAGAATCACCATTAGCATTAGCAACAGATTGGGTCAATGTTACACATCCAAAAACCGGAATGAAAGGCAGACGCGAAACTAACACTATGCCGCAATGGGCTGGCTCATGTTGGTATTATCTTCGCTACATAGACCCCAACAATCAAAACGAATTGTGCAGTAAAGAAAAAATGCAATATTGGACACCGGTAGATTTATATGTTGGTGGAGCCGAACATACCGTTTTACATTTACTCTATTCACGTTTTTGGCACAAAGTATTATATGATTTAGGTTATGTAACAACTCCTGAACCATTTTTGAAACTCCGTCATCAAGGAACTATTTTAGGAGAAGATTCTCGCAAGATGTCAAAATCGCGAGGCAACGTTGTCAATCCGGATGATGTTGTTGCAGAATACGGTGCGGATTCTTTGCGATTGTTTGAAATGTTTATGGGTCCGTTGGAAGAAGTAAAACCATGGAGTACAAAGGGAGTGGAAGGAGTATTTCGTTTTTTAAATCGTGTGTGGAGATTGTTTGTGTTGGAAGATGAAACACTCAATCCACTTATAAAAGAATGCACACCTACACCGGAATTTGAAAAACTTTTTCATCAAACCGTAAAAAAAGTAGAAGAAGATATTACGGCGTTGCGTTTTAATACGGCAATTTCCCAAATGATGATTTTTGTGAACGAAGCAATGAAACAATCCGCCTCTGGCGGACAACTTCCCAAAAATCTTATGGAACAATTTCTTGTTATTCTTTCACCATTTGCACCACATCTTGCAGAAGAATTATGGGAAAAAATCGGAAATAAAAATTCACTTTTTACCAATTCAACATGGGTAAAATATAATCCTGAACTTACTATTGATAATGAAGTAACAATCGTTGTGCAAATCAATGGAAAAGTTCGTTCAAAATTTACTGCTCCAGTTGATGCTTCTGATGAACAATTAAAAACATTGGCTTTGTCAGAAAAAAATGTTCAGTTATATCTCGATGGAAAACAGATTGTGAAAGAAATTTTTGTGAAGAATAAACTTGTTGGGTTTGTGGTGAGGTAAGTAAGAAGGATGAATTATGAATGAAGAAATAAAAGACCTTCGTATTCGTACAAAAAAATTCAGTTTGAGAATTATCACCATGTTCACCAAACTTCCTAAAAGTTCCCATGCACAAATTATTGGAAAACAAGTGCTTCGTTCTGGAACATCCGTTGGTGCAAATTATCGTGAAGCATTTCGTGCCCGTTCAAGTGCAGAATTTATTTCCATAATGGGAATTTGTTTGAAAGAACTCGAAGAAACAATCTATTGGCTTGAACTTCTTGTAGAATCTAACATTGTAAAAAAAGAAAAACTGGATTCTTTGTATGATGAATGTAATCAACTCATTGCTATTTTTGTTACCATCATAAAAAATAAAAGAAAAAATTTTCATAATTCTTAATTCATAACTCATAATTTATAAATGAAAATTTTTCTCCGCATTCTCCGTTACGTAAAACCATATTGGAAAAATCTCATTCTTTCAATACTCTGCACAGCATTTTTTTCGCTTTTTAGTGGAGCGTCAGCATATCTTTTTATTCCATTATTGGAAACACTCTTTAATCCCAACGCAACATCCGCAGTACAAAATTTTCAACAATCGTACAACATCAATCTTAATTTTCGTCAAGAAGTAGAAATGTTTTTTAAAAATATTTTACTTTCCGGAACACAATCCGAAGCATTGTTGAAAATTTGTTTCATGCTTGTCATAGTTTTTCTTCTCAAAAATATTTTTGATTATTGTCAATCCTACTTAATGGCGTACGTAGAACAACGCTTAATGATGGATATTCGTAATGACGTGTATGAACATCTTCACAATCTTTCCTTAAGTTATTTCACGAATGAACGAACAGGAAATCTTATCTCACGCATCACCAACGATGTCAATATTGTGAACGGAGGAATTTCTACAACGTTTGTAACACTCATTAAAGAACCACTCCTTGTTATTGTTTTTCTTGTATTGGCATTTTCATTAAGTTGGCAACTCACCATAATTTCATTTGTCGTTTTTCCATTTGCATTACTTATCATCAGCACCATTGGTTTAAAACTTCATAAGCAAAGCGGAATCATGCAAGAAAAAATGGCAGATATTACTTCCGTCTTACAAGAAACAATCTCTAATATTAAAGTAGTAAAAGCATTTGCAATGGAAGATTTTGAAAACAAAAAATTTCAAAAAGAAACAAAAAGTTATTTTCGTACAATTTTAAAATTAGCACGCATTAGAAATTTTTCATCACCAACAACAGAATTTTTATCAGTACTTGCAGGAGCAATTATCATTTGGTACGGAGGACAGCAAGTACTCGTACAAAACACAATGAAGGCATCAGAATTTTTGGGATTTCTTTTTATCATATTTCAGTTGATGCCTCCAATAAAATCATTAAGTAGTGTCCACAATCGTTTGCAAGAATTTTCCGCTGCCGGAAAAAGAATTTTTGAAATTTTAGATACAGAACCAGCAGTAAAAAATTCTCATAATCCAGTTATAGTCCAAACAATTCAAAAAAATATTGAGTTTAGTAATGTTTCATTTTCATATTCTCAAGAAAACGAACAACCAATACTTTCCAACATCAATATTTCTGTAAAAAAAGGAGAAGTCCTTGCACTCGTTGGACCAAGCGGAAGTGGAAAAACAACATTGGTAGATTTACTTCCTCGTTTCTATGACCCAATTGATGGAATAATTTCTATTGATGGAATAAATATTAAAAATATAGAATTACAATCATTACGAAAACTTATCGGAATCGTAACACAAGAAACAATTTTATTTAATGATACTATTAAAAATAATATTGCGTACGGATTAACAGAATTTTCCGAAGAAAAAATTCGTGAAGCAGCACAAGCCGCAAATGCTTTAGCATTTATTGAAGAAATGCCAAAGAAATTTAATTCAATAATAGGGGATAGGGGAGTAAAACTTTCCGGCGGACAGCGTCAAAGAATTTCCATTGCACGTGCCTTATTAAAAAATCCGCCAATTATGATTTTTGATGAAGCAACTTCTGCGTTAGATTCCGAAAGTGAATTAGTGGTGCAAGAAGCGATTGAGCGTTTAATGAAAAACAGAACCTCATTTATTATTGCACATCGGCTTTCCACCATTCGCAATGCCGATAGAATTATTGTGTTAGAAAAAGGAAAAATTGTTCAAGAAGGAAAACACACCACACTCTTAAAACAAAAAAATGGATTATATCGTAAGTTACATGATATGCAGTTTATGATATAATATATTAGATCGGAAGAGCACACGTCTGAACT
>CALETH010000040.1 GCA_937920105.1 uncultured Bacteroidota bacterium
ATAATCTTACAAAACTTACACCAACACTCACCACACTCAGCACAGAAACAACATCTGCTGGAGCATCAAGTTTTACGCTCACACTTACCGGAGAAAAATTTACTGTAGGTACAATTGCCCAATGGAACGGACAACCATTACCAACAACATATATTTCATCAACCCAATTAGAATGTACGATTGATGCAAATTTAGTACAAACACCATCAGTAAATGCAATATCAGTAAAAACAATGAATTATAGTTCTAATACAAAACAGTTTAGTGTTGTATCAGAATAATACCAGCAACTAAAATTTTTTACAACTCACTCTATTTTATCACTTATTATCAGGAGGCTTAATGTCATCCAATAAAGAATCATGGGGAACACGTGTCGGACTCATTCTTGCTATGGCAGGAAACGCAGTCGGACTCGGAAATTTTCTTCGCTTCCCCGTTCAAGCAGTCAACAATGGTGGTGGAGCATTCATCATTCCCTACCTTGTCAGTTTTTTAGTAATGGGAATTCCATTGCTTTGGATTGAATGGTCTATGGGAAGATTTGGTGGAAAATTCGGAAACCATTCCACACCATTTATTTTTGATAGTATGACCAAACAAAAATTATGGAAATATTTTGGTGTATTTGGTATCTGGACAAATATTGCTGTTGCTGCATATTATTGTTACATCGAATCATGGACAATGTCTTATGTCTATCACTCAGTTGTCAGAACTTTTTCCGGAATGACACAAGGTGAAGTAGCAAATTTTTTCAACAACTATATTGATATTAGCACTTCAACAACAGGAATTCCCTATGAAGCAATTGTCTTTTACATACTTTGTCTTCTTCTCAACACATGGATTCTTTCTCGCGGATTAACGGGAGGAGTAGAAAAAACTGCAAAAATCGGAATGCCGCTTTTAATTCTTTTTGGTGTATTCCTCGCTATTCGCGGACTTACGCTTGGAACTTCCGGAGCAACAGAAGCACATCCTGATGGAAACGCTTGGGCAGGAATTAATTTTTTGTGGAATCCACAATTCGATTCACTCAGTAATCCAAAAGTGTGGCTTGCTGCTGCCGGACAAATTTTCTTTACACTTTCTGTAGGAATGGGAACAATTCATTGCTACGCCGCGTATGTAAGAGCAAAAGATGATATTGCACTCAACGCAATGTCCGCCGGCTGGATGAATGAATTTGTAGAAGTAGTGTTAGGAAGTCTCATCGTTATTCCCATCGCTGCTGGTTATCTTGGTTTGGATTGGGTAAAACAAAATGCCGGTTTTGGAATGGCATTTCAAACAATGCCGTACTTATTTGAAAATTGGGGACCATTACTTGCAGCATTAGGTGGCATAGCATGGTTCGGGTTATTATTTTTTGCCGGCATCACCTCATCACTCGCAATGGGAACTCCGTGGATGGGATTTCTACAAGATGAGTTTAATTGGAAACGAGAAAAAGCCGCATGGTCATTCGGGCTTGTAACATTGATTCTTGGTCTTCCTACAGTAATCTTTTTTCAATATGGAGTTTTTGATGAATATGATTATTGGGCAGGAACAGTGTCACTCGTAATTTTTGCATTAGCAGAAGCCATTCTTTTTGGTTGGATTTTTGGAATGAAAAATGGTTGGAACGAAATCACCACTGGTGCAGATATGAAAGTTCCAACATTTTATAAATTTGTGATTAAATATATTACCCCTGCATTTTTACTGTTTGTTTTTATCGGCTCAATTTTTTCTCCACTCAACGGAAATTGGTCCGGAGAATTAGCAAGTTTCTTTAGCGGAAATGGTTGGCATTTAGATAATAGTTCTCTCATTAAACAAGTGTTAAATTCTGGACTTCATGAACAAATTGCCGCAGCAACTGATGAAGCAGCAAAAGCACAACTTGAGAAAAAATTATTTTATACCAATATTGCTCGTTTCATGCTCATGGCAGCATTTTTAGGAATTTGTGGAATGGTGTATGTTGCACAAAAGAAACGTACGAAAGGAGGAAAATAATATGACAACAATTGCAATTGTTATGATGATTATTACAATGGGAGTTGTAACAGCTTTTACCGGATATTTTTTCTGGAAAGTTCTGAAAACCCCACCAAAAGTAGAACCAGATTCTTTTTCACAAAATGATGATGTGAAAAGGTAAAATTTCCATTGTAGTAAGATTACAAAATCCGCCATAGACGGATTAAAAACTTTTGTAATCTCTAAAAATAAAAAGAGTCCCACATAAACGGGACTCTTTTTTTTGATACATCTTTAAAATAAAAATCTTATATATCAAAAAGTAAAAATACAAATAAAAAATATAAGATTTTTTTCTCATGCAAAGATGCAGAGAATTTTGCAACAGATTTCTCTGATTTACAATTGATAATTGTCCATTGAAAATTACTTCGTTCCCACCTTCACCACTTCCGGTGAAACATGATTTTTAAACTGCTCAAAATTTTTCTTAAAACGTTCTACTAAATCTTTTGCTTTTGTATCATAATCAGCAGGATTTTTCCATGTATTGCGTGGATTTAATACTTCTGCCGGAACTTCGGGACAACTTTTTGGGATATGTAATCCGAAAAATGGTTCTTCCATAAATTCTACAGAATTTAATTTTCCATCTAAGGCAGCATTCACCATTGCACGTGTGTAGGCAATTTTCATTCGTGAACCAACTCCAAACGGACCTCCGCTCCATCCGGTATTTACCAACCAAACAGAAACATTATGCTTCTTCATTTTTTCTCCCAACAATTTTGCATACACTGTTGGATGTTGCGGCATAAATGGAGCACCAAAACATGTACTAAATGTTACTTGTGGTTCTGTTCCCACACCTTTTTCTGTTCCTGCAACTTTTGCTGTGTATCCAGAAAGAAAATGATACATTGCTTGCTCTGCAGTCAATTTAGAAATCGGTGGCATCACACCAAATGCATCACAAGTTAACATAATAATATTTTTGGGATGTCCTGCCATTCCTGAAGGAACAAAATTTGGAATACAATATAATGGATAACCTGCACGGGTATTTTCTGTGAGTGAAGCATCATCTAAATTTAATTTGCGAGATGTAGAATCCATCACAACATTTTCCAATACTGTTCCAAATGTTTTTGTGGTTTGATAAATTTCTGGTTCTGCTGTTGGTGAAAGACGAATAACTTTTGCATAACACCCACCTTCGAAATTAAACACACCATTATCACTCCACCCATGTTCATCATCTCCAATAAGTGAACGCTTTGGGTCAGCAGAAAGTGTTGTCTTTCCTGTTCCGGAAAGTCCGAAAAATAATGCTGTTGCTCCATCCTTCCCAACATTTGCTGAACAATGCATTGGAAAAGTATTTTGATTTGGTAAAAGATAATTTAAAATTGTGAAAACGGATTTTTTTATTTCTCCAGCATAACTTGTTCCACCAATCAATACTAATTTTTTTGCAAGATTGAGAATGATAAATACTCCAGAATTTGTTCCATCAGTTGCAGGGTTTGCACTGAAACTTGGTACATCAATAATCGTGAACATTTTTTCTGAAGTTTCCGGAAAATCATTATTAGGACGTACAAGAAGATTTTTAATAAAAAGATTATGCCATGCAAGTTCTGTAATAACTCTTACTGGAATTTTATAATTTGGGTCTGCACCACCAAAAAGTTCTTGCACAAAAACATCTTTTCCTTTAAGATGTTCACACATGCGTTTGAACAATGCATCAAATTTTGCTTCATCTATTGGACGATTGACTTTTCCCCAATCAATTTTTGCTTCGCTGGATTTTTCTTTGACAATAAATTTATCATTTGGAGAACGCCCAGTGTGTGAACCAGTGTATGCAACAATTGGTCCATCAATAGAAATTTTTGCTTCTCCTCTTTTGATTGCTTCTTCATACAATTCTGGAGTGGAGAGATTCCAATAGGTGTTTTTGAGATTGGTAATTCCGAGTGTGGTGAGAGTTTTCATAAGTATGTGAGTAATTAAGTAGTTGAGTATATAAAAAACCAGCGTACTGTCATTCCTGCAAAAGTGTCTGAGTAGGAAACCTCACAGGTTTTTAAAACCTGTGAGGTCTTACCATACCAAAAGCAGGAATCCATTCTGCTAGATTTTATTGTTTTTCAATATTATTTTTAAGATTGGTTAATCCTTGTTCAAAATCTTTTCCGAGCATTTCTTCCATATTCATGAACAATAACATAAGGTTCATTGGATATTTCATTTTTCCACTAAATCCCCATTTTACTGTTGTTTGATTATCTGTAACAGTTTCGGTAATCATGTAAGCAGGTTCGGTTGATTCAAATGGTTTATAAAATCGTAATTCAAAATCTATTCGTTCACCTTCAACAATTTTTTTAATTTCTTGTTCACCTTTACCAACATGTTCATTTTGGCTATCCCATGCAGAGACAAATCCAACAGTTCCATCTTCTCCTCGATATTCTTTTTTCATATTTGGGTCTCGTTGTGCCCACACACTATAGTTATCTTGATTTTTTAACATTTTGATGTATCCAAAAACTTCGGATTTTGGTTTATTGATTACAATTTGTCTTTCAACGGCATATTCTTTTTTTGCAAATGCTGCTACAAGCAATACAAGAACAATGACTCCCAAAATTCCGAGACCAATGTATTTTAAAATTTTCATGATGATTTTTAATTAAATGAATAAATGAGTATTTAGTGTATTATATCATTAATAATATTGAGATGATGCTGGGTATGAACTTCAAGAAATCGTATTGTTTGTTTAAGATTTAATTCACCAAAAATTGGATGCTTAAAAAAATTATTTTTATTCAATGTTTGAAGTTCTTTAATTCTTTCTCGTGTTTTTACTAAATGATTTGCCAAACTTTCATCATTGATATTTCCTTTTGGCTTTACAATTTCTGGTGATTTTGCTCTTCCTCGTGGAAATTTTTTTATTGTCAAAACAATAATTCGCATAAAATTAAATTTCCACTTATAATCATTTGGATTTGATTTAGATAAAGTAGTAATAATTACATCTATTGTTAATAAGATATGTTCAAGATGCCAACCAACATTTGATGCAGAAATTTTTTGATTGATTGTATTACAGTGAGGTATATTTACTTCAACGCTATCTAATAATGTATTTATTTTTTTCACTTTTTTTGAAATCATTTTGCTTGTGTGAAAATTTACTTAAAACAATATTATATGTTATGTACATAATTATGTACAATGGTAGAAAGTAATACTTGATATGATACTCCTTTTTTTTGTGCCTTTGTTTTAAGAACATCTAAATCTTGTTCCGAAATTTTTATATTGATGCTTTTTGCTTTTTTAAGAATGGTAGATTTTGCATACTGAGAATACTCTAAACGCTTTTTGGAAAGTCCACGAATAGATTTCCATTCTCCCCTATTCACTGATGAAAGTATTTTTTTTTCTTCTTGTGTGATATTTTTTTTCATTGTTTCTCTTTCAAATATTGTTTTGTTAATTTTCTGCTTGGAATAATAGTTTTAAGAAAAATTTTTCCTTCATCTTCCACAAAAGGAACAGTATAAATATAATTCTCGTGTTCAATAATAAAAAGTTTTTGATGAAAATATTTTTCTTTGTTCGAATGATGTAAAATATCTATAATCTTATTATTACTAATTTTTTCGAGAACTATTTCAAAAGAAATCTTTCGTTCTTTTTTCAGCCATTCATTTTTTTCTTTATCCCAATCAAAAATTTTCATTTCACTTTTTCTGAAATCAATTTTGCTTGAGTAAATAATAATAAATAATCTCTTCCACCGGCTTTAGAATCTGTACCAGACATATTAAATCCACCAAAAGGATGAATGCCAACAAACGCTCCGGTAATTTTTCTATTAATATAAAAATTTCCTGCATGAAATATTTTTTTGGCTTTTTCTTTTTTCTTTTTATTTTTTGTCCACACACCACCCGTTAAACCGTATTCAGTGTTGTTGGCAATTTCCAACGCATGGTCAAAATCTTTTGCTTTGATAATGGCAATGACGGGCCCAAAAATTTCTTCTTGGGAAATTGTTGCTTTTGGCTCTACATCAGCAATAACGGTTGGTTCAAGAAAATATCCACCGTTAATTTCTTTTTTCTTACCACCGAACAATAAACGTCCGCCTTCTTTCACTCCGATTTCTATATATTTAAGAGTTTTTTCCATCGCTTTTTGGTTAATCACCGGTCCCATATAATTACTGGGATTTTCTGGTTCACCAATCGTCAATGTTTTTGTTTTTTCTACAAATTTTTCTACAAACTTATCATACACTTTTTCTACAACAATGGCTCGTGAAGAAGCAGAACATTTTTGTCCCTGAAAACCAAACGCAGAAGAAACTGCTGCTTGCACTGCTGCATCAAGATTGACTTCATCATCTATTATAATAGAATCCTTTCCGCCCATTTCTGCAACAACACGTTTCAACCAAATTTGTCCGGGTTGAACTTTTGCAGCATGTTCGTTGATGTGAATTCCAACTTCTTTTGAACCAGTAAAAGAAACAAATCGTGTTTTAGGATGTCCAACCATTGCATCACCAACAGAGCCACCGGGACCAGTAAGAAAATTCAGAACACCATCTGGCAAACCAACTTCTTTCATCAATTCCACAAATTTCCATCCAATGTATGGAGAATCGCTGGAGGGTTTAAGAACAACGGTGTTTCCACACACAATGGCGGATGATGTCATTCCCGCTAAAATAGCAAGAGCAAAATTCCATGGTGGAACTACTACACCAACTCCGAGTGGGATATAATGCAACTCATTTTTTTCTTCAGGAATTTTTACGAGTGGTTGTGGTGCGGAAAGCCGTAACATTTCTCTTCCATAAAATTCTAAAAAGTCAATCGCTTCTGCAGTTTCTGCATCGGCTTCTACCCATGTTTTTCCGACTTCGTACACTAACATTGCAGAATATTCAAATTTTCTTTTTCGCATTAACTTTGCTGCTTTGAAAAGATATTCTGCTCGTTTTTTTGGTTCTACAAATTTCCATTCTTCAAATTTTGCAGCAGCAGTTTCTACGGCTTTATTAGCAAGTGAAACATCAGCATTTTGAAATGTTCCGATAATTTCTGTGGGACGTGATGGATTGTATGAATGGATTTTTTCGGGTGTGCGGATTTCTTCTTTACCAATAATGATTGGATATTCTTTTCCTAAATCACTTTTAATTTTTACTAACGCTTTTTCCATTGCTTTGCGGTTTGCCGTTGTGGAAAAATTTGTGAGTGGTTCATTTTTAAATTTTGGTACTGACATGAGAACTCCTAATAGGTTTGATAATTTGTTAAATCCAATTTTCAATTTTTAAATTGGGAACTTTCGAAAATTCTTTAGAATTATTGGTAACTACAACTAAACCTTTATCCAATGCTTGCGCTGCAATCAACATATCCATTGCTCCAATTGGTGTACCACGTTTTTCCAACTCACATCTTAAATAACCATAAACTTGGGCTGATATTTTATCAAATGGTATTACATCAAAAAATAAAAGAAATTTTTCTAACGCTTCTTTATTTTGATTTTGATATTTGCTTTTAAAAACACCGAATTCCAATTCTGCTATAGTAATTGTTGAAATACCGATTTCAGTAATATCATGTTGAGAAAATTTTTTAACTACGTTGGGTGGATTTTGTTTAATGAGATATATACAAATATTTGTATCTAATAAATATTTCATTCAAATTTCCAGTTTCTTTTTTCAAGTGGTGGTTGTTGGCGTTCTATCATATAATCTTCAGAAAAATTTTTTAAATTTTCAAAAAATAATTTCCAGCCCGAATTTTTAGGAATAATCATTATATTTTGTCCGACTTGTTTTACCAACACTTCTGTATCTTCTACATGAATTTCTTTTGGCAATATTATTGTTTGCCTTTTTCCTTGTGATTTAATTTGTGCGATAGTCATATTATGTTCCTTTCATTCTTTCCAACGCCATAATAATTGCTCCCCCAACAGGAGAAGTGTGTGCTTTTACAATTTTGATTTTATCAGAAAATTTTTTCGTAATCATTTTTATAACAGATTCAGAATAATAATTTTTTCTACTTAATAATCCACCATGTAATACTAAAGGAATTTTCACATTTTTTGGAAATTTTTTACGTAATGCATGAATATGTTCAATCAATTCTGAACATGCTGTAAAAATAATTTTTTGGCAAATTGTATCGCTTTTTTCAGCGGCTCGAATCACCAATGGTGCAATTGAAGCAATTGGAAAATTTTTTCGATACACTGCATCAATAATATTTTCTTGATTATGTAACTGAAATTTTTTTGCAACTACTTTCGTCAATAATGTTTTCTTTCCGCGTCCATCAAGTTCATGAGTGATTGCGGTTAAGCCCTGTCTTCCAAGAGCAAATCCACTTCCTTCATCTCCAATAATTCTTCCCCATCCACCAACACGATGAATTTTACCTTCTGTATCTTTTCCAAATGCAATTGAACCAGTTCCAGCAATCACAACTATTCCAAAATTTCCACCTAAAACACCTTCTAATGCAATATGAGCATCACTTTCTATGGTAAGATTTTTTGCATATGGATATTTTTGTAATTCTTTTATAATGAGTTTTTGTTCTGTAGAACGTCCTGCCCCGCTAATTCCAGCAACAATGAAGGAAATATTTTTTGGCGGAATTTTTACGGAATTACAACACTTTTTAATCAATCCATCAATAATTTTTCCGCACTCTTTAAAACCGACAATATTAGGATTAGAAGTTGTGGTTTTATGTTCTACAATAATATTGCCTTTTTCATCAGCAATTGCGGCAGTAGTTTGTGTTCCACCACCATCTATTCCAATAACAAAAACTTTTTGTTTCATTATTTTTAAAGTTACAAAGATGAGAAGTGAAAAACAAGAATGTGAATAATTTCACTTCATACTTGACTTTCAACAAATGCTTTAATACATTAGTAAGAAATTTTTTACGTCGTCATTATTCTATTCATCAAATTTATTATTTGGAGGTTTTATGGTATTTCGTGATTTCATTTTTAGTAGTCTTTTTATCGCTGCATTATTTTTTGTTGGATGTGGTGGTTCGCAAGAAGCAACTCAACAAGATTTAACATTGGAAGAAGAACCTATGATGGAAGAACCAATGGTTGATACTTCATGGGTTGTAACTGATACTATGGCAGTTTCTGAACCAAGCATAACTCCAGAACAAGCAATGCAGCAAGAATTGGATGAATTAAAAACAGAAAACATACAATTAAAAGAACAACTTTCTACAACTGCACAAGCCAATCAAGATTTAGCAGCAAAAGTTGCTGAATTGGAAAGCATGAAATCACAACCAAAGCAAAAATATTCTGGCGGTGGTGAAGAAGGATATGAATCTGCTCTTGCATTAGCAAAAGCAAAACAATATGATGATGCGATAGAAGAATTTAAAGTGTTGTTGAGTGGTGGTATTGATGCAAGTTATGCTGATAACTGTAATTATTGGTTAGGTGAATGTTATTTTGCAAAACGTAACTTTAAAACTGCTATGAGTTATTTCAAAAAAGTTTCTACTTATAAAGTTTCTGAGAAAAAAGATGATGCTCAACTCATGATTGCCCAATGTTACGAACGTATGGGAAATACAGCACAAGCAAAAGCAGAATATGAAAATTTTCTTGATATGTTTCCTAATAGTGAATATGTTGCAAGAGTGCAAAGACAGTTACAAAATTTACAATAAGAATTACTTTATGCGATAATAAAAAAAGCGAAGATTTTTTCTTCGCTTTTTTATTTTTATATACTACTTTTTTTGGCTAAAATGCAAAACATTTTTCGTTACATTTTAACTACTTTATTTACTCACCTACTCAATAACAGTAAATTTAGTGTACGAATGCAACACTTTCGGAATGGTAATTTTTCCTTCGGGAGTTTGATATTGTTCTAACAATGCAGCAACAACTCGCGGTAATGCTAAACCAGAACCATTCAATGTATGCACAAATTCTAGTTTTCCGGTTTCGGAAGATTTGTATTTGATGTTCATTCTTCGAGATTGGAATGTTTCAAAATTACTGCATGAAGAAACTTCCAACCACTTTTGCTGGCCAGCAGCCCACACTTCCAAATCATATTTTTTAGATTGTGTGAATCCCATATCTCCGGAACACATCAACAAGACGCGATACGGTAAGCCCAACAATTGTAATAATTGTTCTGCATTTCCACGTAATTTTTCTAATTCATCGTACGAAGTTGATGGTGTTACAAATTTTACTAATTCTACTTTATCAAATTGATGTAAGCGGTTTAATCCGCGAACGTCTTTTCCGTACGAACCCGCTTCTCTTCGAAAACATGGTGTGTAACCAGCATAATATTTTGGTAATTCTTTTTCTAGAAATACTTCATCCCTATGAAAATTTGTTACGGGAACTTCCGCTGTCGGAATCATAAATAATTTGTCTCGTTCAATAGTGTACATCAAATCTTCCTTATCAGGAATTTGCCCTGTACCACGAGCACTCTCTTCATTTACCACAAATGGTGCATTAATTTCTTTGTATCCATTTTTTGACGCTTCATCCAAAAAGAAATTAATTAACGCACGTTCTAACATTGCACCTTTACCAACATAAAATGGAAAACCTGCACCGGAAACTTTTGCTCCGCGAGTAAAATCTATGATGCCGAGTTTTTCTGTTAATTCCCAATGTGGTTTTAATGAAAAATCTACAGATGGTTTTGTTCCCCACTCAAAAACTGGCTTATTATCATCAGCATTTTTTCCGATGGGAACGGTTGGATGTGGAATATTGGGAACGGTAAAAAGTAGAGATTCTAATTGTTGTTCAATTTCTTTTAATTCACCATCAAGTTTTTGGATGCGATGTTTGATAGTATCTACTTCTGTAAGTAAATCCGTTGTGTCTCCACCGGAACGTTTTCGCTCTCCCACTTTTGCAGAAATTTCGTTGCGTTTTGCTTTGAGTGTCTCTGTTTCTTGAATATATTGACGGCGTTTTTCATCTAATAAAAGAATTGCATCAATATTATCGGTTTCATTTTTGGCTTCGATTCCTTGTTTTACCAGTTCGGTATTTTCACGGATAAATTTTATATCTAGCATAAATTATTGAATGGTTATTTGAACAAATGTTACTGGTGATTTAATTGCAGAATATTGTTTTTTTTCTAATGGTTGTATTTGGATGGATGTATCTTTTATAGCATAAATATGCTGTATAGAATTTTGAACTCCAACACATTTTTCTTGCATTTTTTGTACAGATTTTCCTTTTTCATTTTCATAAAAACTTCCGCCAATTACAAGTGGAAAATCTGATAATGATTTTGATAATGAAAGAATTTCTTTTACTTGTTTTGTACGTTCACTTTCAGAATCTTCATCTAATTCTGTGGAAGCAACACAAATGCTTTTTACGCCAATATCAAACACACCGTACGTAAAGCCGCGTCGCACTTTTCCTTTTCCTACAGGAAGTGAAAAGGTATTTGATTGTTGTAATGGATACATACTTAATACCATATTTCCGGAATCAAAGCCCTTGTAATATCGTGCTTTTCCAAACGTAAATCGCATATCCATTGCTTTTGCAAGTTCCGCCGCTGCATTAAATCCGGATTTTCCTTCCGTTGGACGTTCTATTTGTTGCAGGGTAATAATTTCTGCTTCTGTAGATTTTAGCCATATTGCAAATTTTTCTACGTCTGTTTTATCTTGCAATAAATGCAATGTATTAATTGATAAAATTTTTACGGCGGATGTATATTTTTTTTGTGGTTCTTGTTGAGAAATTTCTTGTTGCTGAGTTGCTTCTTGTGTTGATGTACAAGAAATAAAAACTGTGTTAACAATAATTATACTTATGTATATTAAAAAAATTTTCATGATGTTTTTCCTTTATAAATACTCCATATCTTTTTTCATCGCTTCAATTCCTTCTTTCACGTTCATCGGTTTGTGGTGGAGAATTTTTTCTGCTTTAGTCGTAATAAATCCGGTAACCATTGGACGTTCTGCACGTTGTGGTAATTCTGATGTTTTAATTTTCTTAATAAGTGAGGAATCTAACTGAAAATATTTTGCTATACTTACAGCAAAATCATACCTACTCACTTTTTCGGCTCCACAAATATGAAAAATTCCTTCTCCATTATGTTCTACACATTTCACAATTCCATTTGCTAAATCTCCGACATACGTTGGGTTACTGTTTTGGTCATCAACACAAGAAATATTTTTTCCTGATTGTAAACTGTTATACACCCATAATGCAAAATTATTTTTAACATTTACTCCAACACCGTAGACTACAATTGTTCTTATAATAGAGAATGGAATTTCGCTGGTGATAATTGCATTTTCTCCCGCCAACTTCGTGCGTCCGTAATAATTTATCGGATTGGGTTTATCTTCTTCTTTGTATGGACCGTTTTTTCCATCAAATACATAATCTGTAGAAATGTGAATGAGTTTTGCTCCTGTACGTCTTGCGGCTTCTACGAGATTTTCTACTCCGATGACGTTGATTTTCCACGCATTTTCTCGTTGTATTTCGCACTCGTCAACATTCGTCATTGCTGCAGGGTTAATAATAATATCCGGACGAAAACTGGAGACTAAACTTTTTACATCGCTGCGATTGGCAATATCTAATTGTGTATAATCAAAAAGATGTTTGTTTAATACAAATGAACGATGATGTGAGGTGTTGAGTACTTCATATTCTGTTTGATAACCAAACAAAAGTGCTAATCGTTGTCCTAATAAACCGTTGCTTCCGCAGATGAGAATGCGTTTCATATTTTATATTGAAAGAATTTTGGCTAAAGCCAAATTACTTTTTTGTTCATACATCCACGACATTCTGAAAAAACATGGAACAAAAAAAAACGTGTAAATGTCGTGGCAATTTTGCATCATAAAAAATGTCTAATATTATAGACGCTAATTTTTCAAAATGGATTCCCGCTAAAAACGTGCGGGAATGACAATATTTTTCGGTATACTATCTATACTTAATATCAACTTTTTATTTCATTGAAAATTTTTCATTGCACATTGTATTGCTTCTTCAAAATTTTTCTTCATACAATAGTGATAAAAAAATGTTGCTCCAAAAATATCTCCTGCGCCAATAATATTCTCATCAGTATTCTTTCCTGAAAAATCTTTTCTTACTAATGTTTTTCGTTCTTGTGAAAAAAGTGTTGCCCCTTTTCCACCTCGTGTAATACATAATGCTTTTACCATTAATGGAAGCATTTGTTTTGCCAGTGTTTCTTCATCGTATTTTTCTACTGTTAAACCAGCGGCTTCTTCTTCATTCATTTGTACTGAATCCACCATAAAGCACCATCTCCGCCAATCACTTACGGGACGGCGAAATCGTGTTGCATCGGAATTAATTCCTAATGTGAGATTGTGAATATCTAAATGAATAGGAATATTTTTTTCTCGGACAGCAAGACGAATTTCATCCAATGTTTCCAATGCAATATCCACACCAGAAGACATATTGATGAGTACTCCATCGGTTGCAAGATATGGCTTGATTGCAGAAAATGGTATTGGTGATGCAATGTGTTTTGAACATTCTATTTTTTTTTCTTCATTGAAAAATATGTGGATTTGATTTGTTTCTTCGGTGGAAGAAAAAATTCCACTGGTATCAACATTTTTATAAGAAGAAAGTTTCTGTTTTACTTCCTCTTTATCTTTTTTGTTCACTCCAAAAATTGGATAAATGGTATCTGTTGATGTTGCAAATTTTGATAGTGTGGTGATGGTACGAAAAATTCCTGCATATTCTTTTGTTTCCGTTCCATTTGGATGGTGTGTGATATCAAAACAAAAATGTCCGATGATGGTAAATTTCATAAGTTGTATTATTTAATGTGGAGGCCTGATAATCCCGACTTGTCGGGACGGGCATGACAATTATTTTTATATTCTTCGTGTTGGTCCTAAATCTTGTAAATGTTCTTCGTTCATTCTCCATAATGCTTGGCAAGAAAAACGATTTTCATACAATGCTCTTCCTATTACTAAAGAATCTACACCGTATTTTTCTAATTCTTGCATTTTCATTAAATCTTCAAACCCAGAAATTCCACCACATGCTGTGATGCGGATTCCTGTTTTTTCTGCTACCATTTGTATTGCTGGAAAGTTTGGATGTTTTTGTTTTCCATTATCAATAACATCAGTATAGAGAATTCGTGTTACTCCGAGTTGTTTTAATTGTAATGCAAATGGTAGTACATCAACATTGGTATTATGTTTCCAATTATTGAGCATAATTTTTCCATCACAAACATCAATTCCAATAATAATTTTTCGCGTGGTGAAATCTTTTATACATTGTTGAACAATTTCTAAATTTTGTATTTCTGTAATGCGGAGCACAACGCGATAAATTCCGATAGATAATAATTCTTTTACTTGTTCATACTTTGTTATTGCTCCATCTATCTGAATCGGAATATCTACTGCGGAAATCATTTTTTTAATGATGTCTACATTTTTAATTTCTCCTGTTTTAACAGTGTCTTTTTCAACAACGTGCAATACTTTCGCATTTTCTCCTCTCCACAATACTGCCATTTCTATTGGATTATCGGAATAGTTTCTCTTCACAAATTCAGATTTGTGAATATTCTGTAAACATTTTTCTTGTTGAATATCAATAACGGGAAATAGTAATAACATTTTAATTTCCTTTTCGTCGTTGCAAAATCTTTTCTACTTCTTGTAATTGTTCAAGTGTATTGACGCCAAGAATTTCTTGAACATCATCAGCAAGTTGTGCAGAAACTGGTAATTTCTTTTTTTGAAAATAAGAAAATACATCGGTAAGATAATATTCTTTTTGTGCGTTATTTGGCGTGATATGTTGTAATGCTTCAAATAAATATTTTGCATCAAATACATAAATACCAGAATTTATTTCGTTAATATTTTTTTGTTCTTCACTTGCATCGCGGTGTTCTATAATCGCTTCTACATAATTTTCCTTATTGCGAATAATCCTTCCATATCCTGTTGGGTCCGGTAATTTTGCTGTAAGAATTGTTGCAATGGCTTTTGTTTCTTTATGATGAGAAAGCAATTTTTGTAAAGTAGTTTTTTGTAATAGTGGAACATCTCCAGATAATACTAAAATATCTTTTTCATAATTTTTCAACAATGGCACAGTTTGTAAAATTGCATGCCCTGTTCCTAACTGCGGTTCTTGTACTGCAAATTCTACTGTAGGATATTTTTGTTGAATATAGTGTTGGACTGTTTCACGAAGGAAGCCGACAATGGTAATTATGAGGGAAGAGTGTAATTCTATTGCAGTAACAATAACGTGTTCCAGCATTGGTTTACCATGGACTTCAAACATTACTTTTGCTTTGTTAGGATTTTTCATGCGGGTTCCTTTTCCCGCGGCTAAAATAACTGTAACAAGATTTTGCATAGTATCTATTCAGAAAAAGAAAACCACAAAAATTCTTTCAACTTTTGTGGTTCTAAATTTTATATCAAAATACAAAAAAATGGTTTGCTATGCAATGATGACTATATTGTCTAACAATCGTGTTTTTCCAAAACGAACGGCAAGGATAAGAATGGTAGGAATATTTTTTTGTATGGTGTGAATTTCTTGAAATGTGGTAGGATGCACAAATGCAATGTAATCTATTTCAACATTTTTTTTTGTGAGAATGTTTTTTTGTATTTCTTGTTGTAGATGTTTTGTATCAATCTCTCCTTTTTCTATTAAACTTTTTGCAAGTTCTAATGATTGATAAAGTATGGTTGAATCTTTTCTTTCTTGTGGTGAAAGATAGATGTTGCGAGAACTTTTTGCTAATCCGTCTTTTTCACGAATGATTGGTGCGATAATAATTTCAATTGGTAAATGCAAATCTTCTACCATTTTTTTTATGACTGCACATTGTTGTGCATCTTTTTGTCCGAAAAATGCTTTGTGTGGCTGTGTAAGAAAAAATAATTTTGCTACGATTGTGGCTACTCCGCGAAAATGTGTTGGACGTATTTTCCCTTCATAAATTGTTGATAAATTTTCAAGGGTAATGTAAGTAGAATATTCTTTTGGATATATTTCTTCAGCAGTTGGTGTAAATAGTATTGTTGCCCCTGCACTTTTTGCAAGTTTTGTATCTTGTTCAAGATTTCTTGGATATTGTGTAAAATCTTCATTGGGTGCAAATTGTGTTGGGTTGACAAAGATGGAAACAATTACAATATCACATTGCTCTTTTGCTTTTTTGATGAGACTGAGATGTCCTTCATGTAATGCACCCATTGTAGGCACAAGTCCGATTGTTTTGTTTTGTTTTCTTGCTTGCTGTGTGTAGTGTTGGATTTCGGTGAGTATGGTGATGGTAAGTAACATCTAAAACTATGATTGACGAGTTTTCTAAAACTATGATTAAATGTTGAACTATGATAATATAAATTGGTTCGTTAAAATTAAAATAAATTTCATATTTTTAATTTTTGTGGATTTTGTCTTGTATCAAATAAAGTAAGGATTATTATTGTTTCATTTTCTGTTTTGTAATATAGGACAATTTGTTTTGTTAACACTGATTTTCTTACATTTTTCCTTTTATATGTTTGCGGAAATAATTTTGGGTTTGTTTTAATAAGTTCTAAACGATTATCTAAAATTTTTATGAATTTTTTAATTTCTTTTTCTGTCCATTGCTTTTCGAGATAATCAATAATATTCTTCAAGTCGTCAATGGATTTTGAAGTCCATAATAATTTATAACCACTGTTCATATATTTTTTTAACTTCTTTGTGTTGTTTTATTCTATTATGTTTTATATCATCAAGTCCTTTTTCTATTGCCATTTTTTCTTCATTAGTAATTTCTTCCCACCAATCTATTTTTTTTGGTTTTTCACGCAATAATTTTAGTTTTTCTATGGTAACTTCATCATTCAATTTTAATACCCATTGAATAATGTCAAGTTTTTCTTGTTCCTTTTTTATTGCATTCATTATTATTTTCTCCTTACAATATTTTTTTTCCAAATGCGGATTGAATGAGTTCTACAGCAAATTCTGCGGATTGATTTTTGTTATCTAAAATTGGATTGGCTTCTACAATTTCCATTGAAGTCATTTTTTGCGATGAGGAAAGTGTTTCCATAATTAAATGTGCTTCGCGATAATCCAAACCACCTTTCACTGGTGTTCCTACCCCTGGTGCAACTTGTGGGTCCATGGCATCTAAATCAAAACTGACGTGAAGATAATCAACATTTTTTAAGATTTGCAGGGATTGATTGATAATTGTTGACATGCCTTGTTTATCAATGTCTTCCATAGTAAAAATATTGATGCGATTTTTTTTTATTAAAACTTTTTCCTCTTTATCCAAATCTCTTATTGCTATCATCACAATATTTTTTGGCTCAATTTTTTGAAAATCTCCACCAATAGATGTAAGTTCTATTGCTCCAAATCCAAGAGATGCCGCAAGCGGCATTCCATGAATATTTCCACTTGGACTGGTTTTATCGGTATTCATATCGCCATGTGCATCAATCCAAATGACACCAAGTGTTTTATTGTTTTTCTTACAATAGGATGAAATACCAGCAATGGTTCCTAAGGCTATAGAGTGGTCTCCACCTAACACAAGTGGAAATTTTCCTTTCTCAACTATTTTTTCTACTTTTGAAGCAAGTAGTGTACATGAACGTACAATTTCCGCTAAATATTTTAATTTTGGATTTTTTATTTTTTGTTGTTCAGGACTTTTTATGAGTATGTCACCTTCATCAATAACGGTGTGACCGAGATGCTGTAATTTTTCTGTAACGTTGGCTATACGAATTGCTGACGGTCCCATATCAACACCACGCCTACCTGCTCCTAAATCCATCGGCATTCCGATGATATGAATATTCATAAGTTTATAAATATGAGATTACAAAAGTTTTAAAAACTTTTGTAATCTTGTGTTACTCAAAAATATGTTTGATTATTTTTTCATCAATTTCTTTTTGATGAAACTTTATAAATTCATCTCTTCCACTAAACCACTGAAAAATTTTTTCTTTATTTATTACTGCTTGTTCTTCATAAAGTATAACTTTATACGAACTATATTCCCATTCTTCTAATGAAACAGATAATTGAGATTTGAGCGGGTTATTATGAATGTAATATATTAACCAACGCAAATATTCATCATTTTCTATTTCTTTACGTTTAAATTTGTACTGAAATAAACTTCCAGTTCTATTATACATTTTATTGATACTCTTTGCATAACTAATAAAAAAGGGGCTTGACTAGTTACTACCTTGATTTTTGTAAAAAAAGTTGAAGAAAGAAGA
>CALETH010000041.1 GCA_937920105.1 uncultured Bacteroidota bacterium
GCATTTTATCATACGTTTTGAATTTTTCATCCTGTTGTAACCATTCTAAATATTGCTGAACAACTTTTTTCCATTGAATAAATTCGTAATACGCTAATAATGAAGAGGCAAAACTCAATCCGATAAAAAGACTACAAAAAAATAATTTAATCATGCCAACTTTCTCCTATAGATTTATTAAAACGTTTCATATACCTATTTAATTGATAGAGAGCATAAAAAAAACACGTATTCACAAATATGTTGATTGCCGGAAATGCAATTTGTAATACCGGAAAACGTGGATAAAAAACAGAAACAACAATATATGCCAAAGAACTTACGGTAACAGCCACGGCTACAATATAATGAGGATTTTCGTGAGGTGGGATAAACGATTTTTGAACATTATATCCTTGAGAAGGCATACTTAAAAACATTATCATACAATTTGATACTATCAAACTGATACTTGGAAATTCATTTAACGGTTCCAAACCACTCACTTTCAAACCAACAAAAAGTGCAAGAAAAATTCCCACAATACCAAATTGAATAATTTTTGTCATTGGAGTTTGCATTTGCCATTTCGTAAAAGTATAGACATATACAACAAATTGAAGAGGAACGTAAATATGCGAGCCGATTTTCGAATATGCTTGTATTGCCAACGTTAATGTTGGAATGAGATTATTGTAGATTGTATAAGCCCACACATCAAATATTGGGCGGGCCATAAAAAATCCCAATAACACATACCATTCTTTGGTAAGTGTTAACTTTAATTTCTTTGCATTAAAAATTGTGTAGATGGCATAAATACCAACAGATATTTCTATAATATGTGCAAATGGAACAATAATAATTTTGTAAAAAACGTTTTCTTTCATAAAGATGTTCTTTCTTTAGTTATTGATTAAGATAGTCGATAAAAATTCCGCCTTTATTTTACCTCAACATTATTCATTAATCAAATCTTCATACGGTTTTTCGGTTCCCATAATATTAAGTTGTGAAGTAGAATTTTTTCCTGCTAACACTAACGTAAATTTTTTGAGATATGTTCCACAATATAACGAGGCACCTTCGATGTTTTGGT
>CALETH010000042.1 GCA_937920105.1 uncultured Bacteroidota bacterium
TTATTCGCGTTCAAACCGATGCAAAAATGGAAATGAAAAAAATAATGTTAGTGAAATAGACCATGATTTTCAAGATGAAAAGATTATCATGATTTGAATTATGAGGGACGGACTTGTCCCGCTCATGTGGGATACAAATCCGTCCCTTTATTTTTTAGAGACTACAAAAGTTTTAAAAACTTTTGTAGTCTTGATAAAACCAAACCACCATTTATTTTTTAAGAAAAATTATTGACTCTGAGCGAAGCCGAAGAGCCAAGTTGATTTCGGCTGCGCTCAATCAACTATTTATAACAGTAATTATATCTTTCCCAATAAAATCAAGACAATTTCTGAAAGAATAAGAACAATAATAATCCACTCTAACATGTTGGAACGCTGCGCTTCTAAACGAGAAATAATAAAATTACTAGAGCGGGAAATAATGGAAATTTTTTGCTGAATAATTTTAATTCGCTCTTCCAAAGAAAATTCATTCTTTACATTTTGATAGAGTTGATTCATTTTTGTTCCGCTATCCCACATCACATCAGGGTCATCAAGAATGGAAAGATTATACGCAAGTTCATGTTCTACCGAAAGACCAAAGCCAATTTGTTTTGCAAGTTCTTGTCTATTGCGTGGTATGCGCCCTTCTGATGCCAGCAGGGAAACAGTTTCTTCCAATGTGGCAAGAGTATTGTTCACCAATGTTTCATAATATTCTAACGAAACAGAACGAGCCAAAACAATACTTACTAATAAAGCAATATCACGGTTAAATTCTTTAATGTATAACTCATCAGTTCCTTCGGGTTTTCGCAAACGTGGTGAAAGATATAATGTGAATGTATCATTATGGATAATTTTATTTTGTCGTTGCGAACACACTTTCAGTGCAGTTGTTATGCGTTCAATATCAAGTTCTTCAAAATTGAAAAACACCAGAACACCATACTCTAACACTGCTAACATTTTTTTTGTATGAGGTTCTGTTACCAGTAAAGGATTTGTTTCAAGAGTTTTGAATAAAAAATCATGTTCAAGAATTTCTTTACTTTTTTTTACATCATACGAAGTAGCATTATCAAATGCTCTTGCAATAATTTTTTCAATGTCAGATTTTTGTTCAATAAGTGAAAGTTGAGATGTTTGCATATTTGATGAAAAATATAATTTTTATTACTAAATCTTTTGTATTAACGAATCTGTTTTTGCATCAATCTCAAATTTTGAACCATCCCAACATTTTACAAAAACTATATCATTGTTTATTGTAAAACCTTCTTCTTTTCCAGAAGGCGTTGTAAAAATATCCGGTCCACTAAGCTGCCAAAGAAATTTTCCTTCACTATTAATTTTTGAAATTTCACATTCGCCATGAACAATAAAATCTTGTTGGTATTGATAAATTCCAAAACACGAAGCAGAATCTACAATAGTGAACCAAAGAAGTTTTAAGGAAGGAAGAGTGAGGCAGAAAATAGAATTACCACAACATATCAATAATACATCATTACTTATTACAGCAGAATTCTTATGAATACCGGTTCCACCACCAACTCCATAAACACAAGCAGAAGAAATTTGATTACCTAATTCATCACAAACGATAATACCATGTTGTGATGTTATTCGATATTTTTCTTCTTCTTGATTTGTGTATACATTATCATAATTATCTTTGTCAACACCATTAAAAAACTTTATATGATAATTTTTATAATGTAGTTTAAACATAATTATAATTTCGTTGCCACCACCGCAACTTGTTTTGATTGATGAACAATGCCACCTAAATTATCCACCGCTTGAATAATAATAATATACATTCCTAATCGAACACGTTGTTTATTATCATCTAAACCATCCCACACAATATTTCCGGAAGAACCAATGTATTCATTGTTTGCCAAAGTTCGTACATTTCTTCCACTCATATCATAAATCTGAATATGAAGCCGCAAACTTGTTGATGGAAATGAATACGAAATCGTAAGAAAATCTTCAAACCCATCACCATCGGGAGAAAACGGGTTTGGTGAAAATGATACTGCGGTAGAACTTGGTACAATTGTAGTGAAAATACTATTTTGCAATGCAGGTGTTACACCATTTGCAGAAACAGAAGTTCCCCAATTTCGCTTATCGTTAGAAGCAAGCGTAGGATTGATGCGTTCCAGTGATTTGCCTGTTGTGTTTGAAATTGTATGCCATGAAGAAAAATAATGCACACTATCAATAACAAAATTTGTATGGTCCACAAGAACGATTTCATCTTCCGAATTTCCCAAACTCAAACTGTTATTCACAACAATAATTTTTTGATTAGTGAGATTTGGATATTGTGTAAAGATTGTAGAATCTTCAGCAACCACAACATACTCTTTTGGAAAAACGAAAAATGGTTTTGAAGTAAGTGTGTATGAAGTTCTACTTCCGGAACTTGTTACCATATCAAAAATTTTCCAATCCTGAATATCAATTGTATCATTGGTTTGATTATAAAGTTCAATCCATTCCGGCATGTTTGTGTAAGGGCTGCTCATAATTTCATTCACCATCAGAGAAGAAAGAGTATATTGTTTTGAAACAAATCCACGTAAACTATTATTTTCTTGCCGTTCATCTTCTACAAAAATTGCTTGTGTGATGATAGGAATTTTTCCGAGCAATGTTGTGTTCCATTCAAATGTTGCTAAAGTTTGTTCTTTTATTCCGAGAGAAATGATAGCAGTCGAACCAATCAATTCGTCTTGTGTTGCAACACTATCATTATTTTTATCATAAAAGAAATTTACAGAAAGAATATTTGCAGCATTTCTTCCCGGATTATACAACGTACTTTTTAAGACAATTCCTGATGATGTTTTTTCATATTCCATTTTTGTTATTGCAACATCAAAATTTTTTCTTGCGATAGAATTTTCTTTTCCAGGAGTTCCGATAACAAAAGAAGTTTTCCAATTTGTGGAATCAGTAGAAATTTCAGCATAATCAATTCTTTCGAGAGAATTACCAGCACTACCGCCCCATTTTGTTGTATATCCAACACTATCAATAATTTGTCCACGATTATCAAACAGTACAACGGCATCAGGAGTAGTATTGTTGAGCGTAGAAAACTTTGTGATAAAAACAGAAGATGGGATATCAAAATAATTTTTTAATGTTGTATCAGTCGCTATCACAAAAAAAGTTTTTGGCAAAATTAAAAATGACTGTGTTGTGATTGTGGCTTTTGTGTTTGTATTCGCATCAGAAATTTTCCAGTTTTGAATATCAATAGTATCCTCACTTGCATTATAACATTCAATCCATTCCGGCATATCGCCGCTTGGAGTGTACATTATTTCATTAATACTAATTGATTGTGGTGGAATACCGATAGTAGAAGAAATCCAACCAGTATTATTAACAAGATAATCATCGTTTGCCGTTGTTACAGAAACATAAAAATTGTGAGTTCCTTGTGATGAAAGAGAGAAATTTTGTGTGAGAAGAGAAGAATCACCAGAATTTAACGTTGCAATATTTTGTGTTGATAAAAGTTCATTTGTCTGAGGGATAGAATCGTTATTTATATCATAAAAAATATTTATAGCAATTCCTGTTAAAGATTTTTTTCCAGGATTGTTAATTATAATAGAAAGTGTGCAGGGTTGATTGACGAGAGGAAATTTTGGATTGATACTCATGGTTTTAATTGCAACATCAAATTCTTTTTGCGAAACACTATTCACCATTCCGGGCGTTCCAACAAAAAGACAAGTTTTCCAGTTGGTGGAATCAGTAGAAGTTGCAGCATAATCAATACGTTCAAGAGAATTACCAGAACTTCCACCCCATTTTGAAGTATATCCAACACTATCAATAATCTGTCCATAGTTATCGAAAAGTACAACTGCATCTGGAGTAGTATTATTTAACGTAGAAAAATTTGAAATAAATAAAGGAGAAGAAAAATTAAAGTAATTTTTTAATAATGTATCTTTTGCAACAACAAAAAAAGTTTTTGGAAGAATCGAAAATGATTGTGTTGTGATTGTTGATTTTGTAGTAATGTTGGCGTCGGAAACTTTCCAGTTTTGTATATCAATGATATCATTACTTGCATTATAAAACTCAATCCATTCGGGCATATCACCACTTGGGGTGTACATAATTTCATTAATAATAATTGAATGTGGAGGAACTCCAATAATAGGGTAAATCCAGCCAGTATTATTAACAAGATAATCATCATTGGTTACAGTTATAGAAACAAACACATTATTAATTCCTTGTGATGAGAGAGATAAAGTTTGTGTAAGAAGAGAAGAATCACCAGGGTTTAATGTTGCAATATTTTGGGTAGATAAAAGTTCGTTTGGTTCGGGAATAGAATCTTTATTTACATCATAAAAAATATTAACAACAATTCCTGTTACAGATTTTTTTCCCGGATTATTAATTATAATAGAGAGTGTGCATGGTTGATTGATAAGAGGAAATTTTGGATTAACACTCATGGTCTTGATTGCAATATCATATTCTTTTTGCGAAAGACTATTTACCATTCCTGGAGTTGCGTTTTTGGGATGTTGCGAAGTTCCCCAATTTTCTTTTTGTGTGGAAGGTGCTGTTATATCAATTCTTTCTAAAGATTTTCCATTAATATCAGTACCACCCCATGATGAACGATACATTACACTATCAATAATATTTCCCGCTGGGTCAAAAATGAGAACAGCATCAACATCATTATTTAAGGTTGGCAAAGAAATTTGAAATTTTTGTGTTGGAACAGTATCAAAATTTTCACTGAATACTAACGTATCTTTAGCGAGAAGAAAAAATTGTTGTGGTGCAATTTTTATTGGTTGAGTTGTAATTGTTGCTTTTGTAGTAATATTTGCATCAGAAATTTTCCACTGTGAAAGATTAATGGTATCAGAAGAATTATTGACAAATTCTAACCATTCCCTCGTATCTGCGGGAGCATACATAATTTCATTGACAAGAATAGCATTTGAAGGATATCCAACAAAAAAATTTTTCGATGAAAAATTATTGAAATCATTTTCATCACCTGTTAATGTGAGCATTGCAGAAATAACGTGGTTTCCGGTAACAAGATTATGATATGTGTAAGGTGTAATTAAAGAATCACCAACTGCAAATGTGTGAGAAAAATTTTCTGTAGATAAAAAAGTTTTTTGTGAATTGACAGAATCAAAAAATTGAATAGAAAAATTATACGTACCAGCAAAAGCAAAATTTTTCACAGTAACATTAACCACAGAACTATCTCCACCTCGCAATAATAAAGATTGCGGAGTAAGCGAAGTAATACCAAGGTCTGTAGAAACTTTTGTTGTAATCGTAAAATTATCAAAACGAACTGTTCCCGTCGCTCCGGTACCATCTCCCACAATTCTCCAACGAATTTTTACATTTGGCTGATTGTTGAGTGAAGCAGGAAGTTCATAAATTCTTCTGTTATAATTTGTATTTCCTAGATTTTGTAGTATATCACTAATTACTGTAGGAAAACTTGCACCACCATCAAGAGATGCTTCCACCACAATTCCCGAATTATGTGAAGCCGTTCGTCGTTCGTAAAATTCTATACTATCAACCACCTTGTTAGAAAAATTTAGCACTGGGGAAATAAGTTCTTGAGCAACTTTAGAATCTGTAGAGATTAATGCGTTTGGAGTGGATTTTACGGTGGATGTTGTTGTAGTAAAATCTCCGCTAACAGATTTTGCAGTAGATGTGGTCCAACCGCTTGGAAGATTTGGAACAGTGGTTGTATCAAAATTTTCTATGTAAGGAAAAGAAGAGGTTTGTGCAAAAAGTGTATGGGAGAAAATGAAAAAGAAAGTAAAAAAGTATTTCATAAAATTTAATGTTAATATTTTTTAAGACTTCGCAGGTTTTTAAAAATTGTGAGGTCCAATTACTAATTTTTATTTTAAAAACATACTTATCACAAACTTCAAAAGCAAGATGGATTTCTTACAAAATAAACTCTACATTCAATAATAAAATTGAAATTCCATCCACAAATCAAATAATTCTATGAAACAAAAAATAATATTCACCATTTTCTTCATAATATTTTTAACTTCTTTCGGATTTATCGTTAATGATAATATCTATCTTAAAATCAGCCAAAGCATAGATACATTTGGTAAAGTTTATAAAGAAATAGTTGCTCATTATGTTGATGAAGTTGACCCAGAAAAATTTATGCAAGCAGGAATTGATGGAATGCTGAAAACATTAGACCCTTACACTGTATATATAGATGAACAACAACACGAAGAAATAGAATTTATGACCACCGGACATTATGGTGGCATTGGAATTTCTATCGGATTTCGTGATGGGTATCTTACTGTGATAGCACCAATGGAAGGTTACGCCGCACAAAAACAAGGAATCCGTGCAGGAGATAAAATTCTTGAAATTGATGGAGTAAGTATTGTTGGTGTAGATTTTGATACAACAAAAATAAAAGTGCGTGGAGAACCCGGCACCACAGTCAAAATGAAAATTCAACGAGAAGGTGAAAATCAACCATTAGAATTTGTTCTTGTTCGAGAAGAAATACAAGTGAACAATGTTTCCTATTCTGGATTTCTTACAGAGGGAATCGGGTATATCAATGTAGAAAAATTTTCTCAACGTGCGGGTGAAGAAGTAAAACAAGCAATAAAAGAAATGAAAGCGAAACAATCGTTAAAAGGATTAATTGTTGATGTACGAGGAAATCCCGGAGGATTATTAGAGGAAGCCGTTGAAATAGTTAATAAATTTGTTTCCAAAGGCAGCACCATTGTAACAACACGAGGCAGAGAAAATTCTGAAACAAAAACATACACCGCTCAAGATGAACCACTTTTACCAGATGTTCCATTAATTATTCTCACCAATAATGGAAGTGCCAGCGCTAGTGAAATTGTTGCTGGTGCAATTCAAGATTTGGATAGAGGAGTAATTCTCGGCACACGTTCCTTTGGTAAAGGATTAGTGCAAGCAATAGTTCCATTCAGTTACAACACATCGATGAAGATTACTACAGCACGATATTATACACCAAGCGGAAGAAGCATTCAAGAAATAGATTATCTTCATAAAAATAAAGATGGCGTTTTCATTAAAACCCCTGATAGTCTCAAACATGAATACAAAACTTTAAGTGGGCGTATTGTAAAAGATTTCGGCGGAATTACACCAGATACAATAGTTCAACAACCACAAAAAAGTATTTTTTATCAAGAATTGATGAAAAAAGCAATGATGTTTAATTTTGCAACAACATATCTTGCAAAACATCCAACAGAAAAAGAAATTGTTGTCGATGAAAAACTTCTTCAAGAATTTGAACACTATCTCACCCAACAAAAATTTGAGTATCAAAGTGAGGTAGAAAAAAAACTATCTTTATTAGAAGAATCTATGAAAACAGAAAAATATGATAGCACAATATTTTCTTCTATTAATAAATTTCGTACTGAAATCAAAAAAGAAAAAAATAAAAGTTTTGAACGTTCTAAAAATGAAATTTTGCAAGAGTTACAAGAAGAATTTTCTGCTCGTACTGGCGGAGAAAAAAAACGTATCGAACTTTTATTACAAAAAGATATTCAAGTGCAAACAGCAGTAAAAATTCTTTCATCAAAAAAAGAATATGAAAAGATTTTAAAGAGGAATGTTCGTTAAGATAAATTAAATGATAAATATTCCTAATATAAGTGGGTTTAAACTATCAAACTATTTTTCAAAAGAATTCATTGAAAAAACGGATTTTAATTATTCTAGTGTTGATGGAATTGCAGAAATAGTAGGATTACATGTTATATTTTTTAGTGATATTAAAAATCTAAATGAAACCTCAGTAATCAGTTTAGATGAAATTCAATCTAATAAAAAGGTCGAAACTTTTGCAAATCAATTATTTTTTGAATTATCTCTTGGTGTTGAAGTAAAAGATAAATTTGAAAAAATCATAAGTATTTACGGAACACCATTTTCTTTTGATGAAATTTTTGAAAATGTAAAAAGATATAATTATTTATTGAATAATAACGATTGCTTTATTGCGTTTGGTGTAGATAAATATCATGGGTTAAATTCAATAGAAATTATACAAAACAAAAAAATCCTTCATGGAATTTTAAATGAAAACTGGAGAGGATAAAAATTTGATTTCCATCACATTTCGTACTTGCGTATCTAAAAAAAACATTCTATCTTAGTAACGCAAACAACAGTACACCGTTTTTTGCATTTGTAATGTCGCTTGGTTTTACCAAGATTGTTTTGCGTTCCTTTTATGCTGTACCACTGAAAACGAAAAAGAGTAACAAAACAAAAAAGTGTGATTTTGCCAATTATACTTTTGCGTTATAAGAGCAACAAAAAATTGGTTGTACCTTTGAAGTGTTACTTCAAAGTTTTTTTCATGTTTTATGAAAGGATTGTTCCAATGGAAAAAGGAACAGTAAAATGGTTCAATAGTGCTAAAGGATTCGGATTCATCCAACGCGAGTCTGGTGAAGACGTATTCGTACACTATAAAGCTATTCTCGGCGATGGATATAAATCTCTTAATGAAGGAGATAAAGTCCAATTTGAAGTTGAGAAGGGCGCCAAAGGTCTTCAAGCGACCAACGTTACAAAAGCATAATTTTGATAACGATAATTTACTTAAAAAGTCCCGTTGTGTAAAAGCAACGGGATTTTTATTTTTGGTAGAAATTTATTTTATTACAAAGTTCCCTCTACAATAAAATAATTTTCTCACTAATATAGAAACTCATGTTCAAATACCTTCTACTACTATGTGGAATAATTTTTTCCACAACCTACAGTCAAACCCAACCGGTTGTAGGAATTCGCCAAAACACACCCGCAGTACATGCACTCACCAATCTCACCATCATTACATCACCAGGAAAAAAAAATACCAATGCAACACTTGTTGTTCGTGATGGAATAATTGAAAATGTTGGTGAAAAAATTACTATTCCCGCTGATGCACGTATTTGGGATTGTACTGGTTTAACCGCATATCCAGGTTTAATAGATTTATATACAACGTACGGACAACCTCAGCCACAAAAAGAACCAGTACCCAAAAAACCGTCAGGAACGCCATATTGGAATCCAACAATTCAAGCAGAAAAATCTGCTGCTGAATTTTTTACACCAGAAAAAGAAACAGCAAAAAAATTTCTCTCTATAGGATTTACCACAGTAGTAAGCGTACCAATAACAGGAATCATGAAAGGTACCAGTGCAGTAATAAATTTAAGTGATGAAAATTCCAACAAACAAATTCTTAAATCTAACATTGCACAAAATGTTGTACTCAATAAAGAAAATCTTGGAGAAGGTTCGCCAACTTCGTTAATGGGAACAATAGCACTTATTCGTCAAACATTGTTAGATGCACAATGGCTTTCCAACGCAAAAAAAATCTATGCAAAAAATCCAGCACAGCCACGTCCAGAAAATAATGAAACATTAGAATCGTTAGAAAACGTTATAACAAGAAAACAACAAATCATTTTTGAAACCAACGATGAACAAAATTTTTTACGAGCAGCAAAAATAGCAAAAGAATTTTCACTCAATCCAATTATTGTTGGAAGTGGATATGAATACCGTCGTATAAATGAAATTAAAGAAACAAATATCCCCATTATTCTTCCCATAAATTTTCCCGATGCGCCAAATGTTTCCACTACTGCTGATGCACTCAATGTAGAATACTCTACACTACGTCATTGGGATTTTGCTTCAGAAAATCCTGCACGTTTAAAAAACAATGGCATCAAATTTTCTCTTACCACAGCACAATTAAAAGACATTGCAAAATTTCCCATAATGGTACGCACCGCTATTGAAAGCGGTTTATCATTTGATGATGCACTTGCAGCACTCACTACAATTCCTGCTTCAATGCTTGGAATGGAAAATCAAATAGGAACAATTGAAAAAGGAAAACTTGCTAACTTTGTTCTTACTGATGGAGAACTTTTTGCAGAAAAAACCAAAGTGAGAGAAACGTGGGTTGATGGAAAACGAAATGAAATTTTTTCTCTTCCAACCGATATTCGTGGAACATGGAAATATTCTTTTACAATTTCTCCCACACAAAAAGATACCGGAACATTTTTTGTAGAAGGTGAAAGAAATTTACCATCAATTACCATTGCTCGTGGTTCAATAAAAGTAAAATCCAATCTCACAATAGAAAAAAAATCTTTCCAAGTTTCTTTTGATGGAGATTCTTTAGGATATAAAGGAATAGTAAGGTTCTCTGGTATGATGGAAAAAGAAATACTTTCCGGTTTTGGAGAACTTTCCGATGGGAAAAATTTTTCATGGCAGGCAACTTTTGCAACACCATTCACATCAAAACCAGATACAGCAAAAGCAACATCAATATCATCATCCTTCCCTATTCAATATCCAGAGTTACCATTTGGAAAAACAACACTTCCAGAACAGCCGGAAAATGTTCTCATTAAAAATGGATATGTGTGGACAAGTGCTTCAGAAGGAAATCTTGAAAATACTGACCTCCTTATTACCAAAGGAAAAATCACAAAAATTGCAAAAAATATTTCTGCTCCTAAAAATGCAATAATAATAGATGCAGCAGGAAAACACATCACACCGGGTTTGATAGATTGCCACTCCCACACCGCTGTTTCTGATGGTGTAAATGAAGTGAACCAAGCAATAACTGCTGAAGTACGAATTGGTGATGTGATAGATGCTAATGATATTAACATCTATCGTGAACTTGCTGGCGGATTAACAACAGCAAATGTGTTACATGGTTCTGCCAATGCTATTGGTGGACAAAATCAAGTAATAAAATTACGCTGGGGAATGACACCAGAAAAAATGAAATTTGATAATGCACCACAAGGAATAAAATTTGCACTCGGTGAAAATCCCAAACAATCTAATTGGGGAGATAATTATAGAACACGTTATCCACAAACACGAATGGGCGTAGAACAAATTATCCGCGATGAATTTCGTGCAGCGTTGGATTATGAAAAGAAAATGAATGCAGCAAAAAATACACCATTACTTATTCCACCACGAAAAGATTTAGAGTTAGATGCTATTGTAGAAATTTTACGTGGTAAACGATTAGTACATTCCCATTGTTACAGACAAGATGAAATTCTTATGTTATTACGTGTTGCCGAAGAGTATGGATTTAAAATTGCAACATTGCAACATGTGCTAGAAGGATATAAAGTTGCAGAAGCAATTGCAAAACATGGTGCAGGTGCCTCATGTTTTACTGATTGGTGGGCATTCAAGTATGAAGTCATAGATGCCATCCCTTATGCAGGAGCATTAATGCACAATGCAGGTGTGTTAGTTTCTTTTAATTCTGATAGTGATGAAATGGCACGCCGGATGAATACAGAAGCAGCAAAAGCAGTAAAGTATGGCGGCGTTAGTGAAATTGAAGCACTAAAATTTGTAACACTTAACCCCGCAAAACAATTACAAATTGATAAATATGTTGGTTCTTTAGAAGTTGGAAAAGATGCTGATATTGTTATATGGAGCGGGCATCCGCTTTCAACACTTTCCTCTTGCGAGCAAACATGGATTGACGGTAGAAAATATTTTGATAAAGAAGAAGATAAACGTATGAATGAGCAAATTCAAAAAGAGCGAGCAGAATTAGTACAAAAAATATTAAAATCAAAAAAGAAAGGGAGCGGAAGTGGTTCTGCAGAGCAAAAGAAAACAGGATATTCATGTCATGAAGAGTAATGAATTGCCCAAAGTGTCGTCATGCCCGAGCGTTTTTATCGGGCATCCACCAATAGATTCCCGCTAAAAGCATGCGGGAATGACCTTAATACATTAAACAATACAATTATATGCAAAGGAAAAAATACAATGCAAAAAATTAAAACGATTATTTTTTTATTGTGCACTTTCTGTTCACTATCTTTTTCTTCTACCCCTATACCAGCAAAAAAACAAGAAAAACCTATCGCACTTATTGGTGGAACAATTTATCCAATAACATCAGCACCAATTGAAAATGGAACTCTTCTATTTGAAAACGGGAAAATCACCGCAATCGGAAAAAACATTACCATTCCTACAAATGCAGAAAAAATTGATGTAACAGGAAAATCCATCTATCCAGGAATTATTAATGCGCTCTCCTCTGCTGGATTAATAGAAATAGAATCAGTAAGAGGAACAAATGACCTTGCAGAAGTGGGACCAATTAATCCCAACGTTCGCACAGAAATTTCCATTAATCCAGAAAGCGAACTTATTCCAACAATACGAGCAAACGGAATTACACTTTCCCATGTTATTCCTAAAGGCAGTCTCATAGCAGGAACTTCTTCTGTTATAATGATGGATGGATGGACACAAGAAGATTTAGTGTTACAAGCACCAACAGGATTGGTGATATATTGGCCTCGCATGACAACGCTTATTGCACCATGGTACCCCAAAACAGAAGAAGAACAAAAAAAAGAACGAGAAGAAAATCTACAAAAAATAAAAAATGTTTTTGCAGATGCACGTGCCTATTGGAAGGCGAAAAAGAATTCTCCATTTATAGAAAATGATACCCGCTGGGAATCTATGCTTCCCGTATTAGAAAAGAAAATTCCAGTAATGGTGTATGCAAATGAAATGCAACAGATACTCTCTGCAATACAATGGGCAAAGGAAGAAAATGTTTCGCTTATTATTTTAGGTGGATATGATTCATGGCGAGTTGCTGATGTAGTAAAGAAAAATAATATTCCAATTATTGTTGGAGCCATGCACAATCTTCCAACAAGAGCGTGGGAAGCATACAATACTATTTTTGAATTACCAAAACGATTATACGAAGCAGGAATTTTCTTTGCTATTTCTGGAGAAGGTGCAACAATTGCAGGTGAAACAATGTATGAACGAAACATACCATATCAAGCAGCAAGTGCCGTTGCATACGGATTACCAAGCGATATGGCATTGCAATTAATCACCATTAATGCTGCAAAAATATTAGGAATTGATAAACATGTTGGCTCTTTAGAGATTGCAAAAGATGCAACACTTATTGTAACTAATGGAAATCCATTAGAAATAACAACCAATGTTGAAATGGAATTTATTCAAGGCAAAAAAATTGATTTACGAAGCCGACATACAGAACTCTATCACAAATATCAAGAAAAATATCAACAATTAGGAATAAAAAAATAAGCCTATCATAATGTTGAAGTAGAGAAAAGTCCCGTTGTTTTTATAAGCAACGGGACTTTTATTTTTGATAAAAAAATTGTTTATTTTACGTATATTTTTTTTCACAAAGGAGGATGTATGAAACAATTTTTACCACTTTTTTTTCTCACCACGCTTTCCCTTCACGCACAAGATACTGTAACAGTTTTTAGTTATAATCTTCTTCGCTATACGTACGGTGACACAACAAGAGACCAATATTTTCGCACAACATTAGGCTCTCTCAATCTTGATATTATTGTTACTCAAGAGAACACTTCGGCAGAAGGTGTAGACCAATTCAAAAACAATGTAATTGAAAAAATCTATCCCGGAATTTATGGAGCAGCAGATTTTATTGACGGTCCTGATAGTGATAATATGCTCTACTATAAAAAATCAAAATTCACATTTTTGTCCAATAAACCAATCCACACCACACTCAGAGATATTAACGAGTTTACATTAGTTCATACAACATCTCCAGATACACTGCGAATTTATTCTGTTCATCTCAAAGCAAGTTCCGGAATTAACAACGAAACACAACGAAGCACAGAAGTAGATAGTCTACGAAAAATTACTGATGCACTTCCTGCAGGAACAAATTTTATCGTTTGTGGAGACTTTAATCTTTATCATGCAGATGAAGCAGCGTATCAAAAATTATTAGAAGTAAAACCAAATTCCGAAGGACATTTTTATGATGCCATTACAATGACAGGTATCTGGAACGATATTGCGTACGCAAAATATCACACACAATCTCCACGAGTACGTTCTTTTGGTGGCGGTATCAATGGCGGACTTGATGATAGATTTGATTTGATTTTATATTCCACAGCATTGAATGATACAACAAAACCATATATCATTCCTAACTCAATAACAACATATGGAAATGATGGAAATCACTACAATGATAGTATTAACAAACAACCCAACACTGCAGTAAGTCCGGAAATAGCTGATGCACTTCACTACGGTGCTGACCACTTACCAGTTTTTGCAAAAGTAGTTTTTCCAGGAAAAACACTTCAGGTAAATTCTACCGGATTAAGTTATAAAATGATGAAAGGATATTCATTAAAACCAATTTTCCCAAATCCAGCAAATCCAAACACAACAATTTCATTTGCGATTCCACAAAGAGAACAAATCACATTAAAAATTTTCAGCATTTCCGGAATGCTTGTACAAAATTTGGCTGATGAACAAAAACCTCCAGGAATATATTACTATACATTTAATGGAAGTCATCTTGCCAGTGGAATATATTTTATAGAATTTCGTGCAGGAAGTTTTTCTGAAACAAAAAAAATGGTGTTAGTTAAATGAGAAATAGACTTATTTATATTATTTTTATTGTTATAATTATCTGTTTTGGATTTTTTTCTCGCACTTTTTCTTCTGCACTTCCATCATTTATCAGTGCCTATTCTGGAGATGTTTTGTGGGCGTTAATGGTTTTTCTTCTTGTTGGCATTCTTTTCCCAAAAAAATCAACAAAGACAAATATAATTATTGCAATCCTCATTGCATTTTCTGTTGAATTTTCTCAACTATATCATATTCAATGGCTGGATGGAGTACGTTCTACAAAGTTTGGCAGGTTAATTTTGGGAAATACTTTTTTATGGAGTGATATTATCTGTTATACAATTGGTATTGCAATTGGAGGATTTTTAGAAAAAATTTTTCTGAAAAAATAGAAATAAAAAAAATGTGTTGTTCTCGTTTTTACAGTGTTACAATATTTTGTAAATTCAAAAACATCCATTCACAATAAATAAGGAATACTATGAAAAAACAACTGTATGTTTTTTGTGTAATAATGTTATTACACAGTAAAATTATGCACTCGCAAACAGAAGGAGAGAAAATGTCTCAACCAACAGCAAAAAAAATTGCGAAAGAATTATCCGTTAACGGACATACCCGTATTGATAATTACTATTGGTTGAATGAAAGAGAAAATCCTGAAGTAGTAGAATATCTCAATGCAGAAAATACGTACACAAAAGAAACCATGAAAAATACAGAAGGACTGCAAAAACAGTTGTATGATGAAATGATAGCAAGAATCAAACAAGATGATGAAAGCGTTCCCTATTTTGAAAACGGATATTATTACTATATACGATATGAAAAAGGAAAAGAATATCCATTATATTGCCGTAAAAAAGGAACAATGAAAGCAAAAGAAGAAATCATGCTTAACGTAAATGATATGGCAAAAGGATACGCATATTATAGTGTAACCGGAATCTCTGTGAGTCCAAATAATAAAATTGTTGCCTTTGGTGTTGATACATTAAGCCGTCGCAAATACATGATATTTTTTAAGAATCTTGAAACGGGCAAATTGTATAAAGATAAAATATCTAATACTGAAGGAAACTCTGTATGGGCAAATGATAATAAAACAATTTTTTATAGCCGTAAAGATGAAGTTACACTACGCTCTTCATTAATTTTCAAACATACATTAGGAAAAAATACCGATGATGACAAAAAAATATTTGAAGAAAAAGATGAAACATTTTCTTGCGGAGTTGGTAAAACAAAATCAAAAAAATACATTGTTATCAGTTCATACAGCACACTTACAACCGAATATCAATTTTTAGATGCAAACACTCCAGAAAAAGAATTTACTGTTTTTTCACCACGTGAACGAGGAATTGAATATTCTATTGACCATGATGGAAAAGAATTCTATATCCTCACCAATTTTGAAGCAAAAAATTTCCGATTAATGAAAGCATCTGAAAAAGCAACATCAAAAGAAAATTGGAAAGAAGTTATTGCTCACAGAAACGATGTTTTGTTAGAAAACATAGAACTCTTTAATAATTACCTTGTTCTTAATGAACGCAAAAACGGATTACGACAATTACGAATAATGAGTCAAAAAACTAAATCTGATTATTACGTTGATTTTGGAGAAGAAGATTATCATGTCTCAATAGGAATAAATCCTGAAATGAAAACCGATGAACTCCGTTTTGAATACACTTCGCTCACAACACCTCCCTCTACGTATGATTATAATATGAATTCAAAGAAAAAGATACTGAAAAAACAACAACCAGTGTTAGGAGATTTTAATTCACAAAATTATAAGGCAGAACGTATTTATGCTACAGCACGAGATGGAGAAAAAATTCCAATTTCTATCGTCTATCGGAAAGATAAAAAAAGAGCAGAAGGCAATCCGCTATTATTGTATGGGTATGGTTCATACGGAATTAGTATGGAATCCAATTTTAGTTCACCTCGTTTAAGTCTTCTTGATAGAGGATTTGTGTATGCGATTGCTCACATTCGCGGCGGACAAGAAATGGGACGCGATTGGTATGAAAACGGAAAACTCCTCAAAAAGAAGAATACATTTACGGATTTTATTGATTGTGGAAAATATCTTGTAGAAAAAAAATATACCACTAATGAGCAAATGACAGCGATGGGAGGAAGTGCCGGCGGATTATTGATAGGAGCAGTTATTAACATGGAACCAAAACTTTTCAAAGCCGTCATTGCTTCAGTTCCATTTGTAGATATTGTAACCACAATGCTTGATGAATCCATTCCACTCACCACCGGAGAATTTGATGAATGGGGAAATCCAAAACAGAAAGAATATTACGACTATATGCTTTCCTACTCACCGTATGATAATATAGAAGCAAAAGAATATCCATCAATGTTAGTATTAACAGGTCTTCATGATTCTCAAGTGCAATATTTTGAACCAGCAAAATGGGTTGCAAAACTCCGAGAAATGAAAACAGATAATAACACACTTATTATGGATATTGATATGTCAACCGGACACGGTGGTGCTTCAGGAAGATTTAAACGATATGAAAAAATTGCACTGCAATATGTGTTTCTTCTTACACAAGTTGGAATTGCAAAGTAAGAAATAATTTTTACAGATTTTTTGAATGCCCGTTCCTACGGGCATTTATTTTTATAAGAAATTTTTCTAAAATAGATAAATAAATCAACAATAAAATAATTTCAATTCTAAAAAATACCATGCACACTCACTCACTTCCCGAAAATATTCTTCGTCATGTGTGGAGTGAACAGTATCTTACCACAAATAATCTCACCACATCGGAAAACCTACCTGTAAAAATTTTTGAATGGGGAACATTAAACAGAGAAGCCGGCCCTGATTTTCGCAATGTTGTTCTAGAAATTGATGGAATAATACTTCGTGGGGAAGTTGAATTTCATCGTACTATAGAAGACTGGAAAAAACATTCTCACGAAAATGATACACAGTATAATTCCGTTATACTTCATGTTGTACTTCAAAAAAATGTAAATAATATAAAAATACAATCTCAAAGCGGAAGAATTATACCCACAATATTTTTAGAACCATTTCTTACCACACCACTTGAAAAAATTTCTGAACAACTTACTCGTGACGAAATACAATCACACACAAATCCAATTCCCTGTTATCAAAAAAACGATACTATAAGTGGAGAATTGATTGAAGAATGGTTAAAAATTCTTTATCACCAACGAGAGCAAGAAAAAGTACAACGTATGCAAATGCGATTGTATGAACTTATCGGAGAATATCAACGACTTATTGCAGAACCAAACACTCACTACACATTTCGTCAAAAAGAAAATATTGATGAAATTCCTGTGCCCACAATTGCCCCAAAAACGTCAGAAATAAAAAAACGCATTATTTGGGAGCAGTTATTGTATGAAAGTCTAATGGATGGATTAGGATATTCCAAAAACCGAAAACCATTTGTGAAACTTGCTCAAAAACTTACACTCTTTCGTTTGCAATCGCTTTCCATACAAAAAGAATTTTCAGCAATAGAACTCCAATCAATATTTTTCACCATTTCTGGATTACTTCCTTCTCTTGATGAAATTGAAGAGCCAGCCTCAAAAGTACGCATTCATGAACTTCGTACGTTATGGAATGAAATTTTTAGTGAGAAAAATATTTCTGTAGAACACCTTCATTCAACAGAATGGATTTTTGCACCAACACGTCCACTTAATTTTCCAACACTACGAATGGTGGTTGCAATACAATTAGTGCAAAAATTATTGTATAAAGATTTTTTTAAAAATATTATTGTGGTGATAGAAAATAAAAAATTATCTTCGGAAGAAATGATGCATAAAATTATTTCTTTGTTAGAAATAGAAGAAGATAGTTTTTGGAATTATCACTATCGTTTTGGAGAAGCATCTCCACGATACCATCCATTATTAGGAGCAGGAAGAAAAATTGATATAATTGTGAATATCATTATTCCATTATGTGTTCTTTATGCAGATATTTTTAAAAAGCAAACCATCAAAGAAAATATTGCAAAATTAACAGAAGAAATTTCTCTCTTAGAAAATAATTCCATTCTCAAAAAAATGGAAACCCAATTATTAAAGGGAAAATTAAAACTCACCAAAGCATTTCAGCAACAAGGAATGTTGCAATTATACAAAAAATATTGTTTCGTAGAACGTTGTGGAGAATGTTTAATTGGAAGTAAGGTGATGAAATAATATGTCCAACTGGCTTATAGAAATAGAAAATCAATTACTTGTTGCCAAACAAGCACAAGAACAAAACAATGCTGGAAAAATGCGTGCTTCTTCCAGAATTATTGCAGGAATTGCATTAATGGAATGGCAGAAAAATAATCCCAAAATATTTTTTGGTGATAATTATATTCGTTCACTACAGCAATGTGCAGTATCAAATGTTGTTTCTGTAGAAGTGCGTGAAGCTGCAACTCGACTTTCTGCACGAGTTTCTCACGATTTTGTTTCTCCAAGTATTGACCCAATTGGAGATGCAATGATTATTGTGGAGTTTGTGAAAGAACAATTGAAAGAAGGATAATATGAAAAAAATCTTCGTGCTATTTTCTCTTTTCTTCGCTACACTTTTTTCTCAACAAGAAAAAAAGTGGAATGAATATGAATCACAAATTTTTTTTCACCAAAATGCAATTGCGAAAATTAATTATTCCGGAGATGAAAACATTGATGTGACATATTACAAGTTAAACCTCATCATTTCTCACACACCACAAAATCTTTCCGGAAAAATTACCATATCAGCAAAATCTACTGTACCAAATCTTCAATCTATTTTTTTAGATTGCTCTAATACACTTATTGTAGATTCAATTACCATTAATAATAGCAATACAAATTTTACTCGAATCATTGATACATTAAAAATCACTCTGGATAAAACATACAATGTTGGGGAAACAATAACTATTGTAGTAACGTATCACGGAACTCCCGTTACCAATGGTTTTGGAAGTTTTGCTTTTGGAACTCACAACAATGTTCCTGCCATTTGGACTTTGAGTGAACCGTACGGTGCAAAAGATTGGTGGCCCTGCAAAAATACTCCTGCTGATAAAGCAGATTCTTCTGATGTGTGGATTACTGTTGATACTTCTCTTACACCTGTTTCTAATGGAACACTTATTGAAATCTTAAAAAATAATAATGGAACTCATACTTATAAATGGAAAAATAGTTATCCCATTGCACATTATCTTATTTCTTTAGCAATCACAAACTATACATTATACACTAATTATTATCATTACTCTTTAACAGATTCGATGTCGATTACTCATTACATCTATCCTGAAAATTTTTTTGCGGTAAAAGAAAATTTAGATAAAACTCCTGAAATGCTCAAAGTTTTTTCTGAAAAATTTGGTGAATATCCTTTTATAAAAGAAAAATACGGACATGCTCAGTTTGGCTGGGGCGGAGCAATGGAACATCAAACAATTTCTTCTATGGGAAACTTTGGAGAACATGTTATTGCTCATGAATTAGCACATCAATGGTTTGGTAATAAAATTACCTGTAAGAATTGGCAAAACATTTGGTTGAATGAAGGTTTTGCACGGTACAGCGAAGGTCTTTGGAAAGAAGAAAAATATGGACGTTCTACTTATGATGATTTTATTATTGAAAATATGACTGCTGCAAAAAGTGCTCGAGGAACAATGTATGTTCAAGATGTTAATAATATTGGAGAAATTTTTAGCGGTATTCGTACGTATTCTAAAGGTGCAATAGTTTTACACATGCTGCGTGGTATTGTTGGTGATGAAAATTTTTTCACAATTCTAAAAAACTATCTTACTCATCCATTGCTTGCTTATAATGTTGCAACGACGGAAGATTTTCAATCTGTTGTAGAAAATGTGTACGGTTCTTCACTCAATTATTTTTTTCAAGAGTGGATTTATGGAGAAAATTATCCGAAATATATTCTTTCCTGGGATAAAAAATTAATAAAGGATAATCTTTACAATCTTTCTCTTACTATTCAACAGGAAATAAATACTGCTCCGGCATTTTTTACCATGCCCATAAAAATAAAGGTAGAACGAATAACGGGAATGGATACAATAATTACGGTTTTCAATAACCAACAAATACAAAAATTTTCTTTTACAATAACTGATGAGCCAACGAATGTAATTTTTGACCCTTATAATGATATACTCAAAACCATTTTTAAAGAATCTTCTGTACCATTTTTTTATTCTTTAAAACAAAACTTTCCCAATCCATTTAATCCAACAACAACCATTGAATATGAAATTCCAACCAATACGTATGTTGTGATGAAATTGTATGATATTTTAGGAAGGGAAGTGAGAACATTAGTCAATGTTCCATTAAAAGCCGGAAAATATTCTCTCAAAGTAGATGCTTCTTCTCTTTCTAATGGAGTATATTTTTATACTCTTTCTGCAAAAGATTTTTTTGATGTAAAAAAAATGGTGGTAGTGAAGTGAGTTTTCAGAAGTCAGAATCCAGAATTCAGTAATTAGAAACTTATTAATATGTCATTCCTGCGGAAGCAGGAATCTACGTTTTTGAATTACTTTGCATGAGTGGATTCCCGCTTAAAGCATGCGGGAATGACGGTACACTTGCTTGGTGTAATTTCAGTTATTTATCTACTTCTTCTTCTCTTCCCATTGCTGCAAGTTTCATATCGTGAGAAAGTTTTTTCCCGAGATAATTTTCAATTATTTTTTCTACAAAATAAATAACAGGTGTAAGAATTATTGCCATAATAAATTTGTAAATATAATTTCCTGTTCCTACGGCTAACACTAAACTTACACTCCACGGATTCCCGGAACTTAATTGCGGACCAATATAAAAAGCAATAAAGAGAACAATATAACTATCAATGAATTGGGAAATAAGTGTAGAACCAGTTGCTCGCAACCAAACAGATTTTTCTCCCGTAAAAATTTTAATTTTGTGAAATACTAACACATCAACAAGCTGTCCTACCAAAAAAGCCACCAATGAACCAATAATTATCCAAAGTCCTTGCCCAAAAATAGAAGCGAAAGCAATATTCATATTGGGGATTCCTTGCTGCATTCCGCTGCCAATCCAAAAATCTGCTGGTATAACATGAATAGCAAAAAACATCATAAAAAATGCGTAGGAAATAAGTGCTACAGTGAGATAGGAAAGAATTTTTACTCCACGTGTTCCGTAGTATTCATTGATAATATCCGTCATGATAAAAACAACGGGCCAAAGAAGAACTCCGGCAGTGAGATTAAAAGAGAAGTGATTTCCAAAAAGAACGATATCAAAAGGTGTGATGCCGAGAGTTTTTTCTAAAGAAAAAATTTTTACGCCGATAACTTCGGCAATGAGAGCGTTTGCAATAAAAAATCCGCCCAGCATAATAAACAGCCGAGTAGATTTATCTTTGATAATATTGTGTATCATGGTGTATGTAAGTTCTCCGTTATTGTTTTAGTTTTACTTCTTGTGCAGGACTGACTGATGAACCAATAAACATTCCAATGGCATCTCCGGTAACGTTCCATTGAACAGGTGCATCACTGCTATTTCCTGTAATGCTACCATTAGAAGAACGAAATGTTTTATAAAAAGGATAATATTGTTCATCGTAGTTTTTTATAAAAGTATAAAACTGTGGTTCTTGAGGATTACTTTGAACAAATATCATTCCACTTTGTACTTCTATGAGTACATTTTCTTTTTGATAATACGTGGTATTGATATAATTAGAAAAATAATAATTTGGATTATCTCGTTGTATAAATATTGAAAATACATTGTGTGGCTGTGATAATACAAAAATATACCCATAATATTCGTAGGAAATGGAACCACCGCCAAAATCTTTCACTTGTTTTTTAATATAACTTTGTTCTGCATCTATTGTTACTATTGGCGGAATAGTAGTTTTTGCAGTTGCTTTTTTTCCATTCCATTCTACAAATAATTCGTACGTTTTACCAATTGTCGCGATTAAAGAATCCGTTGTATAAAAATCTTTTTCTACATATCGCAGTGGATAATTTTTTCCTTCGCAAGTAATATAAGCATTGGCGTTGGTAATTCTCGCATCTTCTTCTTTATAAGTTCCCAATGGGGGAAGTGTACGAGAAATATGAACATCAACTGTATCTCCGGCTTGTAATTCACTTTGGATAACAAGACGTTCTGTATATGGTAGTTCACCTTCAATGATATTTTCACACCCAAAAAATAATGGAATTAATGTGATGATGAAAATATAAACTTTATAAATTTTTTTATGATAAAAATTTGTTTTCATGGTTTTTGAGAAGTTGATGAATGAAAGATAGTTTTTCTATAACCCTGCCAGCGTTTAAAACGCTGGCAGGGTTCGATGGTTTAAAATTTAAAATTCCAGCCAAACGTTGGAATAATAGGGAATATGGTTAATTTTCTCAATACTTTTGGAGGTGGATTGGCTTGGCTATAGTAATCAGTATCAACATAGACAGCAAATGGGTTTGCTCTATTATAGGCGTTGTAAATATTGATAGAGAGTTGTGATTCCATTCCGAAAAATGTACCATTGTACATAAAATTTAAATCCAATTTATGGAAAGACGGAACTCTATATCCATTACGTTCAATGACATCGCTAAAAATATAAGAAGAATAAACATCACCCCATTGAAATTGCCCTGAAGGCATGGTGTATGCTTGTCCTGTCCCGTATGTCCACGTTGCACCAAGTTCCCAAGATTCTCCAAACTTATAAATCATAACTAAAGAAACATCATGTCTTCTATCATATCGTGCATAAAATGTGCGTCCCAAATTGAGTTCCGGAAATGTACGTTTTGTCCATGCAAGAGTGTAGCCCAACCATCCTGTAAAACTTCCTATACGTTTATTGAAAAAAATTTCTATTCCGTATGCTTCACCAGTACCTTTAGCAAATTGTTCTTCTAATGGTATTCCAAATGTAAATATGGCATCATCTTTATATTCATAAAGATTTTCCATCGTTTTGTAATAACCCTCTACGGTCGCAATATATTCTTCTCCAAAATTCCTTTCTATTCCCACAATCCATTGTTGAGATTTGCTTGGTATAATATTTTTTGTGGATGGAAACCATAAGTCAGTTGGTAAAGTAATATCATTTCTTATAATAAGATGAAGAAATTGATGTGCAATTGAGTATGAACCTTTTACTTTCAAATCTTCTGCAAGAGCGTATGATGCGGAAAATCTTGGTTCTAGCGCAAGATAATTTCCACTTTGGAAATAATACATTCTTCCACCAATATTGGTGGAAAGTTGTTCGGTAATATTCCATTCATCTTGTGCATACAACGCACCATCAAGTGTTTGTATTTTTTGGGATTGATTTAATAATTCCTTTTGTGTGAAAATATCTAATGATGTTGCTGCTCTAAATGTATGATTAGTGAGTTCTGTTCCAATTTTAATAAGATGATTATTGAATGCAGAATATTGTGTTTCTCCACGAAACATAATGTCTTGAATTTTTGAAAGTGACGAAAACGTATTATTTTTTGTAGTATCTCTTTGTAATGAAGAATTAAAAGAATAATCTGTATAAATAAGAGAAAAATTGGTGAACATTGTTGGAGAAAGAATATGTGTCCAACGCAAATTACCAGTGGCATTTCCCCACACCAAATCAAATTTAGTATTACCATTTGTATTTAATACATCTCTTCCAAAATATCCACTGAGATAAATTCTATCTGAAGGAGAAACGGTGTAATTGAGTTTTGTATTCAAATCATAAAAATAATACGTTGGTGTTTCATCATATTGTTTTTTATTCATGATTCCTGTTAAATATGCAAGTCCAAAAATAGCATCCAAATACATTCTTCTTCCGGAAATCATGAAACTCATATTATCTGTAATCGGTCCTTCTAAAGTTAATCGTGAGTTTATAAGATTAATTCCTCCAGCACCATGAATTTTTTCTTTTGAACCTTCTTTCATTGTCATATCTAAAACACTGGAAAGTCGCCCGCCATATTCGGCAGGAAATCCGCCTTTAATTAAACGAATATCTCTCAGTGCATCTGCATTGAAAGTGCTGAGAAATCCACCAAGGTGAGAAGGGTTGTAGACGATAACACCATCAAGCAAAACAAGATTTTGGTCCGGCGAACCGCCGCGAACATACAATCCGCTGGAAAGTTCGGAAGCAGATTTTACTCCGGGCAAAAGTTGAAGAACGCGAAACACATCTTTTTCTCCACCAAGTGATGGCATGTGTTGAACAAGTTCTGTTGGAACACTAATAGTACTAAGTGTACGTATTGGTTGGTTTTCTTTCATTCCTTCTACAACAACTTCTTGCATTTGCACTTCATTTTCGTTTAGTGCAATATCTTTTCTCATTTCGGATGTTGTGAGAATAATTTCTTGTTGGAATGTTATGAAACCCAATGAACGTACTATAAGTGTGTATGTTCCCGGTGGAATATCAGGAATAGAATAAAATCCATATTTGTTGGTGATTGCCCAACGAAATGGTTTTTGTGAGGTTGTATCATTGTATAATGTTACCGGAGTTCCAATAAGTACTTCTCCGGATTTCTTTTCTGTGATAATTCCGGAAAGTATAGTTTTTACATTAGGGTCTTGGTAGAGAACAACTTCTTTTGTTTCATTTTTTATTGTATAAGTGATTGGAGTATTTTGTAAGACTTTTTGTAGTGCTTCTTCTACACTGACATTTTCTAAAGTACATTGAACAGAAAAATTTTTTACTAAATCATCTCCATAAATAAATGAATACTGCGAAAGTTTGGTAATGGTTTGTAATGCTTCCCGTAATGGAGTTTTGGAAAGTTGAAGATTAAATTTTTCCGTAGAAAATAGTGTTGAAAATGAAAAGAGGAGAAGGATAAAAATATTTTTTTTCATGGAAATTATTATAATTGAGTTTGCAAGATTTTTTAGTTTGTCATTCCCGCGAAAGCGGGAATCCAGTACTAAGTAGGGTTTCCTCAAATATTTTATTTGAGAAGCATGTGGGAATGACGTGGGATATGATACACAATTTAAAAAACAACGATAGTGTCGTTCCTCACGACATTATGCATGTGTAATGTAAGACACAATGAAGATACAATACTATCCAAAGAATTTGTGGTGAAAGTTCCCGTAATAGTTTTATTTTGTAATTCCGGATTTTCTATATGAATTGGTTTTGCAAATGTATATTCCAATTCTTGTGTAAGTTCTTTTAATGGTGTTTGATAAAAGACTAATTTTCCATTGAACCATTGCGGATATTGATTTTCTGAAATTGCTGTTGGTTTAGTGGGACTTTCATCTTTTTTACACTCACTTGTTTCTCCGGCAGAAACAAAATAGGATTGTGTTTTTTCTTTTGCAGAAACCTTTGCAAAAAATTGCACACGTCCCTGTTGAACAATTAAGCGAGTTTTTTCTTCTCTTGCCCAGACATTAAATTCAGTTCCCACTACTTGTACAATTGCTGTTGGTGTTTGTACAATAAATGGTTTTCCATTATGTTCAACTTGAAAAAATGCTTCTCCGTTTAAGGTAATCCATCGAACTGAATCACTGAATTCTTTTTTGAATTGTACACTGCTTGCACTATTGAGTTGAACTGTTGAGCCATCTGGAAGAGTAATATTTTTTTGTTCACCAAAATTTGTTGCGTATTCTTGTAATGGTGAAGAAGTAAGAATGAAAATCCCAATTCCAATTGCAACAAAGAGAGTTGCAAACGCAGTTATTCCATACCACGAAAAAAGGTTTTTGGATGAATACCAATGTGCTGGTGTTTGAATGTGCAACCGCTTTTCTAATATTTCCCATTCATTTTCAATATTTAATGATGGTGTGCGAAGAGGTATGGTTGCTTCCAAAACTTTTTGTGAATGAAGAAATTGTTTTTTGTTGGTGGGAGATTTTTCTAGCCAGGATTCAAAATTTTTTCTTTCTTCTTCGAAAAGTTCGTTGCTGAGATATTTTGCAATGACATCGTCGTTCATAAGGTTACCTCTTTGAGTGAATTAGACTTATCAATTTTTTAAAATAGCCACGCTCTTTAGAGCGTGGAAAAAGTACTAATTCTGGGCTTTAGCCAAAATCAGTATTATGTTGGGGCTAAAGCCAATATTTTTTTATTTCTCCCACGACCTGAAGGTCGTGGCTATTATTTTGGTAAGTCTTCTCAAAATTAGTTTTTATATTTGATAAATAATGCTTTTACCATTTTTTTAGAATCGGTTTGTGAAACTACTCCTACAGATTTTTTATTTGCATACGCTGATGTTGATGTTCCAGAAGTACGGAAATCTAAACCTTTCATAATAACACCATCCGCACCGTATTCTTTTGCTTCTTCTAAAATTCTATTTTGTAGTTTTTCTGTACTGATAAAAAAATTATCTTCATCTGTTTGTACGGTAACTTCTCCCATCACTTCATAATTTTTTTCTATATCTTTTTCTGCAAAATACATATCAACATTTGTTGTTGGTGTGTATCGTTTTCCGATATAATCGGAAGAAATACAACCGCTCATGAGAAGAGCAAAAAAGGTGGTAACAATTATTTTTTTCATGGAAAAACTCCTTACAATAGTTAATAAATTTATAAACCAGTGAAGTTTTTTCTTCACTGGTTTCTTGTTCTTTATTATAATAATGCTATTTTTACTCCGATACCAATATTGATATAATTAATTGCACGGTTGTGGTCTTTACTATTATTAGTCTCTTTTCCATCTTCTAAATAAATTTTATCATCGCCTTCTGCGTTTTCTTTGTGCTCTTTTCCCACAAGATTAGCAAATCTATATTTTGTTTCTATTTCAAAAGAGATTGGTGTATTGGGAATACTAATTTCTAATCCACCACCTAAACCAACTCCGCCACGCACTGCTGTTTGGATTTTTTGATTAAATGATGTGGATGTTCCCTCCATTACAGAAAAAGTTTGCGAAGCATTAATATTTCCTGAAATAAAATTTATTGTTCCATCAACACCGAGATAGGGTTTTACAATAGGAGTTGTAATAATTGCGTATTCAATCCCAACTCCGATGCTTGTAATATTCATTGTAAAAGTACCATTTACTACCATTATTCCTGCTATGTTTCCTGTTGTATCGTTAGAAAATGATGTATAACTTCCTAATGCGATAAGGGATAGACTACCAAAACCAATTTTCGCTTTTCCACCAAAAGAATACCCAATTTTTGAAAGTGGATAATCCCAATTTTCTGGTTTCTGTGCAAAACTACCCTTCATATTTCCTTGAGGAACATTCATTCCACCACCCAAAACAAGTGATAGTGAAACTGGTGATTGTGCTTTTGTTGGCATGGTTGCAATAAGAAATGAAAAAAGTATAACTGCTGTTTTTGCAAAAATGGTGGTTTTCATAAAAACTCCTATAATAAAATTTTTGTAACTGTGGATTTATTAACAAATCCCTTATTTCTTTATTATACGGATGAGATGAAAAACACCCTATACCAAAATTGATGTCATTCAGAGGAGCGAAGTGACGAAGAATCTTTTTTCTATTTGAAGACAGAGATTCCTCATTATGTTCGGAATGACACGTTTTCAATATGTTTTTTATGCTAAATCTTGCAATTTTTCTCGTAAAAACTTTAGTGCTTTTCCCATTCTACTTTCTACGGTTTTAATAGAAATTCCCAAGGTTTCTGCAATTTCCGAATACGATAACTCTTCATAACGACTTAGGATAAATGTGGCACGAATATCATCCGAAAGAGAATTTACCGCCGTTTCTATATGATTTCTTAAATCAAAATCATTGTTTTGAAATGTTACAAAATCTGCTTCTTGTAATTGCATATTATAAGATTTGTGATTGGCATTTTTTCTGTAATAATCAATAGTGAGGTTGCTTGCAGTACGATAGAGATAGGCTTTGATGGATTTTTCTGAAACCAATGTTGTACGATTATCCCACAAACGAAGAAAGACGTCTTGCAATAAATCCTTCGCTAACTCTATAGAAGAAACCCTTCTCCACAAAAATTGATAGAGTTGGGGAGCGTAGCGAGAGTGCAATGTTTTTAATGCACTATGTTCAGATTGTTGAATCGCTAAAATAAGTTGAGAATCCGAAACGTCATTAGGGATATTCATAAAAATAGTAAAAATGCAACAAGCCCTTGTTACAGGGCTTGTTGTTTGTAGAACGTTGAGAAGTAAATTATTTTTTTACTTCAACAGTCATTGGATATACTGTAACTACCCCTGTAAAAAGACCGATTACAATATCTAAAAATGATTGTTTAGTAGTAATAGTATAATCCTTTGCCCCTTTTGCCATTGATTGTGAATCCACTTTATTAATAGGCACTAAACCCCATAACACATACCATTGGCGCTCCATTTCTACAGTACTACCTTTTGCACCTTCACCAACAACGTGATTCATGGTGTAACAACCCGTCATTCCCAATACAAAGCAGCAAAGAACGATTGCTGTTAAAGATTTTTTAATCATAAAATAACTCCTAAAAAATAATAAATTAGTGATGTGTGGCATTATTTGATAAAAGTGTGACGGAGCCTGCCACGGACTCAATCGTAGTAATATACTTTGGATAATCTTCAGTAGAAAAAATAAAATCAAACTGTACAGGTTTTTTTAATGTAGGATGAGTAAAAATCATCATAAATCCACTATGAGATGACGTTTTTATTAATGCTTGATGAATAATAAAATTGTTAGAAGTGAAGGAAGCAGTTTGTTCAATAGGAATTTTAAAAAATGCAAAAGTAGAATCTATCAATAAAGATTGTTTTACTAATATGTTATTGTTAGATTTTCTAAAATTATAGAGAACCCTTGTGTTTTTTGCTAAATTATATAAATTAGAATCAATAGAATCCTTAATCATCATTATCGATAATTGATATAAACTATCTGCTATTGATGAAGAAATTACATCCCAGTTTTTTGGAGGTGAAAAAGAAATTCCCAACACAGAATCTTGAATTGATGAATCTATCAAAGAAGAATCTACCGTAAAAACAATGTTCTGTCGTGAAGATTGTTTTTGGTTTTGTGAACACCCACAAAAATATAGAATAACAAGAGAACTAAAAATGAATTTCATAATCATAATAAGAAAAACTAAGCAAACTCATTGTGATAAGCAATAATAATCACTTTTGGCTTTACTTTGCTTTTCGTATATTAAAAAGAAAAAAAATAATGCATTCTTTACAATATTCACAATAAAAATAACAAAATGAACAAACTAATTATTATAGTATTATTTCTATTTTCAAGTATTACAATATTTGCACAAAAAAATTATTCCGGATATTATTTTTTTGAAAAAAAAATAAATGTAAGTGAGGAAGAAAAAAAAGAAATGAGAGATGATAATCCTCGAGGTAGAAATGGAGAAGTGCGTTTGCTTAAAGCCGATGGTAAAAATCTTTATCGCTTTTGGCTCAACATAGATAACGGGTTTCCTTCTTATCATGTTGGTGAAATTGATGGTTTTATAGAAATTAAAAATGATGCAGCTCTATTTAGGATTCTGCAAGATAAAGAGTATCAACCTTGTAAATTATCATTTCGTTTTTATGATAATGGGGTGAATATCACACAAAGTGGGACAGATATAGATTGTGGGTTTGGAGCATCGGTTTCAATTGATGACAAGTTTCCGTTGAAGAGAAAAAATGCTTTTACTGAAAAAGAATTTGAAAAAAAATTCTTTTACGCAAAAAAATATAGAATTAATGTTGCCAAATCATATCTCTATTCTGATAATTCTCGTACTAAGAATAAAAAACAATATTTTATCCAAGGTGATATTGTCAGTGTTTTCGAAAATAAAGATGGAAGTTTGTATGTAGAATATGTAACACCAAAAGGAAAATTTATTTATGGATGGATATCTTCAATAGAAGCAGACCTTATAGAAGTAATCAAAAATTAACACTATTATAATAATCATTTTACAGAAAGGCAGTCATGAAACACCTCATCATCGCAATAATGATTGGAATTATTGCAAGTTCCACCACATTTGCACAAAAGAAAACACAAAAGTTTTCTTTGAAAACACAAAAAGATAAAATCAGTTACATCATCGGAACAAATCTTGCCAAAGATTTAAAAAATCAATCCATAGAAATTAATATGGAAGCTGTAACACAAGGAATGAAAGATATTTTTGCAGAAAAAAAATTGTTGCTCACTGAAGAAGAAATTCAAAAAATCATGACAGAATTTCAACAAGAAATGATGGAAAAATATAATGCAAAAATGAAAAAAGAAGGTGAGAAAAATAAAAAAGAAGAAGAAACATTTCTTGCAGAAAATGCAAAAAAAGATGGAATAAAAACATTGCCAAGCGGATTACAATATCAAATAATTACAGATGGAACAGGTGCAACACCAACGGCTAATGATACCGTTGTTACCAATTATGCCGGAACTCTTCTTGATGGAACAGAATTTGATAACTCTTATAAAAGAGGAGAACCTGTAACATTTCCAGTAAAAGGTGTTATTGCTGGCTGGACTGAAGCATTACAATTAATGAAAGTTGGTTCAAAATGGAAACTCTACATTCCCTCAAAACTTGCGTACGGTGAACGCGGTGCCGGACAAATTATCGGACCAAATTCTGCACTCATTTTCGAAGTAGAATTGTTAGATGTAAAACCAGAAAAAAAATAAAGTCTACTCAAACCTGTGAGGTCTTAAAGACCTCACAGGTTTTTTTAATTATAAGAAAAAAATAAAATGATTGTTCAAAGTATTGTATTTATTAACAGTTTTATTTTTTTATTCATTTCGATTATCCATTTTTATTGGGCACTTGGTGGAAAGAATGGTTTACAATATTCTATACCAACCCAAGAAGATTCCACAACACCATTATTTCAACCCAAAATTTTAGGAACTCTTTTCATCGCAGGAAGTTTTTTAATTTTTACTGCTATTATGCTTAACAGTCAATCCTACATTGATTGGAAATTTATTACACAATATCAAAAGCCATTATTGTGGTTTCTTTCAATCATCTTTTTATTAAGAAGTATTGGTGAATTTAAATATGTAGGTTTTAGCAAGAAAATAAAAAATACTCTTTTTGCTAAATATGATACTCAATATTATTCACCATTATGTTTTTGGTTAGGTTGTTCAATAGGATATTTAGCATTTGTTTGATAAGAGCGATTTATTAAATTTTTATTTTCAATAAAATAGTAAAAAACAATGTATAATATAAAAATAATATTTTTTTCTATCGTGGTAGCATTATCGTTTTTCGGATGTTCTTCTTCAGAAAAAACACAAGCACCAGAAGATGTAAGGGCGAAAAATTTTTCGCCCCAACCAACATCCGAAAACGGAAAATCCGCAGCACTACAATATTTTATTAACGCTTCATTGTTGGAAAGCAAAGGACAATATGCAGAAGCAATTATAGAATATCTTGATGCACTCCGTTACGATGATGACCATGCCATTTATTATTCACTTGCAAAAAATTATACATTGTTAGGCAAATACGGATTAGCAAGTGATAATGCCGAAAAAGCTGTAGAACGAGATTCTAAAAACATTACTTACAGAGAAATGTTGGGAAGTATTTATATAAAAACCGGACAATGGAAAGAAGCAATAGAGCAATACAATAAAATTCTTTCGATAGATTCTACCAATATTCCCAGTATGTTTGCTGTTGCACAACTCACCGGACAAAAAAATCCTGCGGAAGCATTATTGTTGTATGAACGTATCCTTCAACGAACAACACCAACTGCAGAAACTTATCTTCAAATAGCAGAACTTAATCTCCGTCTTCAACGATATGAAAAAGCCATCGAAGCATTTGAAAAAACGGTACAGTTGCAACCAAACAATACTGCATTAAAACAAAGTTTGGGAGAAATGTATATCCGAGCAAAACAATATGATAAAGCGTTAACCTTGTATAATGATTTGTTAGAAGAAAATCCAGAAAGTCCGGAATTGCGAGGAGCAATAGCAGAAATTTATTTAGAAAAAGAGGATTGGAAAAAAGCCAAAGAACAATTTTCTGTTATTCTCCAAACAAAAGATACACTCACTGCCGATGCGTACTTCCGTATAGGAACAGCGTACTTTACACAATCTACCAAAGCCACAAAAGAAGATAGCACGTTGCTTTCTGAAACAGAAAATATTTTTCAAAAATTTTTACAACTCTATCCCGAAGATTGGCGAGCAACCGCATATTTGGGATTGCTTTCACGATTACAAAAAAATGATTCTGCCGCACAAACCTATTTTGAAAAATCACTTCGCAATGAAAGTAAAAATCCGGAAATTTGGTGGCAACTCGGTTGGCTTTATCTTGATAAAAAACAATATGAAGAAGCAATCGCAACGGTAGAAAAAGCATGTCAAGCAATTCCCAATAATGCACGATTGTATATGTTGCTGGGAATAATTTATGGACGTGCCTCTCGCAACGAAGAAGCCATCGCTCCTTTAGAAAAATCCGTAGAACTTAATCCCAATGATGTGAACACGCTTTCAACACTGGGCTACACTTATGATGCACTTAAACGATTTGCAGAAAGTGATAGTACGTATGAACGTGCATTACGCATAGACCCAGAAAGCCCGTTTGTGTTGAATAATTACGCGTACAGTTTAGCCGAACGCAATGTGCAGATACAACGTGCATTGGCAATGTCTAAAAAATCTTTAGAAAAAGATTCTACCAACACATCATATTTAGATACTTATGGTTGGATTTTGTATAAGTTGGAAAAATATGAAGAAGCAAAAATATATATTGAAAAAGCAATTTCTCTTGGAGAAGCAAACGCTGTAATTTATGAACACTTGGGAGATATCTACAAAAAACTCAACCAACCGGAAAAAGCAAAAGAATATTGGAACAAAGCATTACTAATGGATGAAAAAAATACCGCACTCAAAGAAAAGATAGAGAAAGAAAAATAAACAGTGTCAAAAAAAGTCATCGTAATTTTTAGTGCAATATTTTTTATTATTATAGGGGTGTGGATTTTTTTTCAATACTTTCTTCAAAAATCCCCACAAAAAACATCCCAAGTCTTATCGCACATCCCCCCTCCCATTCCACAAAATCCCAACGCATTACAATTTACTGATGAAAAGGGAAATCATTATGACATTCAAATTTTGAATGGAACATTTCTCGGTAATGAAAAAAGAAATTCCTACGGAAATATCGCACCATCAAAACTAAATATTTTGTGGAAACACAAATTAGGAAGTGGAACAACTTACGTAAAGAAAAAAGTTGTGTGGAGTGGTGCTGGTTGGACAGGTCAGCCATTGATGGTATTAGAAAATGGACGCAAATATATTATTCAAGGAGCGTATGACCATCACCTAAAAAAAATAGATGCAGAAACCGGAAAACTCATTTGGCAATACAAGTATGATGATGTCATAAAATCTACAGGAACACTTTGGCTTAATCACAATACAGATTCACTAAAATATCGCTGCATTATTTTGCAAGGAAGTAGAGCAGGTACAAAACTGAATGCAGAAAAAGTTTTTAGTTATAAAGCAATTTCGTATTTCACCGGAGAAAAATTGTGGGAACTCAATTCCGTTCGCACACATTCATACAGCAGAGATGTTGATGCTTCTGCAATCATCCTTCGTGATACTGCATATATTGGTTTAGAAAATTCCATCTTTCATATTTTCAATCCCAATCCACGTCATGCAACAATTCGAGATGGATTTTTACAGCCGGAAATTTATCACAATTCTGATACACTGTATTTTTCTTCGGATGTTGAATCACATAAGGGAAATCTTGTAACAGAATCTTCACCCATACTTTTAGGAAATCGCATTTACATTGCTTCAGGTTCAGGTCATGTGTGGGGATATAATCTTGAGACAAAAAAAATGGATTGGAATTATTTCATTGGTTCTGACTTGAATGGCACACCAGCAATAACATCAGATAATTGCTTGCTTGTTCCAATTGAAAAACAATACATCAAAGGCAAAGGCGGCATATTGAAACTCAATCCTGCACTTCCGTCGGAACAAGCAGGAGTGTGGTATTTTCCAACTCCCAATATATCATTCAACTCGTGGAAAGGCGGTGTTTTTGGAAGTGTAACAGTAAAAGATAATTTTGCAATGTTTATTGGTTTAGATGGATTTCTCTATATAATAGATACGCAAACTATGGAAAAAGACAGCATAAAAATTTTTGATGGAGTTCGTTCTTTGCCAACACCAAAACTTGTTTGCAAATATTATGTGGGACATTCTATTTCTACACCACTTTTTGTAGAAGATAAAATAATTGCTGCCGGTTATGAGGGATTATTTTTATTTCAATTTGATAAAGAAAATAAACAACTTCTTTTGTTAGATAAAGTTGAAATCGTGTGCGAAGCAACACCGTGGGTGTATGATAAACATATTTACATTGCTGCTAAAGATGGTTATCTTTATTCGTTTGGAGAGAAATAATTTTGTCATGCTCGAGTGTTTTTATCGAGCATCCAGAAAATAGATTCCCGCTAAAAACGTGCGGGAATGACATTTTTTCTCTTTTTAATTTTTAACACAAAAAACAAAATATAAAAAATGAAACTTGTATATAACATCACAATTGGATTTTTGGGAACACTTTTTTTATTTGGCTGTTCCACAACAACAAAAATTACAAAAGAAGTGCAACCACTTTCAGCAGAAATGGTAATGTTCAATGTTCGTGAACAATACAAGAAAATTTCTACACTGCAAGCCGAAGGAACGCTTTCGATAGAATCACCATCCTTTTCCAATTCTGCATCATTTGAGATGTTTGCTCATCGTCCGGATTCTCTGCTTATTCACATCACTGGACCATTTGGAATTGATGTTGCTTCTGCCTCAATAAAAAAATCAACAATTCTTTTTTATAATAAATTGAATAATGAATATATAGAAACAGATATAGAAAAAGAATTACCAGTATTATTCAATCTTCCCATTAATTCAAAAGACATTATTGATGTTTTTTGTGCAAAAAAACAACTTCCAACTTTTTCTTCTCAACCAGATAGTTTTTACTATAATAATAATGATTATACATTAGTATTTAATAATAAAGAAAATAATAGACAATATAATTATCGCATAGATGCATTATCATATACAATAATTTCTGTGCAAGAAAAACAACAAGATGGTGTTGTTCTTCAACAAGAAATGTATGAATATGCAACGAATAATGATGGCACAATCATTCCACGTTCTGTTCGTATCATTCAGGAAAATCTTCATTCTTCATTTGCATTATTGTATGATAATGTTCAAACGGATGTTTCGCTACCATCTTTTTCTATAAAAATTCCTACCAATGCAAAATTAGTTCAATTAAAATGATAAAATTTTTCTCCATACAAATATTTTTCTTATTAATTTCAGTAACAATTTTTGCTGAAAACAATGATATAAAAAAACAAGAAAAGGCACTCCAAAAAATTCGCCAAGAAATTGATGCGTACGAACAACGTATTCAAGAAAGCGAAAAAAAAGAAAAAGTTACATTAGAACATTTGGATAATATTGAAAAGCAAAGCAATCTTATTAAATCTTTTATCGGACAGATGACTGCCGAAGTGGTGGAACTTCGTGAAGATATTGGTAATACAAAAGAAACAATTCAACAAATAGAACAACAATTAGCATCACTCCAACAACATTATGCAAATTATGTAAATTCTATTTATAAATTTGGAAGAACCTATGATGTAGAAACATTGCTTTCCTCAAAATCTATCAACCAACTTTACATACGTATTGAGTATTTTAAAAAATTTTCCGGACAAAGAAAAAAAGACCTCAATTATATCGAAGAAAAAAGAAAAGCATTAGAAGAACAACATAATATTCTTCAAGCAAAACTGAACGCAGAACAAAACATCTTAAAAGATAAAAAAAATGAAGAAGATGTTTTGCAGGATAAAAAAATAAAAAGAGAAAAAGTTCTTTCTAATATTCGTCAAGATAAAACCGAGTATCAAAAAGAATTATCTCGTAAAATAGAGGCGGCAAAAGATTTAGAAAATCTTATTGCAACACTTATTGAGCAAGAACGTATTCGCAAAGAACGTGAAGCAAAATTAGAACGTGAACGAAAAGCAAAATTAGAAAGAGAACGTAAAGAACGATTAGAACGTGAACGAAAGGAACAAGAAAAACGTGAAAAAGAACTCAAACAATTAAAAGCAGCAAAACAAAAAGATAAAATTAAAGCCAAAGAAAGAGAAATTGAACTCGCAAAGAAAAAAGCATTAGAAGATGAAAAAAAATTTGAAGAACTATCAATAGCAACATCACCAACAGCAACTTTAAAAAAAGGACAACTTCCTTGGCCTGTTTCATCCGGAAAAATAGTTGCCCAGTTTGGAGAGCAAGTTCACCCTATATTAAAAACCGTAACACAAAATACAGGTATAGATATTTCCGTTCCCACAGGAACATCCATTAAAGCTGTTGCTGATGGAGAGGTTGCGTTGATTCATTGGCTGCCATCCTACGGAAATCTTGTCATTCTCAATCATTCAAATGGATATAGAACGGTGTACGCACATCTTTCTGATATTGCGGTGAATGTTGGACAAGAAATTACGGCTGGAGAAGAAATTGCAAAAAGCGGAGATTCTGTGAGTGGTTCACTTCTTCATTTTGAAGTATGGAAAGAAAAAGAAAAACAAAATCCTGAAGTGTGGTTAAAAAAACAACGATAAAATAAAAAACGATGGCAAAAAACTCAAAAACAAAAAAACAAATCGGTGATGTAGAATTAGTACAAGAACTGACTTCTGCATACACATCTCTCAAAAAAGAAATCGGCAAAGTTGTTATCGGGCAAGAAAAGATTATTGAACAACTTTGCATTGCCCTTCTTTCTAAAGGACATTGTCTTCTTATCGGTGTTCCCGGATTAGCAAAAACATTACTCATCAAAACACTTGCTGAAGTTATTGATTTACAATTCAGCAGAATTCAATTTACTCCGGATTTAATGCCCAGCGATATTACCGGAACAGAAATTATTGAAGAGAATGTTTCTACGGGAACAAAATCCTTTAAATTTATAAAAGGACCATTGTTTGCAAATATCGTTCTTGCTGATGAAATCAACAGAACACCACCGAAAACACAAGCCGCATTATTGGAAGCAATGCAAGAACATAAAATTACTGCTGGTGGAAAAACCTACACACTGAAAGAACCATTTTTTGTTTTAGCAACGCAAAATCCTATAGAACAAGAAGGAACATATCCGCTTCCTGAAGCCCAGTTAGACCGTTTTATGTTTACGTTGTGGTTGGATTATCCGACATTTGATGAAGAAAAAGAAATTGTAAAATCTACAACCAGTTCACTAATACAAAATATTCAGCATGTCATTACTGGTGATGATATTCTCCGTTATCAAGAATTGATACGTCGAGTTCCAGTGGCAGAAAGTGTCATTCACTATGCTGTAGAATTGGTTGCTAAAACACGTCCCAATAGTGAGCATGCACCAGAATTTATTAAACAATGGTTAACGTGGGGAGCAGGACCTCGTGCTTCACAAAATTTATTGTTAGCAGCAAAAACTCGAGCAGTGCTTTCCGGAAAATACAATCCGGATATTGATGATGTAAAGGCCTCTGCACTTGCCGTACTTCGTCATCGCATAATTTTAAATTTTACTGCTGAATCTGAAAATATTACTGTAAATGATGTGATTGAAAAATTGATTAGATAAATACTCTCTATAAGTAATATCCTATAAAGCACAGAATTGTTTCTGTGCTTTTTTATTTATAATGAGTTTTGATGCAAAACACGAAAACCAAAATTTTCTATTTTTTGTTAGGTGCATCATAGCAAAAAAATATCAATGTAGTAAATTATATTAAGAGAAAATAATAAGGAATAAAATAATGGGCTCGCAGGCAATATTAGATATTTTGAGTTCAATGATTATCTTCGGTTCATTTTTACTCATCATGATTAATTTGCAAATGGATAATTATGAATATTCTGTTGAATATGCTAATCAACTCATCGTACAAAAAAATCTTGTAAGTTTGTCGCGAATAATAAAAAATGATATACAAAAGATAGGGTATAGAGACCCTTGGGTTGCAACGGGTAAAGATGATTCAGAACCTCCAGTATATGCAAATTTAAATGAATATTATGAAGATTATATTGGCATTTCTTGCCAAACAGGTGTCATATATTATTGGTTAGGAGGATATGATAATACAACGGAAAACCCTCGAGATAAAAAATTAATAAGATTACAAACTCCCTTTGGTGATGAAGAAAAGGTTGGTACTGTAACCAAATTTGCATTACGATACTTTGCTGAAGATAATACAGAATTAATTTCACCAGATTGGTCACAAAGACTTTTGATATCTTCCGTAGAGATGTATATACAAATGGAAACACCATATCCTGTAGAAAATTATAATGCTGTAGGATTAGGAAAATATGTACTCGTTGATAATGATACTATAAGAAAATATTCTGCTGTAGAATGGAAATATCGTTTTGCAACCCAAACAATACCACCTAAAGAAAGGTAAATCTTTTTTATGGGACAGCAACAAACTCTACTTTTAATTTTAGGAATAATTCTTATAGGTATAGCAAGTGGTATCAGTTATACCATAATAAGTGCATATGCCCTTCAGGTAGAAAGGGATGAGATTCATAATGAAATTCGCATTATTGCTGCTGATGCTTATCAGTATAAAAATAGTTCTGCATACATTGATGCTAACAATAATGTATATAATGTAAATGGTGAATATACAGGATATCAAATACCATTGAAGATGCAAAAAACAATCTTTGCTACATATAGCATAACAATTCAAATCAAAGATAGTATGACTCTTGGATATGATTATACATTAGATAAACCAATACGGAAGTACATCACCAGTGGTATGATACAAGCAAAATCAAACAAAGATACAGTAAATAAAATTTTTGTTGAATTAGATTATAATGGCAAATTAAAGAATTTTGTTTATCAAGGAGAATTTCATTAATTCAGGAGGTTGTTATGGGATACATGTCATTAGTATTAGTAATAGGATTTACTACAATTATTTTTCTTAGTACACTCACTCGGTCAAACATTACACAACAAGCATATGAAAATGCTATAATAGCTTATGATGATGTAACACGACGCAATATAGCACTTAGTGCATTAAATATTGCCAGTGCTGAATTATATAAAAATATGAATTGGAGAGGTTTTACTAATGATATTGATTTTGGAGAAGGTGTTGCAACAGTAGGTGTAGATACTTTTAGTCGTAATGGACAACCCTATATTAAAATTCTTTCTTCTGCTCAATATGGGAAAGATTGGCGTGGCAATGATAATGCAGTAGAAAATATATTATCAACAGGTTCTTTTGAACGATTTTCTCGTTATGTATTTTTTGCTGATAAAATGTTTTGGGGAATGCGTTTTTTGCCAGGTGATTCTATCATTGGTGTACCAATATCACCCATATCAGGTAATGTAAGCATTTTAGGTGGTGGTTTTTTTCATGCAAATGATACAATACCAATTGCAAACTCATATATTTTCTATGATAATAATCCTTCTTCACCTATTCCCAAAATATTTATAGGTGGTGGTGATTATACTGATGTTCATTTTTCACTTGCAATACCATATCATTCACTTCTTAATAAATATGGTTGGGCTTTTAGAAATGGAAATATAGTAACAGATAATGAAGCATATATTTCTATTACAGGTAGTACCGATAGAACCTCTCCATTTAGTTGGCAATCTATTCCACAACGGTTTTCTCCACCAGTAACATCACTTAATTACCACATTTATCTACCTGGAAATTTAAACTATACAGAAAATGCGGCAAAAAATGGCGGCTTATATATAGGTCCAGAAACACATCCTTTTTTATATACAGAAACAGAACCACCAATAATCAATGTTGTAATAACATATATTGATAATGCAAACACACGAATTACTATTGAAAAAACTAACGGTTCATATCTATTATTATATAATAATAATGTTAATACTATCACTTCTAATGGAGTTATTTGTATCAAAAATGCAAAAGTAATTGTCAGTGCAAATGGGCATTGGGAAAATATTAATGGACAACAATACTATAAAACTGAACCGATGGGAACAGGAAAATTCACCATCGCTTCTACTGTATCTTCTGAATATGAAAATTCACGAGCAACAGCAAATGGACGTGGTTCAATTTATCCATCACATAACATAGTGTATGCTGATACCACTTCACTATTGGGACTTGTTGCCTATTGGGATGTTTTAATAAGAAAAGATTTTCTTACTTGTTATGAACGAGTAGATGCAACCAATGCTTGGGAAGTGTTAGTTGATTCTGCTGGAAATTATGGTATTGACCCAAATCATATTCTTAAAGATTACGAATTTTGCAGTCAATATTATATAAACAAAAATTATAGAATAGACGCTTCAATTTTTGCGTTGAAAGGAGGGTTTGGTGCAGAAGGAATTGATGATGAAGAAACAGGTGATAGACCAACAAATAACAGAGTTACTGTGTACGGTGGAATTGTTGTTGGAAAAGCAAGAATGTTAGGGAAGAAAGGCAATTATAGTAGTGGTGATAGAAATTTGGGATATAGAAATATAACTATTCGTTTTAATCAACATCTTCTTACAGAAGAACCACCATATTTTCCTGTGAGCCCATTACGCATACGTGCACAACTTGATTAATCAAGAAAAATTTTTCTTATTCCTCATCCACAAACCGCTTTGTAATATTTTGATAGGCATCAATTCTTCTATCACGTAAAAAAGGCCAATGCGTACGAGTAACATCGGAACGAGATAAATCAATTTCAACAACAGCAATATCTTCTGTATGATGTGGAGATTGATAGAGAATTTCTCCCAAAGTATTGGCAACAAAAGAACCGCCCCAAAAATTTAAATTTCCTTCTTTACCAACTCTATTGACTGCAACAACAGGAATTCCATTAGCGATTGCATGAGCACGTTGTATAGTTTGCCACGCATTATATTGTGCTTCACACACTTCTTTTTTTTCGTCTTCTGCCCATCCAATTGCTGTGGGATAAAATAAAATTTCTGCACCTGTTAATGCTGTTAAACGTGCTGCTTCAGGATACCATTGGTCCCAACAAATGAGAATACCTAATTTTCCAAATTTTGTTTGAAAAGATTTAAAACCCAAATCTCCTGGAGTAAAATAAAATTTTTCATAAAAGGAAGGGTCATCAGGAATGTGCATTTTACGATATTTTCCGAGATAATTTCCATCAGCATCAATAACAGCAGTGGTATTGTGGTAAATTCCTTCGGTACGTTTTTCAAAAAGCGACGCAATAATGACAATGCCTAATTTTTTTGCTAGTGTTTGGAATATTTTTGTGGTTTCTCCGGGAATTTTTTCTGCTAATGCAAAAGGAGCATAATCTTCTGAAGTACAAAAATACAAGGAGCGAAAAAGTTCTTGCAAGCAAACAATATCTGCTCCTTTTTTTGCTGCTTTGGTGATAGCAGTAATTGCTTTTTCAGTATTATGTTTCTGATTGTTTGTACAACTCATTTGTACAAGTCCAATATTGGCTGTTCGTGATTTCATAGTAAGGAGAAAATAATTAGTATTAAGATATTATTTTTTTTGTTTCTTCGTTTTTTAAATACTTTAAAAGTAATTTTATATATAAAAGCGATAATATATATAAAGGTATTCCAGTAAAAGGCAAAAATATTGGTGTTTCAAAATAAGGAAGGAAATCTAAAGTCTTAGTTAATGCATTGCTCAAATTATGAACGGAAAAACCTTTATTTAAGTCTTCATCGAAAGAAAAAAAAATGCTTGCTAACATTACATAAATAGAATTTACCAATAATGGAAGAGTAAATAAAAAAAGCCTAGAACGAATGGGATATAGTTTTTTAATACAATATCCAATAAATATCCATGGTAATAGCGAAGAATAAAGAGCAGGCATTATATATCTTATTATAATTATCTCATGATACCATATATTCCGCTCGCGACAGAGAGTGTAATAAAATATACCAAAACATACTACACTTGGAAGTAAGGTATAAAGAAAAAATAACTTTTGTTTACTTTTTATAAACGATAGTAGCACTGTAAAAATTAAAAAACTTAAAGATATATTATCTCTATATTTATACAATAAATTAACTATATATTCTTCTAAAAAATCGGTAAAAAGGACAATAAAAAACATTATTGTAAAATATAATTGTTTGTAGTTATTACACTAATTCATTATCATCTTTAAAAACTCATTTTCAGAAAGAATAGTTACACCAAGTTCTTGTGCTTTATCAAATTTAGAACCCGGATTTTCTCCGACGATAACATAACTTGTTTTTTTGCTTACACTAGAAGAAATTTTCCCGCCAGCATTTTCGATTTTTTCCTTTGCTTCATCTCGAGTCATAGAACTTAATTCACCAGTCAACACAAAAGTTTTTCCGGTAAGAGAGGGATTTGTTACACTAATTTTTTTCTTTTCGGATTGTAATTGCAATCCTGCTTTGGAAATTTGTTGAATAAGAATCTGTGTAGATTTTTCTTTAAAAAATCGTACAATACTTTCTGCAATTTGTGGTCCAACTCCATTGATATTTTGCAAATCTTCTACGGTTACTTGTTGCAATTCCTTAATAGATGGAAAATTATTGCACAATATTTTTGCTGTTTCTGCACCAACATGCCGAACACCTAATCCAAATAAAACTTTATGAAAAGGTTGCTTTTTACTTTTTTCAATGGCTTCTAATAAGTTTGTGGTACTTTTTTCTCCCATACGTTCCAATACAACTACATCTTCTTTTTTGAGGGAGTAAATATCTGCAATAGTTTTTAACAAATTTTTTTCTACTAATAAATCAATCATTGCTTCACCAAGACCTTCAATATCCATCGCAGTTCGCTGAGCAAAATGTTCTAAACGTCCACGCACTTGTGCAGGACATTCTACATTTTCACAATAGTATGCTGCTTCTCCTTGCGGTCGATAAATTTTTGCTCCACACTCAGGACAACTTTTTGGCATTATAAATTTTTTTGCACCATTTTTTCTTTTTTGAAGATTTACTGCACTCACTTTTGGAATTACATCTCCGCCTTTTTCTATCTGCACAGTATCACCAATATGTAAATCCAACTCCTTTATAAAATCTTCATTATGAAGTGTTGCTCTCCGCACGGTTGTTCCTGCAACAAATACCGGTTCTAATTCTGCAACGGGTGTAATAGTTCCAACACGTCCAACTTGAAATGTAATATCTTTCAAAATGGTTTCTACTTTTTGTGCCGGAAATTTATACGCAACCGCCCATCGCGGACTTTTTGCTACTGCACCAAGTTTTTTTTGTTGTTGAAGTGAATTGATTTTTACTACAACACCATCAATATCATACGGAAGATTTGCTCGTTCTTTTTCCCACTTATTACAAAATTGCATTACTTCTTCAATAGAATTACATAATTGAATTTGCGGATTAATAACAAATCCCATTTTTTTGAGAAGTTGAAGATTTTCAAAATGTGTGGTGAGTTCTAATTGTTCGGAGTGAAGAAAATAGACAAAAATACTAAGTTTACGAGATGCAACAATTTTTGGGTCTTGTAATTTTAAAGTTCCTGCTGCAGAATTTCGAGCATTAGCAAAAAGTTTTTCTCCGATTAATGCACGTTCTTCATTCATTGCTTCAAAATCTTTTTTCATCATAAATACTTCACCACGAACTTCTAAAGAAATATTTTTTTTAGATGAGTGAAGTTGAAGAGGAAGAGAACGAATAGTTTTGAGATTATTGGTGATTTCATCTCCTTGAACACCATCTCCACGCGTTGCACCTTGAACAAAAATCCCATCATTATATTTTAAACTTATTGCAACCCCATCAATTTTTAGTTCTGCAACATATTGTATTTTTTCATTTTTGAGCAGTGATTGCACACGTTCAGAAAAGTCTAAAAGTTCAGTTTCACTGTAGGCATTTGCAAGACTGAGCATCGGAATTTCGTGAGTAACTGTAGCAAATTCTTTTGTGGGTTCTCCGCCAACACGTTGAGTGGGAGAGTCTGGTGTTTTGAGTTGTGGATATTGTTCTTCCAATGCGATGAGTTCTTTCATCAACGCATCGTACTCTTGGTCAGAAATAGTTGGTTCTGCCAGAACATAATATTTATAATCATGTTCTCGAATAATTTCTTTGAGTTGTTCTATTTTTTTTTCCGTGGATTGAAGAGAAGGCATAACTTATTGAGCAAGATTTTTTTCAGTGATGGAAATATTACGAACTACAGCACCTCGTTTTCCTAAAGTACCAAGCACTTTTTCGTTTAATGAAAAATTAATTCCGCCAGCATTTCCAATAGTGAGAATAAATTGTTTTTTTGCTTTCCATTCTTTTGTTTTTTGTGGAACAAGAAAAAATTCTTTTGCAGGAAGAGAATCTATAATAATGCTTAACCAAACACTATCAGTAGATTTTCCTTTAAGGATTAAAGAATCACTAATAATATTTATTGGTGATGTTACTGATGGTGATTGTATTGTATCAACAGTTTTTTTTGCAGGAGTATTTTGTTGATGTTCTTCTAATACTTCTTGAAAAGGAATTTCTTGTGGTTTTGGTTTATTAATATTATTCCACACAAGATAGGTTGCTCCAATAATAACAATAACTACGATGGAAGAAATTGCTAAAACGTTTTTTGAAGATTTTTCAGAAGATGTATCATGTTTTTCTACTATAGTTACTGTTGCTTCTTTTTTTACAATTTTTTCTGTTGTCATTTTTTCTGTTGTCATTTTTCCTGTTGCAACATCATAGTTATGTAAAACCTCCTCTACAGAAATATCCATTGCTTCAGCGTACGCTTTGAGAAATGCACGAATGTATGTTTGTGGAAGAATATCAAAATTTCCTTGTTCAATTGCTTCAAGATATCGTAATTGAATGCGAGTTTGCTTTGATATAGTTATTAAAGAAGTATTTTTCTCTTCTCGTTGTTTTCGTAGTTCTTCAGAAAAATCTATAAGAGACATAGTGTTAGTTTTTAGTTCGTAGTTATTAGTTCTTGGTGTACAGTATTCATTTCATCATTCAATCATAGTTTTAAAAGGTAAACAAATACTAAACGTTGTTCCTTTTCCTACAGCGCTTTCTACAGAAATAGAACCATCATGAGAACGAACAACACCGTACACAACAGATAAACCTAATCCAGTTCCTTTTCCAACTTCTTTTGTTGTGAAGAAGGGGACAAAAAGATTTTCTTGCACTTCTTTTGTCATTCCCACCCCAGTATCAGTAATTTTTATTATTACAGTATTATTTTCTAAAATGGTTTCGATGGTTAGCTTTCCTTTTTCGGACATTGCATCGCGTGCATTGATAAAAATATTTAACAATGCTTGCTGTAATCTTCCTTCATCACCTTTAATTAAAATAGATGTGTGGTGATAATTTTTTATAATAGTAACTCCCATTGCACTTGAATGAAATAAATTTGCTGTTTCATCAATCAATGTATGGAGATTGAGAGTTTTAAATTCAACAGTTGTTTTTCGTGCAAAGTTTAATAATTGTTGTGTAATTGCAGAACCACGTTTTGCAGTAGTTTCAATAATATTTATGAATTGAATAAGTGGATTATTTTCTTCTATTCGTTGCTGCATAATAGAAACAGAACCAAGGATAGAAGTAAGAATATTGTTAAAATCATGAGCAACTTCTCCTGCAAGTCGCCCGACACTTTCTATTTTTTGCATGTGAATAAGTTGTTGCTCTAATTTTTGTTTTTCGGTAATATCACGGCTTACACATCTCATCAAAATTGGTGTATGAGTTTCATCATACACTAAAGAAATTTTCACACTGACATCAATAATAGTTCCATCTTTTTTTAATAATTGTTCTTCTATAAAACGGGGTGGTTCACGTTGTTCAAATACTGATTTTAAAAGAGCATTAAAATGTGGTTTCCATTGTTCAGGATATAATTGTGAAAGAGGTTTTCCAATAAGTTCTTCTTTTGTATATCCGAGAGTCTCTGCTTCTGTATTATTACATTGAACAATAATCCCATTATTATCAACCAGATGATACATATCAGGAAGAAATTCAAAAAGTTCATAATATTCTTGTCTGGAATTTTGTAATTGCTGAACAAATTTTGCATTGTTCAATCCAACACTAATGTGATTGCAAAATGCTGTGAGAATATCAATTTTCTTTTGCGTAAAAAAATTATTGTTTTTGCTTGCAAAGATAACTATTCCAGCAAATTCGTTGGAAATTTTTAATGGAATTGACGCCCACGTATTAATAGAGAGAGAATATATATCTGGATGTAAAAAAATATTTTTTTCACCATCGATATTTTTTTCAATAAAAACTTTACTTATCCATGAAAGAGGTTGGATTTCTTGCTGCGATATTTTTTCATTAAAAAATTCTATGTTAGTCCCGTAAGAATTTTTTTCTACCAACTTTTTATTTTCGATAAGATAAATCCATCCATAGTGAGATTTTGTTGCAGCAATAATATTTCTGAAAACATTATTAAAGAGATACTCAATATCAATTGTTTGACTTACTTCTTTCGCAACAGTGTTGAGAGATTCCAAATTTGACTTTTGTTCTTCAAATACTCTTCCATATTTCAAAGAAAAATATACGCTCACAAAACCAATAACACCAACAGTAATGATGCTTATGAAATCTATAAAACCAACAATTTTTTCCAATACAATGTTGACTGTTATAATGGTTACCATGATAACAACAACAGCAGTGGAGGCAACAATTTGTGCCTGCTCTACAAGCCCAATACTCGTGATAAATTTTCGCAGCCGTTGAAAAAAATGTTTCATAGAAAGTGTATTCTACAAAAAAGGTATTCCTCATTTTTTAGATGAAAAATACCTAATGTCTTGTCTTTAGACCTCACAGGTTTTTAAAACCTGTGAGGTCATTTAATAACGAAAAAAATATTATGCTTTTGAAGAAACTAATTTTTTTATTTCTTTTGCACGTTTTATTCTTCCTTCTAACGCAGCAATTAATAACTCTTGGTCAATAGGTTTAGTAAGATAGTCATCTGCACCACTTTGTTTTATTGTTCGTAAGATAACTTCCACATTCATTCCACTTAAGAAGATAAAAGGAATAAGAAGAAATTTATCCATAGAGCGAAATTTTTCCAAAAAAGTAAATCCACTCATTTGTGATTTTGGAAAATTGACATCGCAAATAACAGCATCTGGTGTATGTTTCTCTAATAATTTTAATCCTTCTTCACCGGATAAACCTGTGTAACAAGTATATCCATCATCTTCAAGAACTTGTTTCATCAATCCGAGAAAAACCTCATCATCATCTAGTAATAAAATATGTCCTTTCGACGTTCCTCGTGATTGTAATGAACTAATGAGTTGATAAATTTGTGGTTCTACTTTGAGATGGTCTTCTGCCGTGATTTGAAATTTTTTTCTTGCACTTTCAAAATCGAAAGAACCGCTCATCCATGTATTTTTGATTTCGTTGATGTAGGCGGTGAGTTGAACTTCTTTTTCGATAGCATGCAAATCTTCATCAGTAATAGAAATTTGTTTACGTTCTTCCGCAATTTTATTTTTTTCTCTTTCTCCTAAAGCACCATTCGTCCATAAATCTAGCAATAATTTTTTATAATGCTCTTTTGCTTCTAATGTTGTTGCGACTTTTTCTGGCTCTATTGTGGGAGTTTCAACTTTTTCTTCGGATTTTGGTGGTTCTTCTTGTTTTGCCTGTTCTTTTTGTAGTTTTTCTTGTAATTCTTTTTCTTTTTGAGTTTCTTTGAGTGCAACAATTCTTTCTTGATAAGCACGCGCATAGACACTACGTGAGTCTATTTCGAAAACCTTTTTAATGCTTTCAAGAGCATCATCAAGTTTATTTTCTTTTATTGCACGGTCTGCAGCCCGCAAGTAATCGCTAATAATTTTGTCTTTTTCGTTTGGCATTTTTTTATGTAATTATATAAAATTAAAAAGATATGTGTGTGAATTTCTGAACTAATGAAAAATATATTTCTTCTTTTGGAAAAACGGTATTTGTCCACAACTGAAAAGATTTCGCTGCTTGTTGCAAAAACATTTCTAGTCCATTAATAATTATTGCGCCAGATTTTTGGGCATAATGTAATAATGGCGTTTGTAGAGGATTGTATATAATATCAAAAATTATTTGCTTATTTGAAAGCACTAAATTTGATGGAATTGGCATTTTATCTACCAATGGTTTCATTCCCACAGGTGTTGTATTGATGATAAGATTTATCCGTTGAACATCATCAGGGAATCTTGAAAGAGTTTGTAATGATGTTTTTGGAAAAAGTGACTGAAAATATAATTCTATACTTTTTGCTTTTTCTATAGAACGATTATAAAGATAAATTTTTTTTGGTGAAAAATATTGACACAGAGCATATATTACAGATTTTGCTGCTCCGCCGCTTCCTACAATAAGCACGGTAGAACGATGAAGTTCTTTTTTATATTTTTCTAATGAAGAAATTATGCCATCAACATCAGTATTATATCCATGCAATGTACCATTGTTGTTGACAATGGTATTGATTGCTCCAATAATTTTTGCTTCATCACTGATGACATCAACAAACGGGATAATTTTTTCTTTAAAAGGAATCGTAATATTTGCCCCTCTAAAATTTTTATTGCGAAGAGAGGAAACAACATTGGGCAAAAACTCTGTTGTTGTTTTTATGATTCCGTACGTGTAGGGAAGTTTGGTGATTGCAAAAGCGTGGTTGTGAATGAAGGGGGAAAGTGTATGTTCTAACGGATTTCCAATAATTGCGATGAACTTCTTTTGCATTATTTTTTTACGTTAATAAATGCAGGAAAATATTGTACCAACATTCCAATCCAAAATGCTTTTATTGTTTTAGCAAACATTTTTTTCTTGAAAAATATTTTTCCTAATCCAAAATAGACTTCCGATTTGTAAGGAAAAATACTCATGCTTTCTTGAAACGCATGCGATGCTTCATGAAACATTTGTATGGTGTATAAAAGATTTCCATAATTATACCACACCTCATAATTTTTTTGGTCAAGCAGTAATGAGGTCTTATAACTTTTTAAACTCTCTTCATAATAGTGGAGTGAATATTCTACATCTGCTTTTGCAAACCATAATTCTGCATCTTTTTCATCCAACACAACAGCGACTTTGTAATTTTTGAGAGATTCTTCTAATACATTAAGATTGTAATAACACACACCACGCCCATAATATGCATCAAAACAATTTTTATCACACAAAATTGCTTCAGTAAAACAAGAAATTGCTTCTTCGTATAATTCTTGTTTTTCGTACACTCTTCCAATATTAGACCAAGCAAATGCATTGTGTGGTTGTAAACGTAATACTTGTGTAAAAGATTCTAATGCTTCATTAAAATTATTGGTGAATAAAGAAATTTCTCCTTTAGCGTACCATGCTTCGTAAAAATCGTTATCAACAGTTGTTGCCATATCATAACTTGCAAGTGCTTCAGTATCATTTTCTAATTTTTGCAACATCAATCCACGGTTATACCACAATGCAGCATTGTAAGGTTCTATGGTTGTTCCTTTATTGTAACATTCAAGTGCTTTTTGTATTTCGTTATTGCTTTCATAACAAAACCCAAGTTCTATTAGCGTTTCTATATTTTGTGGATTTTTTGTTATGATGGTAGAAAGTGTTTCGATTGCTTCGTTATACCTTCCTGCTTTTTCTAAAGCGATTGCTTTATTGTATAATGCTTCTTCATTTTCACTATCCAATAATAAAACTTCATTAAATTGTTCTATAGCATTTTCTGATTGATTTGCATTATCAAAAGTGATTCCAAGATTGATATGAATAGCAACATCGTAAGGATTTAATGCAAGTGCTTTTGTATAACTTTCTATTGCTTCAGAATATTGCATTGTATTATTGAAGATAATTCCTTGATACACCCAACCTTCTGTACTATATGGTGAATAGGTAATAAGTTGTTGTGCAAAAGGAAGCGCTTCTTCAAATAAATGCTGGTCAATATAAAATTGGATGGCTTCTTCTAAAAGTTCTGTGTCGGTGCTGAGTTGGTTTTCGCTGGAAAGAAGAGAATTATAGTAGGCAATTTTTTGAGAATTACTTTTTTCTTGAAAATTATCATTATCAAATTCATCATACATATTATCAGACGTAAAATTTGGCATAGTTGTATTAAGAATGAGATGAAAACATCATATAAATAGTAAAAATAATCTACTATAAAAGATAAGGCAAGTCAATAGAAGGAAACTCGTTTTCTTCCATTTCTTGATAGTCCATCGTTAAATGCCTATATTTTTAAGGTACCGTCATTCCCGCGAAAGCGGGAATCCAGTTTTTTTTAAGTGGATGCCCCATAACAACATTCGGGCATGACATCTTTATCTAAATTACAGTATGAAACTTCAACAACAACGCCTTGAACAATTATTTCAATCTCTTAACAAAAAACGTATAGCCATTCTTGGTGATATAATGTTGGATAAGTATTTGTGGGGAAATGTTTCTCGTATTTCGCCCGAAGCACCAGTTCCAATTGTAGAAGTAGATAAAGAAACGTGCAAATTAGGTGGTGCAGCAAATGTTGCTAACAATATCAAATCTCTTGGCGGGGAACCGGTGCTTGTGGGTGTGGTGGGAAATGATAGTGGCGGTGATGAAATGAGAAAAATTTTGGAAGAACAACAATGTACCACTACAGGAATTATTACAGATAATGAACGAACAACAACAATTAAAACCAGAATCATTGCTCATCATCAACATATTGTAAGAATTGATAATGAACATAAGCATAATATTTCTTCTATAATAGAACGCAAAGTTTTAGATTTTCTTGAAAAAAACATTTCTTCGTTAGATGGAATAATAATAGAAGATTATAACAAGGGCTTTGTCGTAAAAACACTGATTCAAGAAGTAATAAATATTGCGAGAAAAAATAAGAAAATTATTACGATTGACCCAAAGTTTAATAATTTTTTTGAATACAAAAATGTAACTGTGTTTAAACCAAATACTAAAGAAGTAGAAGGTGCTCTTGGAACAAAACTCACTACAGATGAATCTATACTTTCTGCCGGAAAAATGTTGTTAGAAAAATTGAATGCAGAAAACATTCTTCTCACGCGTAGTGAAAAAGGAATGACATTGTTTGAAAAAAACGGTACCGTTACCCACATTCCAACGCAAGCGAGAGATATTGCCGATGTTTCTGGTGCTGGTGATACTGTTATTGCTACATTAACAATGTTTTTAGCAAGTGGTGCAAAAGTTCAAGAAGCATCTTTTATTGCTAATTATGCGGGTGGAATTGTGTGTCAAGAAGTTGGTGTTGTTCCAATAGAAAAAGAAAAATTGAAATCAGTAATCAGTAGTCAGTAGTCAGATATCAGAAGTTCATAGTTATCTATCAGTGTTTGTCATGTGGGCGAATGTCAGCATCTTACAAAATACGATGACAGAAAAAATAAATCAGTGAATAAAATTTATACTCAAAAAGAATTAGTTGCACAAAGAAAAATTTGGAAACAAGGACACCAAAAAGTTGTTTTCACTAATGGTGTGTTTGATATTCTTCATCGCGGACATGTGGAATATCTCAACGCTGCAAAAAAAATGGGAGATATTCTTGTTGTGGGAATTAATACAAATGAATCTGTTCAAAGAATAAAAGGAATAAAACGCCCAATAGTTGATGAACAAGATAGAGTATATATTATTTCACAACTTATGTGTGTGAATGCTGTGTGTCTTTTTTCTGAAGATACTCCATTACAACTTATCACTGCTCTTGTTCCGGATATTTTAGTAAAAGGTGCAGATTATTCTTTAGAAAATATTGTTGGAAAAAATATTGTTGAGCAATCCGGAGGAGAAGTGAAAACCATCACACTTACTCCGGGTCGTTCATCATCTAATATTATTGAAATTATTGTACAGCGATTTTGTGGGGATGGGAAATAAGCAATGGTGCGGAAAATTTCAAAAATACTGTTATACATTTCGTTAACAGTTATTGCTCTTATCATACTTGCAGTTGGTTTTACACAAACGCCTCTGTTTCAGCGAACAGTGCGTTCAACATTGTACACTCTTGCAAAAGATAATCTTAACGCATCTGTCTTCATTGGAAAAATTGAAGGAAATATTTTTACCGGATTAAGTATTGATACCATAATGGTGTATGTAGAAAATCAACCATTAATAGAATCCGGAAAATTACTTGTTCAATATGACCCTTTCGCATTACTTCAACAAGAAGTTAATATAGTTGAACTCACACTTGATAATCCCTCCATCAATATTATACGCGGAAGTGATAGCGTTTGGAATATTGAAAAATTTGTAAAGAAAAAAACTACAGAAAAAGATACTGCACCATCTCCTTGGGCTGTTTTTGCAAAACATTTTCAACTTAATAATGGAACAGTAAGAGTTATTGATTCGTTATCGTTTGCAAATAATTCTTTTTCATTCATTCCTGATTCACTTTTCCCACCATCAATAAATTATTCTGATATTCATCTTAAAAATGTCAATATTGAATTAACAGGAATGTATTCTGAAAAAGAACAAGAAATATCATTAAAGAATATTTCTTGCACTATTCCACTTTCACAATCTGATAAAGATTTTGTTATTCAAAAAATTTCCGGAAAAATTTCCCACACACCACAAAAAACGATTATCGATAATTTTATTTTTACCACAGCAAAATCCTATCTACAATTTTCTACCACTCTGAAAGGAAAAGATGTTTTTACTCTTTCCACACTTCAAGAATTAAAAAATAGTTTTGTAAAATTGGATATTTCTCCAAGCACAATTACTTCAGAAGATGTACAAGTATTTCTTCCTGTTCTCTATTTTTTAAAAGGTGATGTTCTTCTTAATACATCAATGGAAGGAACGTTTAGTAATATTAATATTAATGCCCTTGATATTGCAACCTATCAAAATATTATTCATGCAAATGGAAAAATAAAAAATCTTCATTCACCACAAGATTTATTTTTAGAAATAAATTCCAACCGCAATATTTTTTATCTTTCGGATATAAAGAAATTTTTGCCATACTTTCCAATTCCCGAATATTCTGAATTAGGGAAAATAGAAACAAACTTTCAGTACAAAGGAAAACCATTAGATTTTTCTGCTAAAGGAAAAATTTCTACCGCCTCAGGCGTGTTTGATTTTGATGGTAGTATGGATTTGACGAAACCATTACTCACCTACAATATCAACCTTGCAGGAAAAAAAGCAAACATAAAAACATTTTTAAATGAAAATGCTCCAACATCTAATATTAATTTTACATCATCAATAAAAGGTGAAGGAGTTGCTATAGAAAATTTATCTGCAAATATGAATGTTGTTATAGATTCTTCGTCTCTTAATGGAATTCCTATTTCCACATTACAAACAAATATTGCAGCACATAAAAAAAATATTACTGGAGATATTACTTTTCGTTCACCACAAGGAAATGGTGAGTTTGATATAGAAATGAATTTTGTTCAAAAACCATTTTACACTATTAAAGGAAATGTGCAAAAACTCAATCTTGCACCAATAATGAAAGATGAATACTACACTTCCGATTGTTCATTTGGTGTAGATATAAAAACAGATAATCTTGTTCCTCTCAATGCAAATCTTTCTGCGAAAATAGAATTTCAACCATCATCATTTCAAAATGATTTTTTTGATAGTGCAACAATAAATATTTTCCAACAATGTGATTCGTTAAATCATAGAACAATTACGCTTCAATCACCTATTGCTGATGCTGATATAAAAGGACAGTTTTCTTTTCCAGACATTTTTTCTTCTTTAGAAAATCATCTCCAATCATTAAAAAAAGTTTATGAAAATGAACGAAGAAAGTTTGATACTATTATAACAGCATCGACAAATACTTTTACATCTTCTCAAAATATTTTCCCATTTAATGTTGATTACAAAATTCAATTAAAAAATCTTGAACCCGTTGCAGTTTTTTTCAATATGCCATTGCTTGTTGCTGAAGGAAGTGCTGAAGGAACAATGCGAGGAAAAGATTCACAACTTTCATCACAAGGAAAAATATCTCTCCAAAATGGAAAATATCGTTTTGAAGATGAACGAATTCAAGTGAAAAATATTACACTAACTCATGATATAAAAGATTTTTCTACTGATACCACATTGCTTAATACTTTGAATTGTGATGTACAATTACAAGCAGAAAAAATTGTGTTGGGAAATTCCACCTTTCAAGAACCACAAGTTTCTCTTTTCTATAAAAATAAAACCGCAGATTTTTTTATTACAACGGTGTTAGATACAATTATGAAATTTGATATTAATGGAACAACAGTAATAACACCAAAAAATTATCAATTTTATTTTACAACAATACAAGCAAAGTATAGAGAGTATGAACTTCGCAATCTTGCTTCCGTAACTGCTTCTATTTCTGAACAAGGTATAAAAATAGATTCCTCATATTTTTCTCATAATAATGAGCAGTTTTTTGCTACAGGAACATTGAACTACAATGGTGATATAAATGCAACTGCACAATTACAAAATTTTGCATTTTCATCCTTACGTGATTTTAGTAAGTCATCAGAATTTCGTAAAAGTGCAAAAGAATTTATTGGTGTGATGCGAGGGATAACCGTATTACAAGGCAATCTTAAAAACCCTATAATTTTTACACGATTGTATAGTGATAATATTGCATTTCGCGAAACACAATTGGGAAAAACATTTGCCTCACTCTATTACGCCAACTCTAACTCTGACGTGATTATTGAAATTGCTGGACTGAATCAACCAGAAGAAAAAAAACAATTAGTATTTCAAAGTTCTATCCCGATGAATTTATCCTTTACTTCAGTAGAAAATCGTTTTACTACTGAAGGAATGAAAATGAAATTATTATTAAATGATTTTGATATGTCTTTGCTTGACCCGTTTATTCCGGAAATAGATAATATCACTGGAACATTGAAAGGAAAAGTTGAAGCCAATGGTTCATTTGAAACGCCACAATTTGATGGTGAAGTAGAATTGCAAAATGGAAATTTTATTTTTGCAATGAACCATACAAATTATAAAGCAGAAGGAAAATTATTATTTGAAAACGATAAAGTTTTCTTCAAACCGTTTTTTATAAAAAATCAAGAAAAAGAATATCTTCCTGGAGAAGTTTCTGTAACAGGAAATATTGTATTTCACGGATTTGTTCCTGATGAATTTCATCTTAAAGCCAACGGAGAATTGTTAGTGTTGGGAGAAGGTTCTCGAAGATTAAACAAGGTAATGTTTGGAAAAATTATTGCTGCAACCGGAGAAGAAGGAATACATTTTGAAGGAACGTACGAAAAAGCATTTGTTACTGGAACAGTTTTGATTCAAGAAGCCGATATTACATTTCCACCTTTGCGTCAAGGAGGAAGCACCGGATTACAATTTACTGTAGGTATTGTTGATGATACATCAAAAAATATAGTTTCTACTTCAGCAATGGAAGAAGAAGAAAATTCCTTCGTTAACACACCATCATTTATTGATAGAATTGAATATGAAATCACATTGCGTACAAAAAATTCAGTGCGATTAGCAATGATATTTAATGATAATATTGCAACCTTTGAAGAACTCACCGCCATTATACAAGGTCGTTTAATTCTTCGTGGAGAAGGAAAAAAATTACAACTCATCGGAAGTGTAAATGTTGCAAAAGGTTCTCAATATTATTTTTACAAGCGTTTTGATGCAACTGGAACATTACAATTTGTTGGTCCACCCGATAATCCTGAATTGTACATTCTTGCAGAATATGAAGGAAGTTACATCAATCCAAAATTACCGGTTTCAAAACGAGAAGAAAAAGTAACCGTTTCTCTTAACATTACCGGAACGCGAAGCCAACCTAAAGCAGAGTTGGGTTTAACTATTGCTGATAAAGATGGAAAGAAACGTGATTATATCAGCGATGATATGCAAGGAGATGCTATTGCATTTCTTCTTACCTCTACATCGGGCTCACCCGGAAAATTTAGAGATGAATTAAATGCTACCGAACAAGGAACGCTTGCCGAAAGTGCTCGTGATGTTGCTGGAACATATATCTCTGGTATTTTTTCAGATTTAATGATGAAATTTGTACGAGAAAATAAAATTCCATTTGTAAAATCTGTTGGTGTGCAACCTGTTGGAGACCAAGTGGATGTGCGAGTAACGAGTGAACTTTATGGAGCAACAGTAAAAGCCGGTGGGAGAATTTTTAATGATATTAATAATGCAAATTTTACCATAGAATTACCAATGAGTACGGTTTTAGGTAATGATGATTACCGCAATTTAGTTTTTGAAGTAGAACGAACCACTGTTAATGAATTAGATACTTATAAAACTACAAAACCAAAACACGAAGTCCGATTATATTATAGAATTATTTTCTAAAACTATGATTATATGATGGGATGATGATTATGATAGAAAAATCCAAAATTTCATAGTTATCATTTATTCATTAACATCATAGTTTAAAACAATAATTTTGTGGTTTGCGACTTTGCGCCTTGGCGAAAAAACAAAACAAATTTCCATTATCAATTTACCATTCACCATTTTTTTCATAGTCATCATTTACTTCATTCTCATCATAGTTTTAAACTATGATTTTTAATAAATGCTATTACACGAGGCAATCTCTACTTTATTTTTCTGACATTGCTAAATTAGTATAGATGAATGAAGGTAAATACCATAGTCAATCACAAAACACCGTCATTCCCGCATGTTTTAAGCGGGAATCTATTTTTATAGATATTATTCTAACGACGAAAACAAAATTTCATTTTTTATTATCAATATTCATAGTTATCATTTACTCATTAGCCTCATAGTTTAAAATCCCAATGAAAAAACGAATCCAACAACACTTCAAAAAAAATCCATACGATGCAAAAAAATCTCGCCAATTTGCAAAACACTTTCATATTCGCGATGAAGAAGAATTTCAGCAACTTCGTGGAGTATTGCATGAAATGGTTGATACCAATCAATTAGTGTACACTCACGGACGCGGATATCATCTTCCCAAAAAAATCCATCATAACACTCTGCAAGGAACAATTACTGTTACAAAAGAAGGCGGTACAGTCCATACAAAAAGTGGAAATATTTTCATCTCACAAAAAAATCTTCATACAGCATTAGATGGTGATACTGTTGAAGTTATTCTTTTAGGAAAAAATAAGAAAAACAAATCCATTATAATAGAAGGGGAAGTAGTTGCAATTATAGAGCGTGCACCAAAAGAATTTGTTGGTACATTAGAACAAAGTAAAAACTTCTTTTTTGTTATACCAGATGATAATATTCTTTCACGAGATATTTATATTCATCAACATTTATTAAACAAAGCAAAACACGGAGATAAAGTTCTTGTCCAACTGGAATCATGGAACTCCGAGCATCTCAATCCCGAAGGAAAAATTATAGAAATTCTCGGACGTGCCGGAGATATGAGTGCAGAAATAGAATCTGTGATTAGACAATTTCATCTTTCACAAAAATTTCCAAAAGAAGTAGAACACTATGTTGCACAAATCCCTGCCAACATTCCTCAAGAAGAAATTTCGCACCGAAAAGATTTACGAAATACTGTGTGTTTTACTATTGACCCTATTGATGCAAAAGATTTTGATGATGCAATTTCTATAGAAATTTTAGAAAACAAAAATTATCTCATCGGAGTTCATATTGCCGATGTTAGTGCGTACGTAAAAGAAGGTAGTGTGTTGGATAAAGAAGCATTACGCCGTGGCACAAGTGTGTATCTTGCTAATCAAGTTGTGCCAATGTTGCCAGAAAAACTTTCCAACAATTTGTGCAGTTTAATGCCAAACGTTGATAGATTAACATATTCCTGTTTTGTAGAAATTACCCCGCGTGGAATAATAAAAAATTATGAAATTGTAAGAAGCATTATTAATTCTAATAAGCGATTTACCTACGAAGATGCAGAAAAAATTTTGGATGAAAAAAAGGGAGAGTTCGCAACTGAATTATTACAACTCTGGTCAATAGCAGAAATAATAAAAGAAAAACGTATGGCTCATGGAAGTATAGATTTTGATTCCACCGAAGCAAAATTTTATTATGATGAAAAAGGGAAGCCGACGGAAATTTTTGTAAAACGTAGATTAAAAAGCCATCAATTAGTAGAAGAGTGTATGTTGCTCGCAAATAAAATAGTTGCACAACACATCGGAAAAAATAAAAAGGGGAAAGATGTTCTGCCGTTTGTGTATCGCATTCATGATGTTCCTAATAAAGAAAAATTAGCAGAATTAGGAAATTTTGTAAAAAAATTCGGATATAAATTGAATGTTGACGGAGTTGTTTCATCAAAAGAAATGCAAAAATTATTGGAAACGGTAAAAGGAAGTAAAGAAGAAAATGTCATTAACGAAGTTGCATTGCGTTCTATGGCAAAAGCAATGTATTCTGAAAAAAATATCGGACATTACGGATTGGCGTTTGAACATTACACACATTTCACTTCACCAATTCGTCGCTATCCAGATTTGTTGGTGCATCGTTTATTGGATGAGTATGCAAAAGGAATGTCTCATCAGCGGCAACATCATTATCAAACAATGTTACCGGAATATTGCAAACATTGTTCGGAACGTGAACGTGTTGCGACAGAAGCAGAACGGGATTCTATTAAGGTAATGCAAGTAGAATACATGAAAGCGCATTTGGGAGATGAGTTTGAAGGATTGATTGCTGGTGTAATGCCGTACGGATTGTTTGTAGAAATTAATGATATTCTTGTGGAGGGCTTATTACACATTCGCGAGTTGGGTGATGATTATTATGTGTTTGATGAAAAACATTATTCCATTGTTGGAGAGCGTACAGATGAAAAATTTCGTTTAGGAGATACGATTCGCATAAAAGTTTTAAGAGTGAATCCCGAAAAACGACAAATAGATTTTACGTTGGTAAAGGAAGAACAAAAACCAACAAGTGTAAAGAAGGGAAAGCGGAGGAGATGATTTGTTAATGAGAAATTGAAAATGTGTAATATTATTTTTGTGAAAATAAAAGTTCTATTTTAAATAGTACTATGAAAAAATTTCTTCCATGTATTATTCTTTTTACGATTGTTTTTCTTTCTCGTCTTCCATTTTTAGATTCCGGTTTTGGTTCTGACCCTGATGCATGGCGAGTGGTAAGCGTTGCTTCAAAAATTTCACTTCACCATCAATATTTTGCTTCACGCCTACCGGGTTATCCAGTACAAGAAATTCTTTATTCTTTTATACCACCCAATCCAATTTTTTTCAACGGCATTACAGCATTTCTCATTTCGTTATCCACATTTTTTTTTGCACTCATCCTTCAAAGACTTCATATAAAAAATTATTTTCTTGCCAGTTTGGCTTTTGCATTCACACCAATAATTTACATCAACAGCATTACTGCAATGGATTATGTATGGGCATTGGCATTTATTCTTGCTAGTATTTATTGTCTTTTTCACAATAGGATATTATTCAGTGCTGTCCTTTTAGGAATTGCAACAGGGTGTCGCAGTACATCAATATTAATGCTTATTCCTTTAGGTATAATTTTATATAATATAGAAAATAAAAAATTATCTAAAGTTATTCAATTTTGGAGTATTACTTCCATTGTTGGGTTTCTATGTTTTGTACCAGTAATCAAAAAATATGGAATAAAATTTTTTGCAGTTCACTATAGTACCAATCTTCCCATATTGCAAATCTTTAGTATGATTTCTTTAGAAATATGGGGTGTACTTGGAGTGATAGGTTTTCTCTGTGTTTTTTTCAGTATACGAAAGAACACTATTTCTTATTCATTATGGAATACAATATCCTTATGTGTCATAGTAGTATATAGTTTACTTTTTCTTTTACTTCCCTATGAAGCAGGATATTTAATACCGATAGTTCCATTTGTTATTATTGTAATACAGTATTTTGTTCGTCCAAAATTTTTTATTCTCTTTTGTTATTTTTTGATTCTTTCTTCTTTTATAATAAATATTTCTGTAGTAGATAGACCTTGGCATGTTCAACCCTCAAAATTATCTGTACTCTTTACAATGAATTCACGAAAATTTGTTGTTGATATATATGGTCCCATTATTTGTTCTTATTTGCAGAGAAAACAAGAAATCTCTTTTACAAAAAATATTTTATTAACCGGTAAAAAATTAGAACAACCAAGCGTTGTGGTTGTTGGAGTGTGGATGCCTAAGGTTGTATTTTTTGCAGGAAAAGTATTACCAGAAGATACTGAACCATATTTTTCTTTTGAAGATGGAATAACAACCTATATTGATGTGTTAGATGCTGAAAATTTATCTTTCTACAAAAATAAAGGATATAAGATTTTCTATCTTCAAAGCCAAGAGCGGTATAATTATAATGTTACTGGTGTGCAGTTAAAAGAAAATGGTGGAGGTATGCTTGTTATTGAATAAGGAAGAATACATTTACTTTCCCTCAAAAGAGTTGTATTTTGTGTTATATAATATCATTCTCACGAGGTATCCATGAAAATCCGCATTATAATTCTCATCCTTACCATTTTTTGTACATTGCAAATATTTTCGCAACAAGCAAACTTTGGAAAAAACAAAGTGCAGTATAAAAAATTTGAGTGGTCTTATATCCAAACCGCACACTTTGATATTTACTTTTATCAAAGCGGAAAAGATATAGCACTATTCACCACAACTGCTGCGGAAAGTGCGTACGCCTCCATTAGTAAAAGTTTCAAATATCAAATCAACAATCGCATACCAATAATGGTGTACAATTCTCACAATGATTTTCAGCAAACCAATGTTATCGGGGAATATTTAGAAGAAGGAGTTGGCGGAGTTACCGAACTTTTCAAAAATCGCGTCGTGCTTCCGTTTGAGGGAGATTACAAACAATTTCGTCACGTTATTCACCACGAACTTGTTCACGCCGTTATCAACGATATGTTTTATGGCGGTTCAATACAATCAATAATTTCTAACAACATCACTTTACAATTACCGTTGTGGTTCAATGAAGGAATCGCAGAGTACGAAGCCCTAAAATGGGATACCAATTCCGATATGTTTATGCGAGATGCAACACTCAACACCTATCTTCCACCAATAGAACGACTCGGCGGATATTTTGCATATCGCGGCGGACAATCCGTGTGGTATTACATTGCCAACAAATATGGAGAAGGAAAAATTTCTGAAATACTCAATCGCGTAAAAGGTTCGCGAAGTCTCGACCAAGGTTTTAAAGCAGCAATTGGCTTGACTGTTTCTGAACTTTCTGAACGATGGCAAAAAGAGCAAAAGAAAATTTATTGGCCAGATATTTCCAAACGAGAAGACCCGGAAGATTTTGCAACACGCATCACCAATCACACCAAAGAAAATAATTTTTACAACACCAGTCCAGCAATTTCCCCGCAAGGAGATAAGATTGCATTTATTTCTGACCGCGATGATTATTTTGATGTTTTTATTATTTCTACTATTGATAATAAAATTGAAAAAATTATTGATGGTCAACAAACGAAAAATTTTGAAGAACTTCACTTACTCACTCCGGGAATTTCTTGGTCTCCTGATGGAAAACGCATTGCCATTTCCGTAAAAAGTGGAGAGCGAGATGCTATTTTTTTAGTAGATGTAAAAAGCGGTGAGCAAGAAAAAATAGATTTCAATTTAGAAGGAATTTTTTCTGTGGATTGGTCTCATCAAGGAAACAAACTCGCCTTTGTTGGAAATACCTCAACACAATCCGATATTTATATGTATGATTTGGAAACAAAACAATTAACCAATCTCACCAAGGATATTTTTTCCGATGCAGACCCATCATGGTCTCCGGATGGAACGACAGTATATTTTGTTTCGGATAGAAATGGAAATCTCACAACATCATTACCAAAAAATTTTAGTATAGCAACTTATAATTATTCACAAAAAGATATTTACTCTATTGATATACAATCCAAAACCATCACCCAAATTACCAATGATGGTAAAAGTGATGAAACTTCTCCAATAGTTGCTGATAGTGGAAAAAAACTTTTATATGTTTCTGATAGAAATGGTATTGGAAATGTGTACGAAAGAATTTTAGCAACAAATGAAGTTCGACCCATCACCAATTCTATTACAGGAGTGTATCAACTTTCACTTTCTCGTGATGGAAATAAATTAGCATTTTCTTCACTCAGTCAAGCCGGCTTTGATATTTTTCTTCTCAAAACTCCAATGGAAAGAAAATTAACGGTACAAGAACTTGAACTTACCGAACATCTCAAAAGAAAAAATACCCTTACACAAATTTTTTCGGATACGGCATCTCCAAAAAATGATACCACTGAATTATACGGAAAAAATATCCGCATAGATTTTAATAATTATACTTTTTCTGAAGATACAACATTAACACCGTCCTCAAACCTTGCTTCATTAAAAAATACTGTTGATGAAGAAGGAAATTACAAAGTGCAAAAATACAAAATTTCTTTTTCTCCGGATATTGTGTACGGAAGTGCTGGCTTCAGCACTTTTTACGGAGTGCAAGGTACAACCATCATGGCATTCAGTGATATGTTGGGAGACCACCAAATAGTATTTCAAACAAATTTATTGTTGGATTTAAAAAACAGCGATTACATTTTATCTTACTATTATTTCCCTGGATTGATTGATTATGGAATCCAAGGTTACCACAGTGCGAGATTTTTACAGCTTTCTAATCCCTATGGATTATCAATTTATCGTTTTCGTTCGTGGGGTGCATCTGTTCTTGCATCATATCCATTAGATAAATTTCGCCGGCTTGAAAGTTCGCTCAATTGGATGAATCTTTCACGCGAAAATTTGGATTACGTTCCTGCAGGTTTTGCAGACCCAAATCAAAATCGCGTACTCATTTTTCCTACACTCAGTTATGTGTATGATACAGTCTTGTGGGGAATGCTTGCTCCCAATAACGGAACTCGATATAATCTTTCCGCAATGGTCAGTCCATCATTAGGAAAAAATTCTGTGGACTTTCAAACGTTTACGTTGGATTATCGGACATATTTTAAATTTTGGAATGAATATTCTTTTGCAATACGATTATCTGGCGGAATAAGTTTGGGAAAAAATCCGCAAAACTTTTTTATCGGTGGAACAGAAAATTGGATAAACTATGATTACTCTCGCGGAATTCCCATCCGCAATGTAGAAGATTATGCATTTCTTTCTCCTGTAGTTCCGTTACGTGGATATGATATGAATGTGAGCAGTGGAAATAAATTTGCTTTGATGAATTACGAATTGCGATTTCCGCTTATTCGTTATTTGGTCACTGGCGGACTTCCGTTATTTTTCCAAAATATTCTCGGTGTTGCTTTTGTGGATGTTGGTTCTGCATGGACTGATACAAAAGCATATAAGGGCTTTACTGTAGATGAACAAAAAAATGTGGTAACACAAGATTTACTTATCGGTACTGGTTTTGGTACAAGAATATTTTTCTTTGGATTACCTTTTAAAATAGATGCTGCATGGTCTTTCAATGGAGCAAAATTTTCTAAACCAAAATATTATATTTCTCTTGGTGGTGATTTTTGAAAAAAATAGCAACTTTTTGGCAAGCAACAAAAATTGAATCAAAAAATTTAGTAAAGGTATTTGTACCAATTTTTTGGAAAACTGCATTAATAAGTATCGCCTTATTTTTTATTATTTCAGTTGTATTTTTTTTAAATCAAAAAATAGAAAACAGTGAAATAGTAATAACATCATTATTTATTATAATCTTTTCTGTTTGTATTGGTATTCTAGTGGGAATAGTTATTTCATTATTACGAGTGTTATGGTCCATTTCTGGATACGGTGCATTGATAATTTTGATTCTTGTACCATTATATAGTGTAATTGTTTTTTGGCTTTTTGATGGAATGATAGAAGCACAAATTAAAGTTCTTCAAGGAACGTTACAAGGACAAGGTTATGCTGGTGCTCATGGTGGTGGTATCATCGCGCTTATTTTTTTACCGTTTTTGTTATTAGATTTACTTGTAAGTGGATTTGTCTGGGAATTTTTTAAGCTATTATTGGTTTATAGTATAATGTTTTTATTAGCAGTTATATTTCCAATTTTAACAGGTATCATATTATTTTCTTATAAGTTTATTAAACAGATAAAATCACGTTCTGTACTGTTACAAGAATTAGCCAAGGAAAAATCTCAACTACAATAAAAAAGTATTTTTTTTTAAAAATTTCTTCAATTGTTTAAATTTGAAAAATACATAAATGTACAATGTTCATGAATTTCTTACTGCAATTGCCATTGTTCTTTGTGTTGCAGCAATTACAACGGTTGTCTTCCAATGGTTACGTCAGCCTGTTGTTCTGGGCTACATTATTGCTGGATTAATTGTTGGACCGCATGTTCCTATACCGCTTGTTGCTGATAGTAATATAGTTACCACTCTTTCCGAACTTGGCGTTATCTTGCTGATGTTTTCCCTTGGTTTGGAATTTAGTCTTCGTAAGCTTTTAAAAGTTGGTTCAACAGCCAGTATTATTGCTGTATTCCAATCTAGTGTGATGGTTTGGTTGGGTTTTTCATTTGGACGTTTGTTTGGCTGGACTACCATAGAAAGTTTATTTACCGGAGCAATTATAGCAATTTCCAGTACCACTATTATTGCCAAAGTTTTTGATGAACAAAAAATTTATGGAAAATTAAGAGAAATAGTTGTTGGAGTTTTAATTGTTGAAGACCTTATTGGAATAGTATTTATGGCAATGCTTACGGGTATTGTCTCTGGAAGTGGTTTAGAGCCACTTCCATTAGCAATGACGGTAGGGAAACTTGCTGCTTTTTTAGTTGGTTTACTTGGGATAGGTCTCTTTATTGTCCCACGTGTAATGAAAAAAATTACAAAACTTGACCGTAAAGAAACCACATTAGTTGCAAGTATCGGATTTTGTTTTGCCATCTCTCTTCTTGCCAACGAATTTGGATATTCTGTTGCACTTGGTGCATTTCTCGCCGGTTCACTCATCGCAGAATCTGGAGAAGAAAAACAAGTAGAACATCTTATCGAACCTGTACGAGATATGTTCGCTGCCATATTTTTTGTTTCAGTAGGAATGTCTATTAATCCGGCAATTATTCTTCAATATCTCCCCATAATTATTATACTTACTCTTATTGTTATTGTTGGGAAATTTTTTGCTGTTAGTGTAGGAACATTCCTTACAGGAAACGGATTGCGTACATCAATCCAAACGGGAATGAGTATGGCACAAATCGGAGAATTTTCCTTTATTATTGCTGCGCTGGGAATTTCATTAAAAGCAACGGGAGAATTTCTTTATCCTATAGCAGTAGCCATTTCAGCATTAACAACATTATCTACTCCTCTATTAATTCGTAATTCAGTTCCCTTTACAAATTTTATAGATAGAAAACTTCCAAAACCATTACAAACATTTACCGCACTATATGCAGGTTGGATAGAATCCCTACGACCTGTATTTGAAAAAAAAAGAAAAACAAATCCAGTAAGACGCCTTTTTTATTTGTTGATTATTGATGCAGTATTTCTTGCAGGAATAATTATTGGGACCGCATTAATAATTGAGTCATCAATCCCTCTAATTCAAAAATATCTTCAACTAACTGAAACAGTAATAAAAATAACAATAGTTATTCTATCAAGTATTCTTTGTGTACCATTTTGTATTGGAATAGTACGTCTTGGAAGAAAATTAGGAACATTCTTGGCTCAAATGGCTCTTCCCAATAAAAAAGAAGGACGTGTTGATATTGTAGCAGCACCTCGAAGAATGCTTATAGTAACATTACAGCTAGGAACTATTTTTCTTGTGGGAATCCCATTATTTGCAATTACACAACCATTCCTTCCAACAATCCCAACAATATCAATTTTTATAATTATAACCATTATCCTTAGTATTATTTTTTGGAGAAGTGCTGCTAATCTTCAAGGTCATGTAAGAGCTGGAGTAGAAGTCATTACCCAAGCATTAAATTTTCAATCACGAAAAAGTACTACTTTACAAAAAAATGAAAAAATATCTCTCAATGAAATTCACCAATTAATTCCAGGTTTTGGGGATATTATAGAAATCAATTTAGCAGCAGGAAGTTTCGCTATAGAAAAAACATTGGCGAATTTAAATCTTCGTGGAGTAACAGAAGCAACCGTACTTGCTATTACACGAAATTCTCAAAGTATTATCCCAACAGCACATGAATTGTTAAAAGAAAATGACATTCTTATATTAAGTGGTACACACGAAGCAGTGAAATCAGCAAAAAATTTTCTTTCTACTGGGAAGATATCAGCATAAAAAAATATTCATTTAAATAATCATACAAATATTCATGTCTAGCGAAAAACAAGAACTTCAACAATTCGAAGCCCGCATCAACGCCGGCGAAAAAATCGAACCAAAAGATTGGATGCCAGAACGGTATCGTACACAACTCATCCGCATGATTTCGCAACACGCCCATTCTGAAATTGTGGGAATGTTACCCGAAGGAAATTGGATAACACGTGCACCAAGTCTGCGAAGAAAAATGTCACTTATTGCAAAAGTTCAGGACGAAGCCGGACACGGACTCTATTTATATTGTGCTGCAGAAACATTAGGCGCAGATAGAAAAGATTTAATTGATGATTTGCTTGAAGGCAAAGCAAAATATTCGCAAATATTTAACTATCCAACACTCTCATGGGCAGATATCGGTGTTATCGGATGGTTTGTTGATGGAGCAGCAATTGTGAACCAAACCATGTTAGCAAAATCTTCGTATGGACCGTACTCGCGAGCAAATTTGCGAATTTGTAAAGAAGAAAATTTTCACAAAAAACAGGGATATGAAATTGTTGCTACAATGGCAAAGGGAACACCTGAACAACGGGAAATGGTTCAAGATGCTGTCAACCGATGGTGGTGGCCCTCACTCATGATGTTTGGTCCAACAGATACACAATCACCCAACAGTGCAGAACTCATGAAGTGGAAAGTAAAACTCCAAAGCAATGATGACTTACGTCAGCGATTTGTGAATCTTACCGTACCACAAGCAAAAGCCGTTAATCTCACTTTGCCAGACCCGGATTTACGGTATGATGAAAAAACACACGATTGGCATTTTGGAAAAATTAATTGGGAAGAATTTTTTGAAGTGATTAACGGAAATGGACCGTGCAATAAAGAACGAATGTCCGCACGCAGAAAAGCCCACAATGATGGTGAATGGGTACGAGAAGCAGCGGAAGCGTATGCGAAGAAGAAGATAAAACGGTAAAACTATGATTAAATGATTTTTTTGATAACTCTGATTCAGAAAAAATTATAATAACTATTAACTAATTTCAGAAAGGATTTTTTTTATGTGGAGCAAACTTTTTACAACGTTGGCTTTTATATTGATATTTGGCAGAATTGTTTTGGCACAGCAGTGGCAAGGGAGCAGTGATACAACTGGTAGTATTTATAGAAATGGACGTATTGGGTTGGGGTTATCAAATCCTCAGTACCCTATTAATATATTTTCTACAGTAAATGATGACCATGTTGCTCGTGTAGATTGGAATAACACAACTAACGGATTGCATACATGGCGTCATCCGTTTGTAGGATATTGGAGTGATATGACACTAGGAAAAAATATAGCAGTGGAAGTGGGACAGTCTCCTAGTTTAAAAAATACAGCATTTATGAGTTTTCATTATGATGGTTATAGTAGTGATAAAAACTATTTACAGTTAGGATTATTTTTTGTTGATAGTTTATTTGTAATGAATGGGGCACGAAATATAGGAATTAATACAACGAATCCACAGTATCCATTGAATATATTTTCTACAGTAAATGATGACCATGTTGTTCGTGTGGATTGGAAAAACACTGTAAATGGACTTCATACATGGCGTCATCCATTTGTAGGATATTGGAATGATATGACACCAGGGAAAAATATAGCAATAGAAGTTGGACAATCTCCTAGTTTAAAAAATACAGCATTTATGAGTTTTCATTATGTAGGTCCAAGTAGTGATGATAATTATTTACAGTTAGGATTATTTTTGGTTAATGATGCGTTTGTTATAAATGGACTAGGAAATATTGGCATAGGATTAGTTACGCCTGATAACAATTACAAATTAACCGTAAACGGAAAAATAAAAACTAAAGAACTCAAAGTAACTTCTACCGGTTGGCCAGATTTTGTTTTCGAAGAAAATTATCAATTACCTTCTTTAATGGAGGTGGAAAACTATATTAAAGAACATAAACGCTTATCCGGTATTCCTTCTGCCGAACATGTTGAAAAAGAAGGAATCGCTGTAGGAGAAATACAATCTAAACTTTTACAAAAGATAGAAGAATTGACTTTATATGTGATAGAACAAAATAAAAAATATGAAACGTTGAATAAAAAGTACGAAGAGTTACAAGAAAGAGTTAGTAAATAATAATATAGAATGGATAAATTTCATAAAATTATACTGACTATTTCTATAGTAATAGTTGTTACTCAATTTATTTTAGGGTTATTTCAACCATTATGGTTGGATGAAGTTTCAACATTTTTTCTTGTGGATGTAAACACAATTGGAAAATTATTACAGAACTTATATGTAGGTGTTGATACTCATCCACCACTGTATTTTTCGTTAGTTTTTTTATTAAAGGTTTTTTCCGGAGAAAATCTTATAGTGTTTAAATTGCTTTCTTTGTTTTTATCATTGAGTGGTGTTGTGTATTTTTACTTCAATATGAAAAAATATTTTAAGCAAGAAACATGGGTTATATTATTTTTTTTGCTCTCATTAACGCCCTTCTTTTCTCATTTTCTTATTCGTGAAATTCGCCCCTATAGTTTGTATTTTTGTTTAGCACTGTTTTTTATTGTTCATTGGCAAAAATATAGAAAATTAGAAAAACCTACAATAAAAAATATTTTTTGCTTTAGTATTATTATAACATTATTACTTTATACTCACTATTTTACCTTAATATATCTTTTCGGTTTTTTTAGTATTGAGTTTTATTATGCCATTAGAGAAAAACGATTTGTAAAAATAATTCCTTTTTTTATCAGTTTTGTGCTTTTTATTCCGGGTATGATGGGAATGCACAATCAAATAAATAGTGTGCATGGATTTGTTTGGCAAGATGTACCATCATTTTTACAATTGGTATTTCTCCCTCGTTTTTTCTTTAAGTTTATTAGCGTAATATTTTTGTTTTTTACATTTACATTTTTTTTTCAGTCTTCAAGAAAAACTCTCTATAGTTTTTTTAAGAAAAATACGGAGATGACTTTAATAATGTTAATTACAGTTATAGTCCCAATTGTAATATATCTTTTTTCACAAAATCACACCGTGGTATTTGTAGAGAGATATTTTGTAATAAGTTATATAGGTTGTGTATTATTCTTTGGAATTAGTTATGAAGTGTTACCAAACAAGTTTAAAAAAATTGTTTTTATTTTTACGTTTTTATTTGGTACAAGACAAATTTATCATTATTACAATGATGTACAATTCAGTATTAATAAAATTCATTATTATCAAAATCTTAATACGTTAAATACACCAATATTGTGTGAAGGTGTTTTAGAATTTTACCCTGCTTATTTTTATACTAATAAAGATAAATCATCTAATTTTTTTTATGTGCTAGACGAAGAAGCAGCAAAAAATGCATCTAATTCCAATAAACTTCAATTCGATTATTATTGGAATAAAAATATGAAAGAATATTATACTATACCTCATTTTATGGAATGGGAAGAAAATCAAGATATTATCAAAAAGTTCTATGTTTTTTTAAATAGAAAATCTAATTTTTTTGAGTATAGAATAAAAAATAATCCATCGTACACATGGAATAAACTTGATAGTAATGTAGTGTACGTAACCCGTAACTAAAAAATAAAAGGAACTCCTTATGGAAAAAAATATCGCATTATGTATTCTCTTTATCGTAACACTATCTCAAGCAAATATTATTACCAGCATTAACAATGGTTTTTGGAATGAGCCAACAACGTGGCAAGGTGGGAATGTTCCTGTGAGTACTGATACAGTTGTTATAGGCAATAATACTACAGTTACAATTCAATTTTTTGGTAATGATTGTCAACGATTAGTGGTGGATGGTATATTGCAGTTTGATACAACTACATTTTTAGTTGCATATACAGTAATTGTTAAAGAAGATATTATTATAAATGGAATAGTTCGGCCACAAGACCCAAATTATTTTCCAGAAAGTGGTGGTAGAGGAGGTGGGAATTTTCTTTACACATCTGGTAACCTCATAGTGAATGGTACGCTACAAAGTAAAATGCCACCATTTGCAAATATTTCTATTAAAATGGAAGGAAATACAGTTGATGGTAATATTATATCAAATTCTACTCTTAATTTATATGAGCTAGAAATAAATAAACCCGGAAAAAGTGTTGTATTAAATACAAATATAGAAACTGATAGAGTAACATTTATGGCTGGTTTGTTAAAAACAGGTTCATATGGTATTAAATCTGGTATTGTGGATGGAAACCTCAATAATACTAATCATGTCATTGGAAATCTTTCCAAAATATTCTTATCAGGCAACAACACACAAACATTTGAAGTTGGTACCGCAAACGGTTACACTCCGGTTACAGTACAAATGTATAATGTTGTTAATTCCACCACACTTACCGTTTCTGTTGATTCCATAACTCATCCCAACGTTGTTGACCCAAGTTCTACTATGAAACGGTATTGGAAAATCACCAATAGTGGAAGTACTTTTGATAGTTGTTCTGCAACATTCACTTATTTATCAATAGATTTTAATACCAACTTTGTAGAAGCAACAGATGAACCAGCAATGGTTGTTGGAAAATATGATAATGGAATATGGACATTTCCCGTTATCAAAAACCGTTTAGTTGGAACAAATAATGATGGTGGAACTATTACAGTAAGTGGTCTTACCTCTTTTTCTGAATTTGCTATTGGAAAAACTGCATCCGTACTCCCGGTAGAATTAACATCGTTTGAAAGTATGGTTCGAGGAAAAACGGTACATCTTTATTGGAATACTGCTTTTGAAATAAATAATGTTGGATTTAACGTGGAGAAAGCAGTTATCAGTAATCAGTTATCAGTTGTTAGTGAATGGAAAACAATCGGTTTTGTAGAAGGAAGTGGAATGAGCAATCAGCAACACCAGTATAATTATAATGATAAAGTTTCTACAGCCGGTACTTATCACTATCGTTTAAAACAAATAGATAAAGATGGTAAAAGTTCATATAGTAAAATAATAGAAGTACATGTTCCCGTAGAATTTTCTCTTCCAGGAAATTATCCTAATCCATTTAACCCAACAACAACAATTTATTATAGTGTAAAAGAAAAAAGTAAAACTCTTATTACCATTTATGATATAACCGGTCAAGAAGTACGAAAATTATATAATGACTATCAAAATGTCGGTAATTATACGATTGTCTGGGATGGAAAAAATCAGAATGGAGAAAGTATGAGCAGTGGAATCTATATTTGTAAAATTGCAATAGGAAATATTCAACAATCATTGAAAATGGTATTAGCAAAATAAAAATTATAAAAGGAATTTGTTATGAAAACAAAACTAACAATTTTATTTTTCATTTGTTATTCATTCTTATTTGCCCAACGCAGTGAAGGAGGAAAGCCCTATAGTTTTCAGCATTCATCACTTCAAAAAAATACTGTACTAACCACCATTCTACCAGAACCCAATGTAGATTCTCTATTAGCAATCCCATCCGAAGATTTAAGTTGTTATAAATTTGGAGAAGAAATTACTGTGGATATTGGTTTTGAAAAAAATAATACTTGGTTCACCACTGAAGATGGTGGACGTGTATGGCAACATTGCATTCAAACCAAAAACGCTTTATCACTCAATTTTATTTTTGACGAATTTTGGTTGCCCGAAGGAGCAACATTATTTTTGTATAACATAGAAAAAACAAAAATCATAGGTGCCTTCACACAAAAAAATAATAAACCATCCAACAGTTTTGCTACAGAACCAATACAAAGCAACTCTGTAATTTTGGAATATTACGAACCATCACAAAGTATTGGTAAGGGAAAACTTCATCTATCAACAGCCGTGTACGGATACAGACCATTTACAAATATATCGAATACAATGTTATCAAAACAAAACGCTGTGCAAGATTGTTTTCCAAACGTTAACTGCCCTGAAGCAAAAAATTGGCAATACGATAAAAATTATGTTGTACGATTTATCAATGGTGGAGGATTGTGTAGTGCATGGATGGTGAATAATGTAAGAGAAGATGTAACACCATATTTTATTTCAGCAAGACATTGTTCTTCACCGGTTGCAGGACAAACATATGCTAACTATGTCATTCTTTTTAATTACGAAAGTTCTACCTGTAATTCAACTACAGATGGAAGTACCACACATACAGCATCAGGTTGTTATATTGTTGCAGTAGATGCTGGAACAGATTTTTTTCTTTTCAAACTATTAGAATCAATAGCCGATAAATATGAAGATTGGAAAATTCACTTTGCCGGTTGGTCATTAGATGTTAATGCTCCGATGCAAGGAAATGGTTATCCAACAGTAGTTAATATTCAACATCCAGCACAACGAGAAAAAAAAATAAACTATGAATATGGTAGTATCTCTAATTCAGGTTCAAATTGGAATGTTCTTTGGGATAATGGTGGTGCATTAGTTGGTTCTTCTGGTTCACCATTAATTAATTCAAATCATCTAGTAATAGGGCATACTGTAACTGCCTCATCTTCTACAATTTGTAATGTTAATAATGAAACATATTATTTTGGTGTTAATTATAGAAAATTTTCTTCTATATGGAATGGTGGAGGTACACCACAAACACGTGTAAAAGATTGGCTCAATCCCGATAATGTTACGGTAACAGGACTTCGCTCTCTTGCTACGTACAATATTAATGTAGCCAACGAAACATTTATCTATCCTCAAAAAGATTTATCCGGTGGATGTTTTAATACTACTGCTAACATCACTGCAACAAATACTATCGTACAAGATTCTGCTAATGTTACTTTCAGAGCAAAAGGAGATATTACATTGCAAGATGGTTTTCATGCAAAAGAAGGAACAGAATTTTTAGCCACAATCGCTACAAGTTCACAAAACAATCAATTTAAATTTGATTTTGATAATAATACCATAAAACAACGAAACCCTACTTCTTTTGTAGTAACAGATTTTTTTATATCTACAAATTATCCCAACCCATTTAATCCCACAACAACAATAAATTATGGGTTAAAAGAAAACGGATATGTAGAATTAAAAATCTATAATGTAATTGGGCAAGAAATAAAAACGTTAATTAATGAAGAACAAACAGCAGGATATAAAACAATTACTTGGGATGGAACAAGTAATGAAGGAATACAATCTCCAACAGGAATATATATTTATCAAATTCGTACAGGAACATTTACACAATCCCAAAAAATGATGTTACTAAAATAGTTTTTTAGTTATCAGTGTTCTATTTTTTTAACTCACAACTCAAAACAATTATGTCAACAACAACCGATACCCAATGGCAATTGTGGGAAATATTCGTGCAAAGTGAAACCGGAGCCCCACACGAACACGCAGGAAGTCTCCACGCACCCGATGCAGAAATGGCACTTCAAAACGCTCGTGATGTTTATTCACGAAGAGGCGAGGCAATCAGTATTTGGGTTGTGCCAACACAATGTATTACCGCAACAACACCTTCAGATACACAACCATTTTTTGACCCGGCACAAGATAAAATTTATCGACATCCACAATTTTATCACGTACCAAAATCTGTGAAGGGATTGTAAATGAAAACAGAGCAAGAATATTTGTTTGAATTTTTATTACGACTTGGTGATGACCAACTCATTCTTGGGCATCGTCTTTCTGAATGGTGTGGACACGCTCCAATTTTAGAAGAAGATATTGCGTTAGCAAATATCTCATTGGATTGTATAGGTCAATCCTCTGCACTTTTAAAATTAGCCGCAGAGATTGAAGAAAAAGGAAGAACCGAAGATACACTTGCATACTTCCGCGAAGCAACACAATTTAAAAACATACAATTAGTAGAACAACCCAATGGTGATTTTGCATTCACCATTGCACGTCAATTTTTGTTTGATGTGTACGTTTATTTGTTGTATGAAAAAATTCAGCATAGCACACATCCTACACTTTCCGGAATCGCAGCGAAAGCATTCAAAGAAATTACCTATCATTTGCGACACAGCAAGGAATGGATGTTGCGTCTCGGAGATGGAACAGAAGAAAGTCACAAGCGGCTTCAAAATGCTGTTGATGAATTGTGGACTTTTACCGATGAACTTTTTGCTTTTGATGAAGTAGAAAATGCTTTAGTATCTGCAAAAATTATTCCTCCATTAATTTCACTTCAACAAGAATGGAATGAAATGGTAAAAAAAGTATTAGCAGAAGCAACTATAAAACTTTTTAACGAGCAATGTTATAAAGTAAAAGGAAGTCGTAAAGGCAAACACAGCGAACATCTGGGACATCTTTTAGCAGAAATGCAAATACTTGCACGTTCATTTCCTACTGCAAAATGGTAAAAATTTTTAACAACGTTAAACGATTATTGCATCAAACATTTGTTGCTTGTCAAAATGATAGAATCTCACATCTCGCAGCATCCCTTACCTATTACACAATTTTTTCTCTTGCACCATTAGCCGTTATTGCTGTTACAATTGCTGGTGCAATTTTTGGAGAGCAGGCAGCACAAGGAACAATGATTCAGCAAATTCAAAATGTGGTTGGAGAAGAAAGTGCTGTAGTAATTCAAAAAATGATTCTCAATCTTAGTGAAAACCAAACACAAGGAATTATTACCACAACAATCGGATTTTTTGTTTTACTTTATGGTTCCTCCAACGCATTTGTAGAATTGCAAAACGCATTTTCTGTTATTTGGCAAACCCCACTTGAAAAAAGAAATGGTATATTGGTAATAATGTATCAACGTTTTTTTTCTTTGGTGATGGTGATGAGTTGTGGATTGTTACTGATAGCATTACTCTTTATTAGTACGACACTTTCTACAATTATTCATTATGTAGAAAACTTTTTACCTAGCGTAAATACCATGTGGGGATTTATTAATTTTGGAATTGTTTTTGGGATTGCATCAATAATTTTTTCTCTACTTTTTAAACTCTTACCAAAGAAAAAACTTTTATGGAAAGATGTTTGGCTTGGTGCCTTATTAACCGGCTTTCTTTTTTCTATAGGACAATTATTAATAGGATTGTATGTTATACGAGGAACATTTTCCTCACTCTACGGAGTAGCCGGCTCTTTTATGGTGATTTTATTTTGGGTTTATTATTCTGCACAAATTTTATTTTTTGGAGCAGAATTTACTTACATCTATACAAAACTTTTTGGTTCACACAAAAATTATGAACAACCACAAGAAGCAATACAGTAACGATGAAATTCTGCAATTTCTTACGGAAGTGTATGACCCGGAAATTCCTGTACTGAATATTGTCGAAATGGGAATTGTGCGAAATGTAGAATGTAAAGAAAATGAAGTGCGTGTTGATATTACACCAACATATTCCGGTTGCCCCGCAATGAATATGATACAAGAAGAGATATTTTTAATATTACAAAAAAATAACATTGAAAATATTAAAATTAATACAATATATTCTCCTGCATGGACAACAGATTGGTTAAGTGAAGAAACAAAAAAGAAACTTCAAGAATATGGAATTGCACCACCGCATCAAACTAATAGTAATGTAACATTGATTATTCCCAAAAATATAGAATGTCCATTTTGCCAATCGGCGAAAACAGAATTGCGAAGTGAATTTGGTTCAACATCATGCAAATCATTGTATTATTGTAGAGAATGTCAGCAGCCGTTTGAGTATTTTAAAGAAATATAGGTAGTTATCAGTTGTTAGAATTCAGTAATCAGAAAATATTTTTCATTTTATACTTTATCCTTTTTACTTTATAAATCATGAACCACATCAAGCACACCATCCAAAACTCAGTAGCCATTATCACACTTAACCGACCGGAAGTGTTAAACAGTTTCAATAAACAAATGGCAGAAGAGTTGCAAACAGTTTTGCAAGAAGCAAAAACAAATTCATCAGTACGTTCTATTCTTGTAACAGGAGAGGGACGTGCATTTTGTGCCGGACAAGATTTAGCAGAAGCAATTCCACATAACGATATTCCACCAAAACAAACCATCGGAGAAATTGTTCGAGAAAATTATAACCCAATCATTATACTTCTCCGCACTATAGAAAAACCAGTTGTGTGTGCTGTCAACGGAGTTGCAGCGGGTGCTGGTGCAAATATTGCTTTGGCGTGTGATATTGTTCTTGCTTCAACCGAAGCAACATTTATTCAATCATTTTCCAAAATCGGATTGATTCCGGATAGTGGTGGAACATTTTTTCTTCCACGACTTGTTGGGTTTCAGCGGGCAACGGCTATGATGATGTTTGCAGAAAAAATTTCTGCCCAACAAGCGTACGAATGGGGAATGGTTTATAAAGTGTACGAAAGTAATCTTCTATTGGATGAAGCACTAAAAGTAGCAACTCATTTAGCAACACAACCTACTGCAGGATTTGGCTTATTAAAGCGTGCCTTAAATACATCATTAACCAATGATATATCTGCACAATTAGAAGAAGAAGCCCAACTGCAAGAACTTGCCGGAAAAACAAAAGATTATCAAGAAGGTGTGAAGGCATTTTTAGAAAAACGAAAACCCGTCTTTAAAGGAGAATAGAATTTTATGAATTATGTCGTAACAGTTTTCGGCTCTGGCACAATGGGACAAGGCATCGCCCAAGTAGCAGCAAAACATCAATGCAATGTTTTTCTTGTAGATAAAAATGCAGAACAAATTCAAAAAGCAAAAAACTATTTTGAAACCAAAAAGCAAAAACTTGAAAGTGAAGAACGAAAACAATGGGAAGAACTTGTCAATCGTATAAATTTTATTAGCGGAGAAAATAGTTTTGTATTGTTGAAAGAAAAAATTCAACAATTTTCTAAAACTGAAGGAATGATTATTGAAGCTATTGTAGAAAATCTTTCCGCAAAGCAAGAACTTTTTCAAAAAGCAGAAGTAATTTTTCCATCCAATTATATTTTTGCAACAAATACTTCATCACTTTCTATTGCCTCCATTGCTTCAACATGTAAAAATCCGCAGCGAGTTATTGGCATACATTTTTTTAATCCGGCACACATCATGCCGTTAGTGGAAATTATTCCTGCAATTACCACATCACAAGAAACAATACAATCTGCAAAGACAATAATTGATTCGTGGAATAAGACAACAGTATTAGCGAAAGATACTCCTGGATTTATTGTAAATCGAATTGCACGTCCATTTTATGGAGAAGCATTGCGAATTTTAGAAGAGGGAATTGCGGATGTTCCAACAATTGATTGGGCGATGAAAGAAATCGGAAAATTTAAAATGGGACCTTTTGAGTTGATGGATTTAATTGGCAATGATATTAATTTCACTGTAACGAAAACAGTTTTTGAATCCTTCTTTTATGACCCACGTTATAAACCATCCATCACCCAGCAACGATTGATGGAAGCAAAATTATTGGGCAAAAAAACTGGGCGTGGATTTTATGATTACTCTTCAGAAGCAAAACCAGAACCAACAAAAAATCATCAACTTGGAGAAGAAATTTTCTTTCGCATTCTTGTGATGCTCATCAATGAAGCAGTAGAAGCAGTATATCTTAATATTGCTTCTATAAAAGATATTGATACTGCAATGACGAAAGGAGTCAATTATCCCAAGGGATTATTGCAATGGGCAGATGAAATTGGTGTAGAAAAAATTCTTACCAAACTCACAGAGTTGCAAGAATTATATAATGAAGAGAGATACCGTCCGAGCGTGTTATTAAAAAAAATGGTAAAAGAGAAAAAGAAGTTTTATGAGTGATGGAAAATACTATTTAGGTGGTTATTATTTAGCTCAACAAAATTTATTACTTCCACATCCAATACTTACTATTAGCAGTTGCCTTAACACTATTTTTCCGGCAGAATGGGCGTTGGAGTGGGTTCAAACAAACAAAGAAGAAAAAGAAAAAATCAAGCAAGAGTTAAAAATCAGCGAACAACAATACAAAAAAATTCAACAATGGTGTACACAATCTTTTGAACAAGAATTTGAATGGCCTAATATTTTTTCTATTAAAGAAAGTGCCAGACAAATATACTCGCAATTTTTTTCTCATCTTAATCATGTAAAATTATTGGGATTATATCTCCCAGAAGAAAATTTGGAAAGAATGTTAGAGTATTTATTAGGAAAAGAAAATATAGGATATGGTATCTATAAACAATTACAGAAAAAAATAATTGAAGAGAAAAAGGGAAAAGTTATTGGCTTTGATATTCTTGGTTTTGAAGTAGGTGGTTCACCACATTGTTTTGCTTGTAATGGATTAGAAAAAGATTATAAAGAAAAATTCGGAATTATTTTTAATGAACACGGATTATTTTCATCATATGAAGATGGAGAAAAAGTTATTGATTATACTAATGATGAAAAAACAAGAGCAGAGCCGGTTTTGTGGTCTGTATGGAAGGTAAAAGAGTTTGCATTATGAAAAATCTTTTTAAATCATTTCTTGTATTTATCAGTACATTTTTATTGATAAGCATTGTTGGAATAGTTATAAATGTAAGCATACTATTCTTTTTTAATGAAATGTATACAATAAGTAATTGGAGTATTCAAAACATACTTTTATGTATTGCTCTTTTGTTAATCATGATATTTTTTTTATTCTTCTATGTAATTCTTGCAAA
>CALETH010000043.1 GCA_937920105.1 uncultured Bacteroidota bacterium
ATCTGGTGACTGGAGTTCAGACGTGTGCTCTTCCGATCTATTTTTCATACTAAAATTATGAAAATTTAAAATTCAATCATAATACTCTTAAGGAAAACACTATGTCCCTCATGGTCAGCATTTCAGGAATACGAGGAATTGTTGGAGAAACACTTACTCCAAGCACCATCATAAAATATATTTCTGCATTTGCACAATATTGCAATTATAAAACTATTATTATTGGAAGAGATGGAAGAATTACCGGAGAAAGCATCGCAAATATTGTTTCCGCTGCACTTACTCAAAGCGGATGTACTGTTATCAATCTCGGAATTTGCCCAACACCCACAGTGCAACTTGCAGTAGAACATTTTCATGCTGCAGGAGGAATTTCCATCACTGCAAGTCACAATCCAATGCAATGGAATGGAATGAAATTTATTGCTTCCACAGGAATGTTCCTTAATGCAGAAGAAAATAAAATTTTTTGGAATATTGCAGAAAAAGAAAATCCACACTACACATCTTGGGAAAAACAAGGAAAACTCACGAATGATAATACGATGATTGAACAACACATTCGTGCCGTAGAAAAACTTCCCTTCATCAATCTCAAAAAAATCCAACAACGAAAATTTAAAATTGTGGTGGATTGTGTAAATGCTGCGGGTGGAATAATTGTTCCAAAACTTTTGCGTTATTTTGGATGTGAAGTGATAGAATTGCATTGCAACAACAGCGGAATTTTCCCACACACACCGGAACCACTTCCTGAAAATCTTACAGAACTTGCACAACACGTTGTTCAAGAAAAAGCCGATTTTGGTATTGCTGTGGACCCTGATGTTGATAGATTAGTTCTCATCACCGAAAAAGGCGAACCATTGGGAGAAGAATACACTATTGCTTCCATCGTGCAATATATGTTGGAAACCGAAAAAAAATTAGGAAAAGAAAATCACACTGTTGTCATCAATCTTTCCACCACACGAGCAGTAGAAGATATTGCACAAAAGTATAATGCAAAAATTTTACGTACGCCGGTTGGAGAAATTAACGTTGCAAAAAAAATGAAAGAAGTAAAGGCACTTGTTGGTGGTGAAGGAAGCGGCGGAATTATTCTCCCCGCTGTACATTTAGGACGTGATGCTATTGTTGGCATTGGAATATTTTTACAATTACTGACTGATTTTCACGGAACACTTTCTGAATACAAATCTACACTTCCCTTTTATGTGATTGTAAAAAATAAAATTGAACTCGGTTCTCTACAACCTGACACATTATTAAAAAAATTAGAAAATGATTATAAGAAAACAGAAAAAGTGAATATTGAAGATGGTTTAAGAATTGATTTTGAAAAATCGTGGGTACATTTACGAAAATCCAACACAGAACCAATTATTAGAATTATTGCAGAAGCAACTACAAAAGAGCAAGCAGAAAAATTAGTAGAAAAATTTAGAGATAAAATAGTAAAAATATAAAATAAAAAAAATAATAAATTTTCATCCAAATTTCGTCATGCCCGAATGTTGTTATCGGGCATCCAGAAAAATAGATTCCCGCTAAAAACGTGCGGGAATGACTTTTTTCTTCTGAAATTTGATATGTATAATAATCTAACTATACCAAAAAATCTATCAAAAGATTTTTTGAATTTTTATTTTTGCAGAAATAATATTTTTTATAATCAATTACTATAATCCATTGTTTATTGTTACACCACTCTCCCATCCACAATAGTAATACATCTATCGGCTAATGCAGAAAGTTCTTTGTTATGAGTAACAATCACAAATGTTTGTTGATATTTTTTTCGTAAATCTAAAATCATTTTGTGAAGTGCTGTTGCGTTTTCTGTATCTAAATTTCCGGATGGCTCGTCTGCCAACACTAATTTCGGAGAATTCATTAATGCACGAGCAACAGCAACACGTTGCTGCTCTCCACCCGAAAGTTCATTGGGCTTGTGAGATGCACGATGTGCAACTCCAACTTCTTCCAAAAGTTTTTTTGCTCGCTCTTCAACTTCAGAAAAATTTTTTCTCGCAATTAATGCTGGCATTACCACATTTTCCAATGCAGTAAATTCCGGTAAGAGATGATGAAATTGAAAAACAAATCCAATTTTTTGATTTCTCACCATAGCAATTTCTTCATCCCGTAATGCAGTAATATTTTTTTCTTCAAAAAATACTTCTCCACTTGTCGGACGGTCTAACAATCCAAGAATATGTAACAACGTACTTTTCCCCGCTCCGGATGGACCAACAATAGTAATCACTTCACCTTGTTGTATTTCCAAATTCACATTTTTTAATACAGAAAGTTGTTGCTTATTCGCAATATCATATTGTTTACAAACGTTGTTGCAAGTGATTATCATACCTGTATCACACCAGTTTTAAATTCAGGAATATGAGAATTACAATTTGCCATTGCAATTCCTTGAGAAATTATTTCGCGTGTTTCCGTTGGGTCAATAATTCCATCCACCCACAAACGTGACGCTGCAAAAAGCGGGTTAAGTTCATTATCATATCGTGCTTGAATTTCTTGTAATAATTTTTGTTGTTCTTCGGAAGAAATTTTTGCTCCACCTTTTTCCATTGCCTGCACTTTTATGGAAAGCAATGTTTCGCTGGCTTGCTTTCCACCCATCACAGCAATTTGTGCAGTATGCCATCCAAAAATTAAACGCGGGTCGTACGCTTTTCCACACATCGCATAATTTCCTGCACCATAACTATTTCCCGTTATAATAGTAAATTTTGGAACAACAGAATTTGCCACAGCATTCACCATCTTTGCGCCATCTTTTATAATGCCGCCATGTTCAGAACGACTTCCCACCATAAAACCAGTAACATCTTGAAAAAACACCAACGGAATTTTTTTCTGATTACAATTCATAATAAATCTTGCAGATTTATCTGCACTATCACTGTAAATAACACCACCAACCTGCATTTCACCTTTGCTGTTTTTTACTACAGCACGTTGGTTCGCAACAATTCCCACAGACCATCCATCAATGCGGGCATAACCACAAATAATAGTTTTTCCGTAATTGGATTTGTATTCATCCAACTCACTATCATCAATAATGCGAGAAAGTATTTGATAGGTATCGTATGGTTTATTTCGTTCGGCGGGAAAAATTCCATACAATTCTTTTACATCAAATTTTGGTTTGGATGATTTAATGCGGTTAAATCCGGCGGTGGAATTTTCTCCCATCTTACTTATAATGCTGCGGATTTTTTTCAAACATTCATCATCATTTTTCATTTTGTGGTCTGTAACACCACTCACTTCGCAATGCACAGTTGCACCACCTAATAATTCGTTATCAATGTCTTCTCCGATTGCGGCTTTTACCAAATGCGAACCAGCAAGAAATACACTTCCGGTTTTATCGACAATCATTGCTTCATCACTCATGATTGGGAGATATGCTCCACCGGCAACACACGGTCCCATAATTGCAGCAATTTGTGTAATTCCCATTGCGGACATTATTGCGTTGTTGCGAAAAATTCTTCCGAAATGTTCTTTATCCGGAAAAATTTCAGATTGTAATGGAAGAAAAACGCCGGCAGAATCTACCAAATAAATAATTGGTAATTTGTTTTCGATGGAAATTTCTTGTGCTCGCAGATTTTTTTTGCATGTCATCGGAAACCACGCTCCCGCTTTTACCGTTGCATCATTGGCAACAATCACCACATCGCGATTATGAATTTTTCCAATTCCAAAAATTGTTCCGGAAGATGCTGCCCCGCCATATTCTTCATACATTCCGTACGCTGTAAAAAGTCCGATTTCTAAAAATTGAGATTTGGGGTCTATAAGTTGAGCGATACGCTCTCGTGCGGTAAGTTTATTTTTCTTTTTATGTTTGGCGATTGCTTCTACTCCGCCGCCTTGCATGACGAGATTTATTTTTTCTTGAAGTGTTTTGAGTTGGGTTTTATGATACTGTTCATTGCGTTTGAACGTTTCATCTTTGTTAATTTCTGTACCGATGAGCATACATTTTTTTATGTGATGAATAAAAATTTCTGTGTGGGAATTGTAAGGTAAGAATTTTGCGAAGTGTTTGCAAGGTGAAGAGAAATGATAATTTTTTATGATGAAAAAAATCTATCATCGTTCCATTGCTGCGGATTATTTATGATGTAATGGGAAATATTATTGTATGATTGTTCATTGCGAATGATGTGTTCATAAAAATTTCGCTGCCACACAATATGGATTTCCGTATTTGCACGAAACCATTTTGTTACACCAATTTTATATCCGCGGATGATTGAACCGATTGAACGTGGAATTATTTTTTGAAATTTGTTTTGCCATTTTCGTAGGGGTTCAAAATTTTGAACCCCTACATTTTGCACATCCACCAATTCAATAATTCCATGAACATGATTTGGCATAATTACATGGGCATGCAATTTTGCGTTTGGAAAATGTTCCGGTATTTGCACCCAACAATTATTGGCAATATTTCCGGCATCATTCAATTTCATAATTCCATCGGAAATTGTTCCAAATAAACATTCTTTATTTTTTACACAGATAGTAATAAAATACAATCCCGATTGCGAATAATCATATTTTTGTAACCGTATGGATTTTCGGTGATGGATGGTGGGATTGTATCGCATCAGTAATGAAGCAGAGGATTCTGTAAGGGTTCAAAATCTTGAACCCTTACAATTTTTTGCGGAGAGCGAGGGATTCGAAACCCCAAGCCCGTTAGGACGTCCCGTTCTCACGGGATGCAATCAGTAGTTCCTTTCGTTTTTTCAAACCAGCACCACTTTTATACCACTTTTCCAAACGCATTGCTTCTTCTCTTGTTGACACACTTTCGTTATATATTAATTTCCACGGTCTATAAAATTTTGTAGAAATAACGTTACCAGAATTATGCCTTGCTATTCTTTTTTCTATATTATTGGTTTGACCTACGTAAAATCGCTGGTGAGTTTCTGAATAAAGAATATACACAAAATACATTGCGGAGAGCGAGGGATTCGAACCCCCAAGCCCGTTAGGACGCCAGTTTTCAAGACTGGTGCAATAGCCGTTCTGCCAGCTCTCCAAAAAAATAGTATTGACAAAAAAACAATTGCCCAATTGGGCAATATTTTGTGAGCGTGGATGGTCTCGAACCATCGACCCTCTGCTTAAAAGGCAGATGCTCTACCGCTGAGCTACACGCTCTCCATAAAAAAGTCTTGTAATATAGCAAACTTCTTTTGAGAAGGCAAGAATTTTTTGAAATTTTTTTATGAGTAGAATACCAAAAAAAATATTGATATATTAAAAATTCTTATGAATAAAAATTTACGAAAAATATTTTTTCTCATCGTTACACTCTTTTATTTCCAACAAACGTACTCACAATATAATTCTACTACCAATTCTGTAGATAGTACTTTTTGGATTTTTGAACGCAAACCATTAATCACATACAGCACAATTGCCTATTCCGCCGTTACATTATATATGGAATACAAGTGGTGGTGGCAAGGAAATTATCATGATTTTCATTATCAGTGGGAAGGATTTCTCAATAACTACAGTTTAGGCGTTGATAAAATCGGACATTTTTATACTTCGTATTTATATTTTTGTGCAGCAAGAGAATTTTTTCAGTGGGCACATTTTGATGAATCTACAATGTTATGGTGTGCCATCGGAATTCCGCTTGCTCATGCAATTTCTATAGAACTTGGTGATGGATTTTCTACCTATCAATTTTCTCCGGATGATTTAATTGCAAATTGTTTGGGAATTGGGTACGGGTATTTGCAATACAAAGTTCCGTTTTTTCAAAATTTTAATGTGAAGTGGAGTTATTTTCCATCCGGCGTTGTTCCCTTAAATAATAATTGGCGTTTAACTGATGATTATGATGGGCATATGTATTGGTTAAGTTTTAAAATGCACAATCTTCTTCCAAAATCTATGAATACCTATTGGCCAAAATTTCTTAATCTTGCCGTGGGTTATGGTGTAAAAAATTATACTACAGGAAAACCACTGAAAAGAAATTTTGCGGTAAGTTTAGATTACAATATTACAGAAATTCCTATCACTGGTGGAATTTATGATTTACTTAAAGGTGTATTAGATAATTTTCATTTTCCTGCTCCTGGAGTTCAAAAAATTGAAGGAGAAAAATTACAATTTAAACCATTACTTCTCTATTAAAGTATTTGTCATTCCGCACTTGATGCGGAATCCATTTTTTAGATTCCCGATTATCCCGCTAAAGCGGGACGGGAATGACATTAACATTCCGATAAAATATTATGAATATCTTTAAAAAACTTTTTTTACTATCCTTCTTCCCTTTTTTACTACATGCAGAATTTCCGGAAATTTCTTTTTCTTTCCTTCCTCAAAAACATTTAGTACCACTCTTTCCTGCAAATAGTACAGAACATCGTATCACTCTTACCAAAATATTAGAAATGAGTAATTATACTGGCGGAATGGGCGGAAATCTTCCCATTGTGGATATTTCTTCTCCATATCTTAATGGACAGTTTAGTGTTGCTGGTACATTTTATGCACATCTCAAAAAAATAGGAAGACACGTACAAGTTATCACCGGAGATTTTTTTGTGGATTTTATGCTTGATGTTGCGATAAATGAAAATCTTTCTCTTCGCTTTGGTGTCGGACACACAAGTCAGCATTTTGTGGATGATGCTTTTGAAATTCTCGGATACCAAAATTCTCTCAATTATGTACGAGATTACGTAAAATTTTTTGGTATTCAAAAAATTCCTCTCATACGTGGATTTGTGTACGGTGGTTTCTATTATAATTATTTATTTGTGATTACACACAAAGTTGATAATCGTTGGATTTTTCAAATTGGAAGTGAAATGTTCAATGTTCCCATCACTCCTCTTCTTACTTTTTACACTGGCTTTGATATAAAATTTCGCGGAGAATTGAATTTCGCTACTTCACAAAATTATCAAGTGGGAATAAAACTTGGTGATGGAAATAGCAACACTGTGCGTTTCGCTTATAATTATCGTACTGGATTAGAAGAACGCGGACAATTTTACAATCAATACGTACGATGGAATACTTTAGGAATATATTTTGATTTTTAAATGATGAAAAAATTTTTACTTCTTTTTACATTTCTTTTTTTATTACAAACTCATCTATCTTTTTCTCAATTTCAATATCCACATCAACCAGCAGATAGTACGTTTTGGATTTTTGATAGAAAGCCATTGGCAACGTATAGTTTAGTTGGTTACACTGTTGGAACATTTTATTTACAATTTCAGTGGTGGTGGAAAAATAATTATCACCCATTTACCATACAGTATGAAGGGTATTTTAATGATTATGCTCTTGGTGTTGATAAGTTAGGACATTTTTATACTTCCTACACATATTATTTAAGTGTGTATAATATGATGAAATGGGCTGGCTTTGATGATAACACTGCGATGTGGATAGGAGTTGGTGTTCCGGCATTTCATGCAATCACTGCAGAAATTGGTGATGGATTTTCTCGTTATCAATTTTCTTTTGATGACCTTTCTTTTAACACATTAGGAATTTTGTATGGAATGTTGCAGCAACGTGTTCCGTTTTTTCAAAATTTTAATTTTAAGTGGAGTTATTACCCTTCTGGAAAATTTCCTTTGTGGAGTGAACGATGGCATCTTACTGGAGATTACAATGGACATATTTATTGGCTCAGTATGGATGTTCACAATTTATTACCGAAAGATTGGAAATCATATTGGCCAAAGTTTTTAAATTTGGCTGTTGGGTACAATGCAACGAATATTTCGCATGATGATATTGGAATAAAAGAGCGAAAATTTTCCATTAGTTTGGATTATAATTTATTAGAACTTCCTTTAGATGGCGAAACGTGGTGGGTATTAAAAGATATTGTCAATCGTCTTCACTTTCCTGCTCCGGGAATTCAAAAAACTGGTGACGGACCGTGGAAGGTGAAACCATTGTTGTTGAATTGATAATTGTCATTGCGAGACGTTTTTTGTCAAAGCAATTTTTTTGACTAAAGTCAAAATTTATTTTTCATTATTTTTCCACGACATGAATGTCGTGGCTACTAAATTTTTCTTTTCAAATCTGCATGTAACTAAGACCTAATAGGTTTTAAAAACCTGTGAGGTCTCATGCTGGGAAAATTTATTATTCATCATTTATTTTTTCTCTTCGCATTTTTTTTACTTCTCCTCTTTTTTTCTTTTCTTCTATTCTTTTTTGTTTTGCTTGTTTGGAAACTTTTGTCGCAATTCTTTTTTTTCTTACAATTAATGTTTTGCGAAGAAGTTCGGCAAATTTTTCTAGCGCAATTTCTCTATTTTTCCATTGGCTTCTGGTTTCTTGTGATGTTATTCGTAAGATACCATGAGTATCAATTCTTTCTTTTAATTTTTGTAGAAAAATAATTTTTGTTTCTTCATTAATGTTTTGTGAATTTGGAATATCAAAAAATAATTCTACACGTGTGGAAAGTTTGTTAACATTCTGTCCACCGTGTCCGCCACTACGAGAAAATTGAAGTTGAATTTCACTGAGTGGAATTTTAATGTTTGAATTTATTTCGATAAATGTATTCATAATTTAACAATAAACCCTGTCAGAGTTCAAAATTTTGACAGGGTTTTATCATATACAAAAAATTTAAATTTTACTTAGATTTTGTTGCTGCCTTTTTAGTAAGAATATCATCAATCAATCCGTATTGTTTTGCTTGTTCGGCGGACATGTAATTATCACGGTCTGTATCACGTGCAATATCTTCTACTTTTTTTCCGCTGTGAAATGCGATAATTTCATTTAATCGGGTTTTGGTTTTGAGAATTTCTTCTGCTTGAATGCTGATATCAGAAGCAGTTCCTTGTGCTCCTCCCCACGGTTGGTGAATCATTATACGTGCATTGGGAAGTGCTTTGCGTTTTCCTTTTTTTCCTGCAAGAAGAAGCACTGCTCCCATACTTGCTGCCATTCCTACACATATTGTAGAAACATCGGGACGGATATATTGCATGGTATCGTAAATAGCAAGTCCTGCAGTAACAGAACCACCGGGAGAATTAATATAAACATGAATATCTTTATCTGGGTCTTCGGATTCCAAAAATAACATTTGGGCAACGGCTAAACTTGCAACGGTATCATCAATGGCTGTTCCGATAAAAACGATGCGTTCTTTTAATAATCGTGAAAAAATATCGTATGCTCGTTCTCCACGGCTTGTTTGTTCTACTACCATGGGTACGAGTTGATTATAAAGTTCGAATGGTTTGATTTTCATTTTTTCCTCATTAATTAGTTTTTGGATTCCCGCTTTCGAAGTAGTACAAAACCTCACAGGTTTTATGACTGTAACACTTGTTTTCAAGACTTGTCAAGTTTTAAAAACTTGACAAGTTTGCTTTATGCTGTAATTTTTTGTTGCTCTTGTTTTTTTGTATCATCAACTTCTTTTATAGCAGCATTTTTTAATAATACATCAAACAATTTTTTATCTATTATTTCTTGTGTTGATTTATCTGATGTTTTATAAAATGCGAGAAGTTTTTCTTTGCTGATATTTAATTCTTTAGATTTTTCTTCCGCCATTTTTTCTTTATCAGCATCAGTTACTTCTAATTTTTCTTTTTTCAAAATTTCTTCTCTAATAAATTCCCATTTTACTTGCCAGATTGCATTGGTTCGATATGCTTCATTAAATTTTTGTCTATCAAAATTTTTAGGGAGTGATTTATTGGGCTGTTTGTTTTTTATATCTTCTAAATATGAATCCAAAATAAGTTCTATTAAAGATTCTGGTACAGGAAAATCATGTCGTTTAATAATTTCACTTATTAAAGAGTTTTCCATTTGTCGTTCATATTGATGCTGCCAATATTGTGTTACATTCTTTTTTATATCTGCATAAAAATCTTTTACGTTTGTAATTTTATCTCCTGTCATCTTTTTCACAAATTCTTCATTGATTTCAGGCAATAAAACTTTTTCAATCTTTTTTACGGTGAGTTGTAAATGTACTTTGTGTGAATGGTCTTCATGTTTGTGTTCAAATTGTACTTTTCTTACATCTCCAATTTTTACATCTTTCAGTGCATCTTTTATTTCTTTTTCTGTACTTGGTTCATTTAAATAAAACTGCATATTTTCTTTCACTGTTCCAACTACAGGGAGACCAGCATCGTCTAAATCCTGCATATCACAAAAAACGATGTATTCATTTCCATCAACGATTGTTGCATTTTCGTAACTTGCATTTTTTCGTTGTAAATATTTGATTTCGTCTTCTATTTCTTTTTCGGTAACGTTGTGAACTAATTTTTCTACTTCAATTCCTTTGTATTCTTTTAATTCAATGGTTGGTTTTACTTCGTATTTAATTTTAAAAGAAAGTGGTTCTCCTCGTTTGTATTCCATATCAGAAAGTGTTGGCTTTCCGATTGGTTGAAGTTTATGTTCTTCGATTGTTTTTTTGAATACATCATTAGTGATAGTATCTAACGCATCGTATTCTATACTTTCACCAAACATTTTTTGAATCAGTGCTGCTGGTACTCTTCCTTTTCTAAATCCTTTAATTTCAATTTTTGCAGAAGCGGTTTTATATGCTTCATCAAAATATGGTTTTAATTCTTCTTTTGTAAGTTGAATTTTTACTTCTCGTTCGCAATCGCTTACAGTGTTAAAGGTAACTTCCACGTGAATTTCTCCTAAATGATAAAATGTGATAATTGATTTGAAAAATACAAAAGAATGGAGCGAAAATCAATGTAAGAGAAAAATGCTATGATGGACTATGTTCTCCTTATTTTTTTTTGTATAATAACTTTTCATCTAAAAAAATTATTCATATTAAAAATATGGATTCCTGCTTTCGCAGGAATGACAAAAAAGGGAAATTTTTATGTCTTCTACACTTAACATTTTATTTATTGGGGATATTAACGGAAAGCCGGGATTGGAGTTAACTTCTACAATGATTCAAAGTTTATTGAAACAACATTCAATAGATTTTTGTATTGCGAATGGAGAAAATACAACAGAAGGAAAAGGAATTTCTGAAGAAGATGCAAATAAAATTTTTTCTCTTGGTGTGCATGTCATTACTGGTGGAAATCATACGTGGGATAGATGGGATTCGCGAAAAGTATTGGGAAGCAATCGCAATATTTTGCGTCCGTTAAATTATCCAAAAGAAAATGGTGGAAATGGTTTCGTGATTTATGAATTACAAAATCCCGCAGTAAAAATTGGTGTGGTGAATGTTCAAGGAAGAACTTTTATGGCGGCGTTGGATGACCCTTTTAAAACGATGGATTGGGCATTAACAAAAATTCATGAACAAACGAAAATTGTTTTGGTAGATTTTCATGCGGAAGCAACGGCGGAAAAAATGGCGTTGGGTTGGTATTTGGATGGACGTGTGAGTGCTGTTGTTGGAACTCATACTCACACACCAACGGCTGATGCAAGAATTTTACCTCGCAGCACGGCATTTATTACTGATGTGGGAATGACTGGTCCGTATGATTCTGTAATTGGAATGAAAAAGGAATTGGCTATTCAACGTTTTCTAAAACAAACTCCACATAAATATGAAATTGCTCAAAATGATGTTCATCTTTGTGCAGTGGTAATGAAGGTTGAAATTGAAACTGGAAAAGCGTTAAGTATTGAGCAGATTATTTTTCCGAAGTTTTGATTTCTATACTTTTGTCTTAATTTCTTTTACTATTAGCCATGTTTTTCGAATATTTATTACATAACGTATTAAAAATACTATATATGGTAAAAATATTAAAAATAGATAGTAACCTCTATAAGAAGTTTTTAACATAAAGGGTAATAAGAATGTGAATATTACTCCTATTAGTGCTAACAAATGAAAATTTTGTAAATCAAAACCTGTCACTGAAAATACTTTTGTTTCATTTTCATTTATATTAAACAATATCGCTTTATTGCTACCCACTCCAAATTTAATTACAAGAGTATGTTCTCCTGGTGAAATTTCAAAAGTATCTTTAATTTCTCCTTTTAAAACTACTCCAATTTCTTGTCCATCAATAAAAATTTTGTAACTTCCTTCCTGAATATTTTTACGTTGTATTTTAATTGTTGCCATTTTTTTACTCCATGAAATATTATTTATTTAATTAATATAATTTTAATTTCGATTTTATTGTGATAAGCATAACGGTACTCCTGGTAACTCATAAGAACGGGTTGGTTTCATATTGGAAATTGAGTAAATTTTTAAGTTATGGCTATGGTACCCGATCGCAAGAGAGTTTGCTAATGTCAT
>CALETH010000044.1 GCA_937920105.1 uncultured Bacteroidota bacterium
TTCTGAATTCTTACTTCTGTATTCTGACTAAATTTTCCTTCTCAACCGTGCAACAGGAATCATCATCGCTTCTCGGTATTTTGCAACAGTGCGTCGTGCAATGTGAAAACCTTGTTGATTAAGAATTTCTGTTAATCGGTCATCACTGAGAGGCTTTTTCCCATCTTCATTTTCAATAATTGTTTTAAGACGTTCTTTAATTTCTTTATTGGAAACTTCTTCGCCGCTTTCGGTTTGTATTCCTTCACTAAAAAAATATCTCAATTCATACATACCAAAATCTGTTTGCACATATTTTCCATTAACAGTTCTACTAATGGTAGAAATATCCATTTGGATAACTTCAGCAATATCCTTATAAACCATTGGTTTGAGATTTTCTCCGGTTTCAAAAAATGATTTTTGTTTTTCTACAATAGTTCGCATCACTTTCATCATTGTTTCTCTTCGTTGATGAATGCAGGCGATAAACCATTTTGCAGCATCAAATTTTTGTTTGAGAAATGTTTTTGTTGCAGTATCAATTTTATTTTTTTTGGTGGTTACTAATTCTTTATATCCTTTATTGATGCGAAGAGGTGGGATATTTCTATCATAAAGTTGTATAATTAATTCATCATCATCTTTATGAACAATAAAATCCGGAGTAATATATTGTGGCTGTGCTGTTTCATCAGTTTCTCCGGGCTTTGGATTAAAATGGGAGATGAGGTCTATAACTTTTTTTATTTCTTCTAAATCTACATTCAACAATTTTGATAATTGTTCATAATGTTTTTTTGTGAACTCATCAAAATATTTTTCTAATACTGTTGCAGCAAGCGTGCGGACAGATTCATCACACTGCACAAATTCCAATTGCACGAGAAGACATTCTTGCAATGTTCGCGAAGCAATTCCCAATGGTTCTAATCGCTGGATTTTTTTTACAACATTTTCTGCTTGTTCTATGGTGATGCCAAGTTGATGTTCAAGATTGATATCATCAACAATGGATTGTAATTCTCTTCGTAAATATCCATCTTCATCGAGATTGCCGATAATTTCTTTAGCAACCAATATATCTTTTTCAGTAAGTTCTGTTAATGATAATTGATTGAATAATTTTTGTGTAAGTGGTTCTGATGCAGCAATAGGGAGTTCGTCTTTTTCTTCATTATCAAAAACTTCTCCTTTGTAAGAATAATCAGATTCATCATTGACGTAGTCTTCAAAGGTAAATTCATCTTTTTGTTCGTTCGTGTTTTCAGCAGCATCGGCGGAAAAATCTTCACTAGTAGTTGCTTCTTCTTGCTGTACTATTTCTGTTTCACCATCCATTCCTTCTTCTAATAGCGGATTTATTTCTAATTCTGTTTTGATGCGTTGTTCAAGTGCAAGAATGGGAACTTGGAGAAGTTGCAAATATTGAATTTGTTGTGGTGTTAACTTTTGCGATAATTTTTGGTTTTGCGAAAGTTGTAGCATAACAAATTAGTTTTTGGATTATGAAACCCTGCCAGAGTTTAAAACTCTGGCAGGGTTGTAGAAATTTTTATATTTGTTTCTTTATTGTTATTCGTTGTAAGGGTTTTTCTAAAAAGTCTTCTAATAAAATATGTTCTTTTGTTCCTTTTTCCAATGCGGGAGAACATACAGAACAGTATTCAAAAAATGCTGTTTGTGTTACTCTATTAATACGTATCGGAAATAAATGACATGATAATGGTTTTTGCCAAGAAATTTCTTTTTGTAAAAATGCTTTTTCAAAAGCACACAAAGCAATATCGTTTTCGTAATACACAAAAACACATGCTTTATTTTCTACACATTGTGTTGCGTATTTTCCGGGATTTCCTTCATACAATCCATATTTTTTTATTGTTGCAAGATGTTTTTCCGGAAGATATTTTTTAATGATAGGAAAGGCATTTTCTATCTCTTGCAATTCTTCATCTAATAAGGGAGCACCTCTTCCACCATCTAAAGTGCAACATGCACCTTTGCATTTTTCTATATCACATGCAAAATATGTGCGTTTGATATTTTCTTCGAAAGTTATTTCATCGATAATCATGTACTATATAATACATTATTTTGAGAAAAGAGAAAAGTGGAGTACCATATCGTCATTCCTGCGAAAGGCAGGAATCCACATTTTTGGTTTAATATGGATGCCCGATAATCCCACTAAAGTGGGACGGGCATGACATTTTCTTGATTACTAAAACTGAAAATAAATAAACGGCTGTACTTCCGCAGATTTTGTTTGGATAACCAACCAAATTGCAAGAGTAAGATAGAATGCTTGGGCAATGAGTGGGGAACGAGTGATAAAATTTTGGATTTTATTATCAATAGAATGCGGTGTGAAATGAAGAAAATATCCTAAAAGCATAAAAATAAAAACAAGTTTATATCCGTTTATAATATCAATAAATAACGCACCATTATTATTTACAATAGTACCAATTTGTTGAAGAACTTCTATTGCATTATCAAATGATAAAGCCCGAAAAAATATCCAACAAAAAGTAACAAAATGGAATGTGAAAATAATTCCAAAAAATTTTGTGAACACATTTTTTTTCTTTGGAAGAAATGGCTCAACAAGTTTATCCAGTGCCAATGCAGCACCATGCATTCCGCCCCACATCACAAATTTCCACGAAGCACCATGCCACAATCCACCCAATAACATTGTTAAAAATAAATTGATGTATTGACGAAATGTTCCTTTGCGATTTCCACCAAGCGGAATGTAAAGATAATCTCGCAGCCATGAAGAAAGAGAAATGTGCCACCTTCTCCAAAATTCTGTAATGGATGTTGATTGATACGGAGCATTAAAATTTTCCGGAAGTTTAAAACCAATCAACAACGCAATCCCAATTGCCATATCAGAATAACCGGAAAAATCACAATAAATTTGAATAGCATATCCGTACACGCCAAGCAGATTTTCTATTCCGGAATACAATGTTGGATTTTCAAAAATTCTATCAACAAAATTAATACTGATATAATCCGAAATCACCGCTTTTTTTATCAACCCCCCAATAATTAAAAAAACACCACGTCCAATATCTTCTTTGGAAATATTGAGTGGTGCATACATTTGTGGAATGAGTTCCGCAGGACGCACAATGGGACCAGCAACAAGGTGAGGAAAAAATGAAACGTAAAAACAAAAATCTACAAGATTGCGAACTGGAGGAAATTTTTGTTTGTAAATATCAACGAGATAACAAATGAGTTCAAACGTGAAAAAAGAAATTCCCAAAGGTAAAAAGATGTGAGTGAACTCTAACGGTTTCTGAGTAAATTCATTGATGATTTCTATAAAAAAATTTGTGTATTTAAAATATCCTAATATGGTAAGATTAAAAATAAGTCCGGCGATGAGAATAAATTTTTTCTTTTTTTCATCAGTTGTTTTTTCAATCCACAATCCCAAATAATACACCACAACAGTAGAAAACAACATCAAGAAAAAATACCATCCGCTGGATTTATAATAGAAGTAGATAGAAAAAACTGTGGTAAAGAATATTCTTCCGCGAATATTTTTATAAAGCATTCCGTATACAAAAAGAAATGCAAGAAAAAGAAAAAGGAAGAGACCACTATTAAAGAGTAATGGTTCTTGTGCTGAATATTGGAGGAGTTTCCAAAAATTATCAGTGCTGAAGTTTTTTATAAATTCGAAATTCATTAAGTAATGCTTGAGATAAAAGTGTTCCTTGTATTTCGTATCCTGTTCGAGTAAAGTGAATTTTATCTTTTCCCGCTAATCCGTTTTTGTACCATTTTAACATAGAACCATTTCCACCCATAATAGAATATAAATCCCAATACGCAACATCATTTGCTGTACAGTATTGTTTGATTATTGTTGCGGCAGTTTTTACGTTTGGGTTTTCTTTTTTTCTTTTCTTGTAAGAATTTGCTGGCGTTGTTAAAAGAAAAGATGCCTCTGGTATTTCATTTCGTAGAGTAGAAATAAATTCATCAATATTATCATATAATTCTTGGGTATGAAAATTTTTTATATATGCATCATTAGTGCCGAGAGAAATGATAATTAAATCTGGTTCTAGTCGTGCAAGTTGTTCTACAAAATATTCTGCAGAATTATAATTTTGAAATGTTGCTCCGTTCACTCCGATTGTATGATAGAGAATCCCGGGTTTTCCATTTTCTAAAGACATTCCATAAATTTGTGTAAATTGTTGCAGCCAAAGATATTTTCGTACAGGTTGTAGTTTTATTGATTTTATTAAAGTATCAAATTCTATTTTTGAAATAAAACGATTTTGTGTTTCGGTTCTTGCGTTAATATTTCCAAGTTCATTATCATTACTATCGTACACATTGAAATCAAACGTTGAAGCACCTTTTTCGTAAAAAAGTGTAAGCGAATTAAAACTATAATCCATTCCCGTTGTATCATTTACTCGTATGGTAATTGTGCTGGCAAGGTCTTCTGTTTTTACAGTTATTCCGGAAACTCCAATAGGTAAGGGAGTTTTTCCACCAACAATGTTATGGAATTTCCATTTTTTATTACTGAAAATATCATAATCCAATGGCTCACCAGTTTTTGCTAATCGGTACGGAGTTACCAAACCTCTTCCGGAATTTCCAAAATTGGTTTGGAGAACTTTTCTCACAATTCCACTAAAAAAATCTGCTTGAATGTGAGAATCTCCGATATGAACAATTTTTATAACAGATTTTTTTTTTATTTTTTGATACAATGTTTCGTAAAAATTTTCTAATGCTTTAGAATTTCCAATAGTATTCAAACCCGTTTTTAGAAATGGATATTTTTTTGCCAAAGTTGCAACATTTTCTTGTGCAAAAGATTGAACAGAGGAAAGAATGCAAAAAGAAAAAAATAATATTTGAAAAAATTTTATCATGAAAAAATATTAGGGATAACGTCATTCCCGCACGTTTTTAGCGGGAATCCATTTTTTTGATGCCCGATTAAAAAACAATCGTGTATTACAGATATTATTTATAGAGATTCCTCACTACGTTCGGAATGACAAATTTTCAGTATTCTCATTATTTTGAAAGTCGCCTTTTATAATTTTCGTATTGCTCCATCAATTCATCATAAAAAAGTTTTCCCATCTTTGCACCACCACGAAAATTCAAGTGTGTGTAATCTTTATTTGCATAGATAGTATCACCATCAACCCAATTCACCATTGTATTATATCCACCCATTGCTTCATACAAATTCCAAAAAGCAATTCCAGTTTTTTCTGCAACACGTTGCTGCACTTCTACAATAATCGGAATACTCGGGTCTGTTTCATACTTTCCATTATGCTTATAACTTTTATCACTCACACTTACCAATAAAATACTTGCATCAGGAAATGATGTTTTTATAAGATTAATCGATTTTAATAATCCACGTTCGTACCAACTGTAATCTTTTGTTTTTGGATTTGTTGCATTTAATCCATAATGAAGAATGATAAGTTTGTAATGAAGCAGTGATTGAAAGCCAATAAGAATAGAATCTGGAATGTGAATGAGTTGAGGTCCAGCATTTCCACGAAAAGAAAAATTATCCAAAATAATTCCGTTATTATTTTCAAAACTTATTCCGAAAAGATTCAGTGGTTTTGGTGAATGAAATTTTGCGTAGAATATCGAAAAAGCAGAGTCTGGTTTAATCTCAAAAAGATTTACTGAATTATTTGATGGTAAATTTTGTTGAATAAAATCTCTTTTATCTTTCTTATAAAGAACAAAATTATTTGTATCACTTTCCCCATACAACATTTTAATATGAGAAAAAGAGAAAAGGCGTGAAGAATAATTTGAACTTTTATATTGCACCCAACTTTCATTAGCAGGAATGAAAGAATATCCCATAATCCCAAGTGGTTTTTTCGGCGTACGTTCATCCAACAAAGAATACCGTTTCCAATCATCAGAAAATGTGTGAGTAATTGTTCTTCTAAAACTTGCTGTTTGCGAAGTGAGTGGAACCATACCAACACCACTTCCACCGAATTTTTTTTGCAGCAAATCTCGTAAATCACTCGTTAATAAATCTCCTTCAATCATAGAATCACCAAAGTATGCAATTCGTACGAGAGTTGTTTCTTTTTCTAGTTGATGAAGTTGTTCAAAAAAAGTTTGGAGAACTTTTGTATTGATAATATTTTTTGAGGTAACAGAAAAAATCTTTTTTAGAGAATCTGTTGTAATAGTAGAAGAAGTATCATTGTATTGAACGGAATCGCTTTTTAACGTAGGTATTTCTTCTGGTTTTGATTGAATATCTGCAAAGAGTGAAAAATTTCGTAACGATAGAGAAGAGGTATCACTTTCCAAATCTAAAAAAGAAAGCAGATAAAGAAATAAAATTGTTGTCAGTAATAAAATAAATGGTGGGAATGTTTTTTTCATAAACGTTTTCAATGTAGAAAATTTTTAAAAGAAAAAGTAGAAGTTTTTGAATTCTTTGTAAGAAAAATGCGTTGACTTTCAAACCCACTTTTTTTATATTAAGTATCTTTTTATGCCATATTCTGAACAACACCATCACAAATCAAAGAAATCGGAATTTCAAATTCTCATTGTTCCACAAGGAGATGCAAGTAAAGGACGTTCTTTTAAAGTAACAATACCAATTATTATTGCAGGATGTGTTGGTGTAAGTGTATTAATAGCTGTTATTACAATCTTATTGTTAAAATTTACTCCGTTAGGAATTGTAATTCCAATATCGCAAGCAGAGTTAGCAAAACGATATGAAAAAGAAGTGAGTGAAGTACAACAACAACTTTTTCAAGTTTCAAAAGATGTTGTAATGTTGCAAGAATATAATAGAAAACTCCGTTCAATTCTTGGAGAGCAAAATAAAAAAGATACAACTGCATTTGTTAGTAGTGAAGAGAAGTTTGAAGAAAATACTGTTCTATTAAATTCTTCTTCTGTTCGTGGAAGTAGTAATAAGGAAATAAAAAGTAGTAGTCAATTTGCAATTTCATTTCAAGCATCATTTCCAATTATTTCGCCAGTAAGTGGATATATTTCTCGTGGATTTGAAAATGAGCAAAATCATTTTGGAATTGATTATGCAGGAAAAATTGGTTCGGTAATTAATGCTGTTGCTGATGGATATGTGATTTTTTCTGGATGGACATATGAAGATGGAAATATGCTCATCATTGCTCATGGAAGTGGATATTTTTCTATCTATAAACATAATCAGAGTTTATTAACTTTTCGTGGAGATTTTGTAAAACGAGGTCAAGCAATATCATTACTTGGAAATTCCGGAAAAACAAGTTATGGTGCACATCTTCACTTTGAACTTTGGAAAAATGGTATTCCACAAAATCCAGAAAATTTTTTGATTGCAACAAAATCATTGTAAAAACATATGCCAGAAAAAAACAATATTAAAGAACTCAATCTTATCAGCGTTGGAACAATAGTAGAAGGAAAAATTCGTACACAGGGAAGTTTACGTGTAGATGGAAAAGTGGTTGGTGAGGTTCATGTGGGAGAAAATTTTGCTGTTGGTTCTACAGGAGAAATTGAAGGTACAATAAATGCTCGCAACCTTGTTGTTGGTGGAAAAATAAAAGGAAATGTTGTAGTAGGTGATAAAATTGTATTAGAAGGAAAATCTACTGTACGTGGAGATATTCGCGCTGCTCGTTTGGTGATAGATGAAGGTGCCGTGTATGACGGTAAAATCTCTATGGTAGAAACAAAGCCAAATGAAATCCATAAATGAGAATAGCCACGCTCTTCAGAGCGTGGAAAAAAATAATTATCTTACATAAAATTGGGCTTTAGCCCACTTAATTTTGACTAAAGTCAATATTGCTTTCATTTTTACCACGACCTAAAGGTCGTGGCTATAGAACAGATTGCTTAAATGAGAAGCGAACTTCAAAAGTTTTAGAAACTTTTGAAGTTTTTTAAAGTGAGAAAAAAAATGGATAATAAAAAGAAAGATTTTTTAGGTGGGGCAAATCCGTTTTTAACATTAGGTTTGCAATTAGCAGTAACAGTAATTGCATTTTTTTTTCTGGGTAAATTTTTAGATGAATACTTTTCTACATCACCGTGGTTATTAATTGTTTTTGTTTTAATCGGTGTGGTAGGAAGTTTAATTCAATTTGTAAAAACAGTGCAACGCTTAAATAAGTAATGAATTTTTTTTCAAAAGTATTATTAGTGTTTTTTCTTGTGAGCGGAATAAGTGCATATCCGCTACTCAAATTTGGAAATACTGAAATTTATATTGCTGTCGGTATTGGTGCTATTGTAAGTTTGATAAATGTTTTGGTGGGATATACATTATTACAACGTTCGTTTCAAAAAAACTCGTATCAAAACTTTCTTCAAACATTTTTTGGTTCAATGGTTGTACGATTAGGTTGTATTGTGGTAATTTTATTACTCTGTATTAAAGTTTTTAATATTCATACAATTGGTTTAGCAAGTTCGTTGTTAGGTTTTTATATCATATTTATGTTTATAGAAGTTTTTTCAATTCAAAAAATGTTACGATAATTTATGGCTTTTTTTTCATCATCAGTAGAAGGAGATACAACAAAAATTGTTGATTCTCTTACACAACACAATATTGTAGATACTCTTCATCAGGCTGCACAAACTACACCGCACGGAGAAGAAAAAGGAAATCTTTTTGCAGAACTTATACACCACGTTTTTGATTCTCGCGAAATTGAATTGCCTTTTTTAGGTCATCTTCATCTTCCACATTTTTATCTTTTTGGTACAGAGATTTATCTTACCAAACACATTGTATTTCTTCTTTTGGCTGCATTACTATTAATGATTATCCTTCCGATTGCAGCAAAACAAAATGCAAAAAATAAAATCCCAAAAGGATTTGGAAATCTTATAGAAATATTTATTGTATTTATTCGCGATGAAATTGTTCTTCCGAATATGGGAAAAGGTGGATTACCGTATCTTCCATATCTTCTTACAACATTCTTTTTCATTTTGATAATGAATTTATTGGGAATGATTCCCTATGGTGCATCGGCAACCGGAAATATTAGTGTTACTGCTGGTTTAGCACTTATTGCTTTTATTATGATTCAGTTTTCTGCAATTAAAGCACAGGGCTTAAAACATTATCTTGCACATCTCACTGGCGGGGTTCACTGGGGATTGTGGATTATAATGGTGCCTATAGAATTTCTTGGTTTATTCACGAAACCACTTGCATTATGTATTCGTCTCTTTGCGAATATGACTGCAGGGCACATCGCAATTGTTGCTATTCTTGGATTGAATTTTTTATTTAAATCTTATGCCATAACACCAATTCCTGTTGTCTTGGCTGTTGGTGTCAGTTTATTGGAAATTTTTGTTGCATTTCTTCAAGCGTACGTTTTTACAATGCTTACAGCATTATTTATGGGGTTTGGAATTCAGAGTGCACATCATGACGAAGAACATCATTAATTAATTTATCTAACATCAAATCAATCACTTATAATTTATTTTAGGAGAATAAAAATGGAAGCAAATGCTTTAGCATATTTAGCAGCAGGAATTGGTGCTGCAATCGCCGTAGTTGGTGGTGCGCTAGGAATTGGAAAAATTGCATCATCTGCAATGGAATCTATCGGACGCCAACCTGAAGCAGGAAAACAAATTCAAGGTGCAATGTTGGTACCAGCGGTTCTTATCGAAGGAGCAACAATTATTGCATTAGTTATTTGTATTATTCTTGCAACGAAGTAATTTTATTGAATGCAGAAGCCGGAAAAAATCCGGTTTCTGTATTTTTTCCCTATAAAAATATTTTAAGAAAGAAAGAATTATGTTAGATGTCAATCCAGGTCTTATTATTTGGACAATTATTACGTTTGTTTTATTAGTAATTGTTCTCAGCAAATTTGCATGGAAACCACTATTAAAAGCACTTGGTGACCGTGAACAAAGTATTGCAGATTCTATTTCGCAAGCCGAAGAAGCAAAAAAAGAATCTGAAAAATTATTAGCAGAAAATAAAAAAGCATTAGCAAAAGTGAATGAAGAAACTACTCGCATTATGCGGGAAGCCAGAGAACTTGCTGAACAAATGAAAAATGATATTGTTGCCAAAGCACAAGAAAATGCAAAAACAATTATCACACAAGCAAAAGAAGAAATTGAGCGAGAAAAAGAATCTGCATTAACTCAACTTCGTGGGGAAGTGGCAGACCTTGCTGTTTCTGTTGCAGAAAAAATTCTTGATGAATCTCTTGATGGAACAAAACAAAAGAAATTAGTAGATAAAGTTTTACAACAAGTTTCAAAAAATTAGAAAAAATTTTCCCTCCTAAAAGGAGAGAATACAAGGGTGGTTCTTAAATTGTATGACCTCCCCTAACCCCTCCTATGAGGAGGGGGAATGTATAACACGAAGACAAAACCATGAGTAATCTCCGCATAGCAAACCGATACGCAGCAATCTTGTTAGAAATCACAGAAGAAAAGAAAACATCAAAAGTGAAAGATGTAGAAATGCTTAATGATGTTCTCAAAACTTCTCGTGATTTTGTGAACATGCTCAAAAGCCCGATTATCAATAAAGAAAAAAAGAAATCTATTATAACGGAAATTTTTCAAAAGAAAATTGATAAACAAATTCTCAACTATCTTCTCTTTATAATAGAGAAAAGAAGAGAAATTGTTTTAGATGAAATTCTCCACCAATATTTTATTTTGCGAGATGAACAACTGGGAATTCAACAAGTAACGGTTACTACCAGTGTAGAATTTTCTTCAAAGCAAGAAAAAGAGTTGGAAAAGAAATTGGAAGAAATGACGAACAAGAAAATTCAACTTCACTATGTAATAGACCCATCGCTTAAAGCAGGGTTCATTGCACGTGTTGGAGATACCGTTCTTGACGGAAGTTTAAAACATCAATTAGAGTTGGTACGAAATCAATTGAAAAATACAGTTGTATTAAATTAGAAAATTATATCAATAGAAAAATTTTATCATAAAGGAAAATAACAATGGCAGAAGTAAGACCTGATGAAATAACCACAGTCCTTCGCAAACAACTTGCAGGATTTGAAAAAGAAGTTGATGTGTACGATGTAGGAACCGTTCTCCAAGTGGGAGATGGAATTGCACGCGTGTATGGGTTATCAAAAGTAATGGCAAGCGAACTTGTAGAATTTCCCAACGGAGTAATGGGAATGGTATTAAATCTTGAAGAAGACAATGTTGGTTGTATTCTTTTTGGAGATGATACAAAAATAAAAGAAGGTGATACCGTAAAACGCACCAAACGCGTTGCATCAATGCCAGTTGGCGAAGCAATGTTAGGACGTGTTATAAATCCGCTCGGTCAACCAATCGATGGACGTGGTGCAATCAAAACAGAAAAATTTTTACCATTGGAACGAAAAGCACTTGGTGTAATCCAACGGCAACCCGTAAAACAGCCATTGCAAACTGGTATCAAAGCAGTGGATGGAATGATTCCCATCGGACGCGGACAACGCCAACTTATTATTGGTGATAGACAAACCGGAAAAACTGCTGTTGCAATAGATGCAATTATCAGTCAAAAATATACACACACAGAAAAAGCAAAAAAAGAAGGCATCAAACCAGTCTATTGTATTTATGTTGCGATTGGACAAAAGGGTTCAACCGTTGCACAAGTTGTTGGTAAATTACAAGAACATGGTGCAATGGAATATACTACAGTAATTTCTGCAACTGCGAGTGAATCTGCACCGTTGCAATTTATCGCACCGTACGCTGGTGCAACGCTCGGAGAATTTTTTCGTGATAGCGGACGTGATGCTCTTGTGGTATATGATGATTTATCAAAACAAGCCGTTGCGTATCGTCAAGTTTCATTACTTCTTCGCAGACCTCCCGGACGTGAAGCGTATCCCGGAGACGTATTTTATCTTCACTCACGTTTATTGGAACGTGCATCAAAACTGAATGATGAATTAGGTGGTGGAAGTTTAACTGCACTTCCAATTATTGAAACCCAAGCCGGAGACGTTTCCGCATACATTCCTACCAACGTAATTTCCATTACTGACGGACAAATTTATTTGGAATCTAATTTATTTAACTCTGGAGTTCGTCCTGCAATTAACGTAGGTATTTCTGTATCTCGTGTTGGTGGAAATGCACAAATCAAAGCGATGAAAAAAGTTGCTGGTCGTTTACGTTTGGATTTAGCACAATATCGTGCGTTGGAAGCATTTGCAAAATTTGGTTCAGATTTGGATAAAGTAACACAGCAACAACTTCGCCGTGGTGCACGTCTTGTAGAATTATTAAAACAAGGTCAATACACACCAATGTCCGTAGAAAAACAAGTTGTGATGATTTATTTGGGAACAAATGGATATTTGGATGAACTTCCAACCAACCAAGTGCAGCGCTTTGAAAAAGAATTTTTAGAAATGCTCGAAATGCGACATCAAACCATTCTTACCGAAATTGCTGAGAAAAAAGAATTAACGGATGAAGCAATTAAAAAAATTCAAACTATTGTTAAAGATTTTCTTGCTTCGTTTAAGGTAAATTAAAAAATTCATGTTTAATAATTTTATCAATATTCATGATTTTTCTATTCTTTATGAGAAAATACAAGAAAAGAAATTTTTTGAAATCATTGGTAAAATTACAAGGAGTAAAAATTATCGTGTAAAAAAAACATGGGAACATGTTGCATCTCAAAAAAAACAATGGTGGGATATTCCTGCTATTAATAAAAGATGGAATTATTTGATTACAGGGAATTCTGAAATTTTACCACATGAATATGTAATTAAAAAATATTTTCCTCGATTAGTTAATTTTGGAAAACTTAAAGGATTATCATTAGCGTGTGGTAATGGAAATCGTGAAATTGAATGGGCAAGAACAGGAAGTTTTATTACGCTAGATGCTTTTGATATTTCTTCTACAAGAATACAAAAAGCAAAAAAAACTGCAGAAGAAAAATTATTAGAAAATATCACCAATTTTTTTGTTGCTGATGTTAAAAACTTTTCTTTTCAAAAAGAGTATTATGATATAGTTATAGCAGAAGGGGCATTACACCATTTTTCTGATGTAAAAGAAGTTGTAAAAAAAATTTATGAATCTTTAAAGCCAGGTGGATTTCTTATTCTTAACGATTTTGTGGGACCATCTCAATTTCAATGGGCAGATAAGCAGTTAAAAATAGTGAATGCCGTTTTAGAATTATTACCGTTAGAATATAAATTACAGTATAACAATAAGGTAAAGAAGAAAGTTTATAAGCCGGGGAAAATAAGTTTAAAACTTCATGACCCTTCTGAAGCAATAGAATCAGATAAAATTTTATTATCTATTAAAGAAATATTTCATCAGTGTGAAATAAAATTTTACGGTGGTACAATATTAATGTTATTATTTAAAAATATAGCCCATAATTTTATTATTGAGAAAAAAATAACAAAAAATCTTTTACAATTATGCTTTGATATAGAGGATTTTTTCTTGCAAAATGGAGAAATACAAAGTGATTTTGTCTACGCAATATTTTCAAAAAAAAACTAATTAATATGTTAACAAAAATAATCATTTCTTTGGCATTATTTACTTCGGTAAATTTTTCACAACAAATTCATAATGTTTTGGTACCCAATCTTACCAATATAACTACTCAACAAGGATTAAATGAGTTTTGGCAATATCACTCACTCTCAAAATCTGTATGGAATATGTGGTATGGAAATTCTTATCTCCAGCAAAATTTTGGTTATCAATGGCCAAATCCAATGTTGGTATGGGATGAGAATGGTCATAATCCTAATAGTTCATATCAAGACCAACCATGGACACGTTTTAATGCAAATGTTTTAATAGGATATGCACGTGCATGGAGAGCTGAAACTGACATTAATAGAAAAAATGAATATTATAGTTATGCAACTCAAATAGCAGAATATCTATTATGTCTTCAAAACTATGGTGGAGATGGTGGTTTTATTGTTAACCCCACTGACCCAGCTCCTCGTTTAAGTCAAGTTCATCCAACGGCTTTTGCTGGTGTCGCTATGGTTGAAGCATATTTATCATTTCATGATGCAAGATATTTACAGTCCGCAATAAACTCAGCTGATTGGGAAATGACCCATCCCACATATCCTTATCAATATCCTGGCGATACTTATAAATACTATTCTAATGCTAATCATTTAGGTCTACAATTATGGCATTTAGCAAATGTTTATGCTCTTACAGGAAAACAACATTATCTTGATAGATGTATGGCAATTGCTGAAGAAATTATAGCTTGGCAAGATTATATAGATGCAAGAAATCCGTGGCCAAATGGTGCAATTCCAGATGGAGGATGGTATTGGTATGATTATTCTGCTACACCAGTTCCACCAGGAACTCCTCCCCCACCTTCGCCAGGAGGTGGATGGGCACCACAAAGAAAAATGGGATATCATACATTTACTTTAAATGGATTAGTTGCTTTATTAGAAGTTGTTGGCCAACATACATTACCAGGTACTACAACTTTAAGAAATGGAACAAATTTTAGAACATTTAAAACATCTTTAACCAATTCTATTGTTAAAGCAGTAAATTACATAATAGATAACCAAGAAACTGTTAATGGATGGAAGCAATATAAAGGATGTGTAAAATATTACAAAAATGGTATAGATTGGGAATATTACAATAATACTTGGAATAGCTATGTAAGTAATGTTACTTCTTCTACTGGACTAGGTTCTATTGTTAAAGCATATAATGTTCTTTCTTCTTATGGAGAAATTTTGAGTTCCACCGATATTCAAATGTTAAAAAAATTTGTTAATAGTTTAACAGAAAACTATTTAGGTCATTATGATGGAAATTATACTAATTCTGGTTGGTCTGCTGATGGTATGTTTCCAGATTGGGGAATGTTTTTACATTATCAATCATTATCATCAGTTCCTGTTGCAAAAAATTTAGGATTCGAAGATGATAAAATTATTTGGGAATTATGGAGTTGGGATGGTGGAGGATTAGATATTACTACAACCCATCCTTATAGTGGTTCAAAATCGGTTCACATGGTTGATAATTCTGCTAATCATTCCAAATGGGTTTCTCAAATAATTCCAGCAAAAAATAAAGATTTATTTTCTGTAACAGCTTTTGCTCATATAATATCAGGCAATCAATATTTGTATGTTGATTTTTTAGATAAAAATTTTAATACCTTATACTCTAAGCGAGTAGTTGTATCAGCGAATCAAGGATTTACGTTGATACAAAATAATATTATTGCACCATCATCTAATACTGCTTATGCTAGAATATATATGTATGCTGGTTGGTATGAAGTTAGTGATGGTTATTGGGATGATATTGTTATTAGTAAAACTGCATTTCCTACATTCCCCTCAAAATTACAAACTCAAAATAATAGTACAAATCCTGAACAAGATGAGTTATATGATATTCATTCCTTATCAAATATAAAATATTACTCATCTGTAACACAATCAATAAAATTTAAAATATTTGATGTATTAGGGAGAGAAATCAAAGAAACAAGTATCCCTGAACAAGTATCTGGCTACCATTATATAAATTTAGATGCCAAAGAATTACCAGTAGGTATTTATTTTTGTAGAATGCAAACAGAAAAATCTATTTTAACAAAGAAAATAATTATAGTTAAATAATGCCAACACTACGAGATATACGCCAACGCATTGGTGGAGTAAAAAGTACAGAAAAAATCACCAAAGCCATGAAAATGGTTGCCGCCGCAAAAATGCGTCGCGCCCAAGAAAATATTTTGCAAGCAAGACCGTACGCACAAAAAATGTCCGCAATACTCCATCACCTTGCAACAAAAGTCGATGTAAGTCAATACCCACATTTTGCACAAAGAGAAGTGCGTTCGGTTGCAATAGTTATTATTACTGCAGACCGTGGTTTGTGTGGAGCGTTTAATTCCAACGTCATCAAAGCAGCAGCAAATCATATAAAAACTAATTATTCATCATTATATGAACAAGGAAAAGTAAGCGTCATCTGTGTTGGGAAAAAAGGTTATGAATATTTCAGCAAACGAGAATATGATATTTTTTCTCAACACGTTGGAATTTTTAATTCATTACAATTTTCAGTGGCAAAAACTGCTGCACAAGAATTAATAGAAGGTTTTCTCACAGAAAAATTTGATAAAGTAGAAATTATTTTTAATGAATTTAAAAGTGCTGCACAACAAAAAGTTGTGGTAGAGCAATTTCTTCCCATCGTTCCACCAACGGAAACACAAAAACATTCTTCTGTAGATTATATTTATGAACCATCAAGTGCAGAAATTGTTAGTGCATTGATTCCACGACATTTAAATTTTCAAATTTGGAGAATGTTGTTAGATTCTAACGCTGCAGAACAAAGTGCAAGAATGATGGCAATGGAAAACGCATCCAGCAACGCAAAAGAACTTATTCGCACACTTCAACTTTCATACAACAAAGCACGTCAAGCATCCATCACAAAAGAATTGTTAGAAATTGTTGGCGGAGCAGAAGCATTAAAGCAAGCATCATAAATTGAAAATGGAAAGTGGAGAATTAAAAATTTTCCATTATCAAATTTCAAGTATCCATTCTTAAAAAATGTTTGAAACACTTACCCAAAAATTAGATACCGTACTTCACAAACTTCGCGGACAAGGAAGAATTTCTGAAACAAATATTGCAGAAAGTCTTCGCGAAGTTCGTCTTGCATTGTTGGATGCTGATGTTAACATTCAAGTTGTAAAAGATTTTATTGATACTGTTCAAAAAAAATCACTCGGACAAGAAGTTATCACCAGTCTTTCTCCCGGACAGTTAATCGTAAAAATAATTTATGATGAATTAGTAAAATTACTTGGAACAGAAAAAGAAGAAATACAATTTTCTACAACACCACCTTCTATTATAATGGTTGTTGGTTTGCAAGGTTCTGGTAAAACAACATTTTCCGGAAAACTTGCCAATCTTTTAAAATCCAAAGGAAAAAATCCGCTTCTTGTTGCTGCCGATACCTACCGTCCCGCCGCAATTGACCAATTGGAAACATTAGGAAAAACAATTGATGTTCCGGTGTTCACCAACAGAAAAGAAAAACCATTATCCATTGCAAAACAAAGTATTGACCATGCACGTTCCACGATGCGAGATGTTGTTATTATTGATACTGCAGGACGTTTGGCAATTGATGAAGAAATGATGCAAGAAGTAGAAAGCATCAAAAAATCTGTTCAGCCAGATGAAATACTTTTTGTGGTTGATGCAATGATAGGTCAAGATGCAGTTACTACCGCAAAAATATTTAATGAAAGAATAAATTTTGATGGAGTTGTTTTAACAAAACTTGATGGTGATACACGTGGTGGTGCAGCACTTTCTATTCGTTCAATAGTTCAAAAACCAATTAAGTTTATTGGTGTTGGTGAAAAACTCGATGCGTTAGAACTTTTCTATCCCGAAAGAATGGCATCCCGTATTTTGGGAATGGGAGATATTGTTTCGCTCGTAGAAAAAGCACAAGAAAAAGTTGATAAAGAAAAAGCAGAAAAATTAGAAAAGAAATTACAAAAATCAGAATTTACGTTGGAAGATTTTTATGACCAACTTCAAGAAATAAAAAAGATGGGACCCATAAGTCAGTTAATGGGAATGATACCCGGAATGAGTAAAGTGCAACTTCCCAGTGATGCTGATGAAAAAAGTTTTAAATCTGTAGAAGCCATTATTCAATCCATGACATTGGAAGAACGTCAGAAACCCAATATTATCAACGGCTCGCGTCGAAAACGTATTGCCATGGGAAGTGGAACAAACATTCAAGAAGTTAACCAACTTCTCAAGCAATTTTCTGATATGCAAAAACTCTTACGTAACGCAGGAAAAGGGAAAAATTTGGGAAAAATGTTTGCACAACAATTCAAAAAATGACTTTACTTCTATGTACAATATATGTATATTAAAAACATTAAATTTTAAATTATCTAAATTTTATTATTTGAGGAGATACATTTTTGGCAGTTAAAATAAGACTTCAGCGAGCAGGCAAAAAAAAGCAACCACTTTATAGAATCGTTGCTGCAAACTCTCGTGCCCCACGTGATGGAAAATTTCTTGAAGTGTTGGGACAATATAATCCACGGACAAACCCAATGACCATCAATGTGAAAGAAGAGAGAATTTTTCATTGGATGGAAAATGGAGCAAAGCCCACCGATACAGCAAAAAGTTTGCTTTCCCGTAAAGGCATCATGTTAAAATGGGCATTGAAAAAGAAAAAAGCCGATGAAACAACCATCGCAACCGAATTTGAAAAATGGAAATCTTTGCAAGAAGCGAAACTCCAACGAGAAAACGAAAAAAAACTTCGTCGTAAAATAGCAGCAAAGAAAAAAGCAGCAGAAAAAACAGAAACAAAATCATAATTTATTTTTTTGATTGTTCAGGAGAGCAATATGAGAGAATTTATCGAATACATCGTTAAAAACCTCGTAGATAATCCCAAAGAAATCCAAATCACTGAAGAAGAAATAGAAGGAAAAACATCCTACAAACTCAACGTAGGAAATTCCGATATAGGCAAAGTGATTGGAAAAAAAGGCAGAACCGCACAAGCGATTCGAACCTTACTCTACGCAATCGCCGCAAAAAACGGTAAGCACATTTTGTTTGAAGTTTCCGATAATAAAAAAGAATCGTAACACAATTCTATTGCTATGGAATTGCGAGCCATCGCACAAATTACAAAAGTATTTGGCATCAAAGGCGAAGTGAAAATTTATTCGTACGCTCGCAGTGCAGATGAATATCGTGAAATAGAAAATATTTTTGTAGGAAGAGAGCCAACAAAAGTAGAGCAACGTACAATAGAAAAAATACAAACTCGCGGAAACGATATCTATATAAAATTTTTTGGTGTAGATGACCGTAACACTGCAGAAACCTTGCAACACACATACATCTTTGTAGAAGAACAACAACGCAAAAAACTTCCTCAAGGAAGTTTTTATCTTGATGAAGTTATTGGTCTTCACGTCGTTGATGAAGAAGGAAAAGAATTAGGAAAAGTGAGAGAGGTAACAAAAAATTCTACTTACTCTTTTTATATTGTAGAAACACCAAAAGGTGATGTGTATGTACCAGCAGTTTCTGAAATAATCAAAAAAATAAATCTTGCACAAAAAAAAATTATAGTTTCTCCGCCGGAAGGAATGTTTAGTGGTGAGATGGCATGAGTATCCGATTTGATATAATAAGTGCAGTACCACAAGTATTAGAAAGTCCGCTCAATACCAGTATTCTTTACAACGCACAAGAGAAAAAAAAAGTAGAAATACATATTCACAATCTTCGGGATTACACACACGATAAACATCGTATTATAGATGAACCACCGTATGGCGGTGGTGGTGGAATGGTTCTCAAACCCGAACCGATTTTTGAATGTATAGAAAAATTACAATCACAACGTCAATATGATGAAGTGATTTTTGTTACACCGGATGGTGAACATTTCACTCAAGAAACAGCAACACGATGGTCACTACAAAAAAATATTATTATTTTGTGTGGACATTATAAAGGAATAGATGAGCGTGTTCGTGAAAAACTTATCACCAAAGAAATTTCTATAGGAGATTATGTATTAACTGGCGGAGAAATTCCCGCTGTAATTATTGTTGATGCAGTGGTACGATTAATTCCCGGAGTTTTGGGAGATGCAGAATCTGCACTAACAGATTCTTTTCAAGATGATTTATTAGGATGTCCATCATACACACGTCCGCTTGAGTATAGAGGAATGAAAGTTCCGGAAATTCTTTTATCGGGAAATCATAAAAAAATTTCTGAATGGAAAGAAGAACAACGTCAGAAAAGAACACAAGAACGTAGAAAAAAATAAACGTCATGCCCGAGTGTTTTCATCGGGCATCCAGAAAATAGATTCCCGCTTAAAACGTGCGGGAATGACATTATTAGAGATAATATAACCAGCAAAATCATTTAACAGAATTATATTTTTGGAGTATATAATGGACGCAATACAATTAGTAGAAGCCGCACAATTAAAAAAAGGATTACCGGAATTTAAACCAGGTGATACTATTAATGTTCACGTAAAAGTTGTAGAAGGTGATAAAGAACGTATTCAGCAATTTCAAGGAATTGTTATTGGGATGCGTGGTTCAGGAATGGGAACAACATTTCGAGTTCGTAAAATTTCTGATGGAGTTGGAGTAGAAAGAATATTTCCACTTCATTCACCAAAAATCGCAAAGATAGAAAAAGTAATAGCAGGAACAGCAAGAAGAGCAAAATTGTATTATATACGCAATCTTGCAGCGAAACAAATTCGCCAAAAAACAAGTGCATAATATTGGGAGTTCACTATGGCAATTTCGCCACAAAAACATATCGGCGTCATTTACGAAATAAGTAAATCTTCACTCACCGTCGTACTTGATGATAACATTACAAGTTTTGAACGAGTCCTCAATGGCAAAACCTATCGCATTGGACAAATCGGTTCATTTGTTGTTCTTCCAGTTGGGGATATCAATGTTATCGGAGTAATTACTAAAGTAAAAATGGAACCACGCCAAAATGGAAATACCCACAAAGAAGTGGAGTTGCAATTAGTTGGTTCTGTGATTGAAGAGCGATTTCAAAAAGGTGTTTCTGCATTTCCATCTCCAGGAAATGATGTGTATATGACTGATGATGCAGATGTTTCGACGCTCTTTTCATCGTACGCACAATATGGTTTTGCAATTGGTGATGTTTCCGAATATGCAGGTGAACGTCAATACGTTGACCCGAATAGATTTTTTGGAAAACACATTGCCATTCTTGGTTCAACTGGCTCAGGAAAATCTACTACCGTTGCATCAGTATTGCAAAAAGTACAAATGTTTTCCAACACTCACGTTATCATTTTGGATATTCATAACGAATACAGTGCTGCATTTAGAGATTTCGGAAATCTTGTCAATATCACAAAATTGGAATTGCCGTACTGGTTTATGAATTTTGAAGAATTACGAGAAATGTTTGTTGATGAAACAGAACCATCTGCACAAAGCCAAATTATGTTGTTGAAGGATACAGTGCTTGCATCCAAAAAAGCAAAAAATCCGCAAATGCAAGAAACAGTTACTGTAGATACACCAGTATATTTTGATATTAACGAAGTGCGAGCAAGATTTCAGTATTTTGATACTGAACGTATCACCAGTGCAACTGGCGGAATTTCCAGAGAAGGTCCGTTTTTTGGACAGTTCACCAGATTTTTGGTTCGATTAGACAGCCGTATTAATGATAAACGATACGAGTTTATGTTCAAACCAAAAAAATATAAAGATTCCGGTGCATTGCAAGATGTGATGACTAATCTTTTAGGGTTTGATACAAAAAAACAAATTACTGTTATTGATTTGAGCGGTGTTCCGTTTGATATTGTGAACACACTTGTTTCTCTTTTAGCAAGAACGGTGTTTGACTTTAATTTCTGGAACAAAACAAAATCAGAATTACCAATTCTTTTAGTTTTTGAAGAAGCCCACAATTACTTACCACAAAATTCTACAACAGTTAATCGTGCTGCAAGAAAAACAGTAGAACGTATTGCAAAAGAAGGAAGAAAATATGGTGTTGCTTGTATGATAGTCAGCCAACGTCCATCTGAACTTTCAGAGACAATACTTTCTCAATGTAATAATTATGTCATTCTTCGATTAACCAATCCCACAGACCAAAAATATGTAACCAAACTTGTTCCCGATGCATACGCTGGTATGTTTGATATTTTGCCAGTGTTGCGGCAGGGTGAGGCAGTGATTGTTGGAGATGCAACAGCACTTCCTGTAAAAGTTATGGTAGATTTTCCCGCACCAACACCCAATAGTGCTGATATTAAGTTCTACGAAAAATGGATTGCGTACGATACTCCAACAAGTATTCCTGATGTGATTCAACGTTGGTGGAAACAGGAAAGAGACGAGTAAGAAAAAATTATAGATGTAAAATAAAAGGAGCGGAATCCCGATGTTATCGGGATTCCGCTTTTGTGTTTTATAGATATTTTACTTGACATTAATTTGTAAAAGTTATTATATTCAAAGTAATATAATTTATAATTATCCACATTCCATTCTCAATTATGAAAACCCTTTTCATACTCCTTCTTTCTTCCTTCTCACTTTATTCCCAAGTCATCATCAAAGAACGATTAGAGATACAGCCAAAACTCAAAATACCATTGCAAGCAACAAGCACACCAGACCAGAACACGACATGGATAGATATTTATTATGATTATCCAAACAGTGGATGGAATTATTGGCCAATGTATTGGGGATTAACACGATTAGAAGTTAATGGAGTTGTAGATACCATTAGTCTTCATGCACGTTTTAATGGCTACTCCACAATTAGATGGAAAAGTCCAACAATAGGTCCAGTTTCTGCTGGAACTACTGGTGAAATAAAACATTATGATGGACCAGAGTATAATTATGGTTATCCACAACCTACATACCATATAGCAGCCATGACCTATATTCAAAAAAATCCACCAATAGGAAACGATATAGCCAGTTATGAAGTATGGGGAAATTATGCGGGAAGTTATAAACTTCATGGCACACTTCGTTATATGCCAGTACCAAAGCCAACAGTTTTTATTTCCAACATCAAACATAGAAAACACCATTTTAGTAATAGTATTCCAACCATTTTTCCTGTATTTACTTTTACCTGCCTTACAACACCAACAGGAAAATATGCGCCAACAATCACATGGGCACCGCAACAAACATTTGATATGAAAAATTATCTCAACAAAGTAAAACCCGGAGATACTTTACGTATTCCAGTAAAAGTAACAGCCACCAATATTGCCGGAAGTGCCAGTGATACCGGAAGTCTTACACTAACTCGATATAATGATATTCACCACATTACAGTATTTGCAACTCCGGATAGTATTAACCAAAGTGATAGTTCTATTATTACACTCAAAGCGTACCGTTGGGATAATATTGATGTTACTTCTACACTACCGGGAAATATGAGAGTAAGTTTTTCGTTAAGCAATAGTGGTGGTACGCTCAACTCTTACAATTGCTCATTAGATAGTGCGGTAAATAACCAAATAAAATTTAGACCCAACCCAATGGCAACTGGTATTACCAAAACCAAAGTATTTGCAACGTTAGATGGTAAATACACCGATGATACAACCGTTACTATAAAGGGCTGCCCGACACCAATACCAATGTGCAACAATAATAATTTCCCACAAAGATTTGATTCAAGTTGGTTTGAGACTTACAAAGAAGATGATGTATTTAATTGGATTGACAAGAATGGTGTACAAAAAAGTACTATATTAAGTATGTGTGATTATATCCCTGAAGGAAATTATGAAAATCTTGATGGAAGATTTGGTGTAACATTTCCATTAATGATACACCCTTTATTTAAGAGTGATTTATCGGAAACAATAAAAACAACGGAAGTATGTTTAGATGGTATAACAAATCCAAACGACCCTCAATGGAGATTTATATTTCCTCATATACGAATACCTATTATTGTTACAACCTGTGCAAAAACCGGTATCTCACAATTTAGAGATATGGGAAGTAGTAAAACAGAATGGGATATGAATGTAACTGATAAGAATATATTTTATAAAGTGGAAGAAGCAATGGAATGGTGGGTAGTTGGTTCATATTTTAACCAAACTGATGAATTTACTGATAATAATTTTGTTCCTAATGGATATATATTTAGTGGTATGACTATGGTACATGAGAGAGCACATTTACAAAAAATAAAAGAAGATTTTGAGAAAAATATTTCTACAGGATTGAATGAAGTTTATAATTTGTCTATAAAAAAATCAGAATATCCGTGTCTTGAGGATGCACGTACCCAAAAAAGTAAAGCAGAATTTGAATTAGAAATGTGTTTGTTTCCTGTTTTAGGTGGAATGAGTATAGAAGAATGGATAAAAATTGAAAAAGAAGCGGATGATAATTCCCGTCCTGAAAAACAAGAAATATTAGATAATTTTAGAACATGGGCAAAAACGCAACCATGGTATAAACCATAAAAGAAAATCTATGCTCACATATCACTACAACAGTATGTCATTGCGATTCCCGACTTGTCCCACCAAAGCGGGATTTAACAGAAGAAGCAATCTTTTATTATTGATGAGTCTATTTTTTCTATTCTTTTTTATTGGAGAAAGTATTAGTCAACAACGTACCTTTATTATAAAAGGGAAAATTGTAGACGAAGAAACACAATTACCATTAGAAGGAGCAATAGTCCAAATTTCAAAAACAACATTGGGAGCAACCACAAATAGTGATGGAAATTTTGCTATATACTATGTTTTTGCTGGAGTATATTCTTTACGATTTGCCTTTGTTGGATATGGTTCTTTTCAATTAGATAGTGTTCATATTATGTCAGATACTACATTACCAACAATAGAACTTGAAACATCAGGAGTTACGTTGGGTTGTGATTTTCATATTATGACAACAGGTGAACTTAATGCGATTAAAGATTCGGATGGGTTACTAAAACAAAACACCATTGTTCTTATTTCCTATGGTTTAATTACTCCGGAAATGAAGGAATTTGCCAGAAAATATAATTTTAGTTTTAGAAATCACGAAAAAGAAGATTCTGTATATGTGAATATATTTAATGGAATAATGAGAAAAGAAATATTAAGTATGTATAAAAGCAAAGTTATAAGAAAATTGGATTCACTATTATATTCTAAGTAAGGAGTTTTATAATGAAAAAAATATCAATAATAATATTCACCATAATGCTACAATACACAATATTTGCACAACAACCATTGTGGAATTTACCAAAACTGTATGTGCAAGATTCCTCACTTGCAGCATTACAATCAAAATTTTTTAATGCTAAACCCGGAGATTTCTTTTATATGGATAGCAACAACCCAGCATATTGCCTTGCCTATTATTATGGTAATACACAAAAAGATACTATTTTAAAAAAAATACCAATGTATTATTCTTCACAACAATTTTCGCAGTGGGGATGGTATTATAACTATCAATTTTTACGTGGATATTTTGGAGACCAAGGTGCTATCGCTGGAATGGATACCGTTGCACGATTTATGCGGCCTGGAATATTGGATATATATCGTACATCAGCAATAAAGTTACTGGCTGATTTGGGGTATTATAACTATTTTGATACGATACAATACAATTATATGGCACAGACAACTACTAAGGAGCGATTCTGGTGGGGGGAACTGTTAGTAAAATATGCAAAAAATCCTTTATACACAGCGAATGCTAGAAATGTTTTTGAAAATTTTATCATAAATGCAACAGAGTATTCTAAAATGACTGGTGCTATTGAGGAATTGGCAAAATTTGATAAACCTTATGCAGTACAATTGCTTAAACAAAAATATCAATCTGCAACGGGGAGTCTGCGAAAAAATTTATTTAGTAATTTAGGTAGATATGATGTTGATGGGCAACCAGAACGAACGATGGAGAGTGTACTAATAGAATCTAATGAATATAAACGGGTAGATTATTTTCCATCATATTATCAAATAATTCATGGAGCAAGCAAACGATATCTTGAGCCATTCTATGTAAAATTTTGCATAGATTGGTTACAAAATGAAGTGCCAAATACAGTTACTTCTCGAATAAAATATTTTCTTGAAGAATTTATTCCCCTTCCACCATCTACCAGCACACCGGCAGATACACTATTGCAAAAACTCACCGCACTCAAAGACACCATGGTAACCTACAACTGGGTAGGAGGAGCAAACTACATCCAAACATTAACTACTACATTAAATAACGCCAAAACCAAACTCCAACAAGGAGATACGCTCAACACAGCATATTATATCACATACTTTAAAAATCTTGTAGATACTGAACACCAAGACACACTCAACACCACAACAGATT
>CALETH010000045.1 GCA_937920105.1 uncultured Bacteroidota bacterium
TCTGGATGCCCGATTAAAACATTCGGGCATGACATATTTTTTTTAACTAATCTTTTATGAAATATGCCACACTCCTTCCTTCCAACAAAAAAATTCCCATCAATAATATTTTTTGTATTGGGAAAAATTATGATGACCATGCCAAAGAAATGGGAGATGCCGTTCCCTCTTCTCCAATAGTTTTTCTCAAACCAACTTCCGCAGTTATTCACAATGGAGAAAGTATTATAATTCCAAAAATTTCTAACAATGTTCACCATGAAGTAGAATTCACAATTCTTATTGGAAAATCCGGAAAACATATTCCACAAACAGAAGCATACAATTATATTATCGGTTACGGTGTGGGATTGGATATGACGTTGCGAGATAAACAAAGCGAAGCAAAAAAATCTGGTTTGCCTTGGACGGTTTCTAAGGGCTTTGATACTTCCGCTGCTCTCTCTCCTTTTGTAGAAAAATCTTCTGTAAAAAATCCACAAGATTTAGAAATTATTTTACGCGTCAATAATAGTATCAAACAACATGGTTTTACTTCACAAATGATTTATAAGATAGATTTTCTTATTTCTTATCTTTCATCAATTTTTACTTTGAATGAGGGTGATATTATTTATACTGGAACTCCTTCTGGTGTTGGACCTGTTGTGGCTGGTGATATTCTTGATGCAGAAATTATTGGTGTTGGAAAAATTCAACACTCAGTAAAAAATGAATAATGTGTTTTTTATCACACATAGATTTTTCTTCTTGCCATAGTTTGTGATATTAGTTACATTACTTTTCATAATTCATCTAAAAAAATTATATAAAGGATAATATTTATGAATACTGCTCCAATGTTTGATGAATCAATTGTCGGACATCGATTAAGCACTCTGCAATTTGATAAATGGGATAGTGTTGTTGATTCTTTTGAAGAAAAAAAATACAAAGAATCAATTCTTGGATTGTTAGATTATATTGATTCAACAATTATAAAAAAACGAGGGAATAAAGAAAAAACAGAATTTACCATTCCTCATGGTTCATTAAAAGTTCATTTCACT
>CALETH010000046.1 GCA_937920105.1 uncultured Bacteroidota bacterium
CTTCTTTCTTCAACTTTTTTTACAAAAATCAAGGTAGTAACTAGTCAAGCCCCAATAAAGAAGTATATAAATATGTCTATACACAAACTTATTTCCAGAAAAAAGATTTTGAAGATGCAGACCAAAAGCAGTTTGGTATCCAAAATAATAATCTTGAAAAATGAAAAGAGCCGTTATGTCAAACAACGGACTAATAATAGACAAAGAAAATATTAAAACTAATGGTAAGGGAAGTGTGTCTTGCCATTTAGTTTTGACTTCTCTCCAAAAATAAAAGATATAAACATTTGTTAATATTAGAACAAAAAATGCCGTCAAAGAATAAAAAATAGAAAATTTATCCACCATAAAATAATCCTTTCAGAAAGAAGAAAATAGTATTTATTTTTGGTCATTTTTTGGTGGTGGTAAAAAAGTGTCATCTGTTTCTGTATAGTTTGTTTCTGTACTACGCGAGGTCTTATTGGTTTGGCTTACCAATACAAAAGTAAATTCATTTCTACTAGTTCCACAAAATAATCTAATACCCATAACATTTTGGTTTGCCAACATTCGCTCGATACATTCTCTTGAATACCATTTTTGTGAAACCCCATTAACATTTATACTTCCATTTTGTGTTAGTTGCAATCCGGCAGAATAACTAATTTCTTGTCCTTCATTTACCACAGTACTTTTTATTATTTCTCCATACATATTTAGCGGATAGAGCACTGTAGTAAATCTACCAACATTGTTTATTGCTAAACACATTGCAACACCACGTACTTCTTTAGAAAAGAAAATTTTTGCCCACAGTGCACGTGGTACATACGTATTAGTTACACCTCTTACGTTTTGTGTATAGTAAGAAGTTTTTTCCTGTGATTCTCGTTTGGTAAGATTTCTGCCACCACCATTTGCCCAATCTAAACGTTCTCTGCGAGGAAATAATTGTGCTGTTCTTAAATACGAATCTTGTGTTTCTGCTTGGATGGGTTGTTGTTGGGGCAGAAAATTTTCTGCCCGTACGGATTGTTCCGTTTTTTCAACTGTAGTTTCTTGTGGTGAGGTAGGTGTTTCATTGTTGCATCCTAAAAATGGAAGCAAAAAGAATAGAGATAAAAGAAGAATATGTTTCATGATAACCTCTAAAAATAAATATAGTTAAATTTAATTACCGCATTTAGTATAATGATTTACTTTTGAAAGTCAAAAAAAAAGCGGTGTTTTTTATAAAAAAAATTGTATTATCAAAATAAAAAAGTGGCTAATAGTAGCCACCTAAAATTGCCCTTTATTTTCAACCTGAAAATGCTGATGTTTTTACATCATTTTTTCAACTCTGATAAAATATCAAAGGGGAGAAAATTTATTTTCCCAATCGTAATATCCTTACAGCACCTCGTATAACAATCATAAAAACAATCATTCCAATAATAAGGTCTGGCTTATTGGAATGAAACATATTGACTAACACACCAGCAGCAATAACACCAACATTAATAACAACATCATTGCTGGTAAAAATCATACTTGCTTGAATGTGTGCTTCTTTACTTTGTGATTTTTGTAAAAGATATAAACAGACTGCATTTCCAATCAGAGCAAAAAGCGAAACAATAATCATTGTCAAAAACTCTGGTGGAGTATCTGCACCAAAAAATCTTCGTAAGACTTCAATAAAACCCATTACTGCTAAAAGTATTTGAAAATACCCGCTCAGCGTTGCAACCTTTTTCTTTCTTACAATAGTTCCACCAATAGCAAATAAACTTAATCCATACACAATAGTATCAGCAAGCATATCTAAACTATCAGCAACCAAACCCATGGAGTGAGAAAAAAATCCAAATAGTATTTCAAGAAGAAAAAATCCGAAATTGATAGACAACACGAGCCACAAAATTTTGCGTTGAGTATTTTCTTCTGAATTGAAAATCTGTTCTTCAACATTTTCTGAACGAACAAACGTTGTATCAAGTTGTAATTGATGAAGCGAGGAAAGAATTTTTTCTATGTGTTCGGTATGAAATACCACTAATGTTCTTTTTATTAAATCAAACTCAAGATGATGAATGGTAGGAATTTCAGATAGTTTCATCCTCACAAGATTTTCTTCTGCAGGACAATCCATTTTTGCAACAGTAAATGTTGATTTGAGCATAGTTATTTTTATGAAATATTTTTCTTACAAAAAAATACTATTTCATTTTTTGGAATACCCATATAAAATAAATTATTTTTTTCAGCAAGTTCTTCAGGTGTAATAATTCTAACTTGTAAATTGGCTTTTTGTAAACGTTCCACAATATCAGGACCGTAACAACGAACATGGTCTTCTTGACCAAATACCTTTTTTCGTTCTTCCGGCGTAACAATAGAAAAATCTTCAAAAGTTTTATTCACAGTAATAGGAACTTGAATAACCATCCATCCAGTGTCAGTTAATATTCGTTGTAATTCACTCATCGCTTTTTGGTCTTCAACAACGTGTTCCAAAACATGGCTGCAATAAATGATATCAAAAGATTCATTAGGATATTGAATGTTTGTAATATCCATCGTTATCATTACATTCGGTGAAAATAAATCCGCTGTGATATATTCTAAAAAAGGATTTTTTTTGAATTTTTGTTCAAAGATTGGTTCTGGAGCAATGTGAAGCATTCGTTTTGCTGGTGAAGCAAAAAGAGTAGTTTGTTTTTGAAAAAATGTCCACACCATTCTATGTCTTTCTAATGCTCCACAAATAGGGCACAATGCGTGAGGACGCGGAATAGTACCACCGGTTTTAAACTCTCGAAGGGAACTTTGGCAAACGGGACAATAATGTTTGTTGCCAAAGAAAAATAATCTACGAATAGATAAAGGTAAATGTTTGTATAATTTTTTAAGAAGATGATATACCATTGTTATTTCAACTGCTCACTCACCATTCCATAACGGCGTTCACGTTGTTGAAATGATGCAATGGCTTTATACAATTCTTCTCTACGAAATTCTGGCCAAGAAATATCAGTAATATAAAATTCTGCGTACGCAAGTTGCCAAAGAAGAAAATTGCTGATACGAAATTCTCCGCTGGTGCGGATGAGCAAGTCTGGGTCAGGAATATTTTTTGTAGAAAGTGCTGAGGTAATATGATGTTCTTCAATATTTTCTGGAAGGAGTTTTTGGTTCTGTACATCTGTAGCAATTTTTTTTACTGCTTGGAGAATATCCCATCTTCCACCATAACTTAATGCTAACGTTAATGTTAAACCAGTATTATTTTTCATCATTTCCATAGCATCCAAAAATTCTTTTTGGATTTCTTTGGGAAGAGAAGAAATATCACCAATCATATTTATCCGCACGTTATTGTTATGCAATTTATCTCGTTCATCACGAAGTGCTGTTACCAATAAACGCATAAGAAGAGATACTTCTTCTTTCGGACGTTTCCAGTTTTCTGTAGAAAAAGCATAGATAGTTAAATATTGTACACCTAACTCACCACACACTTCTACAATTTCTCGTACAGAATTTACACCTTCATGATGTCCGGCAACACGAGGAAGAGCACGCTTTTTTGCCCAACGTCCATTCCCATCCATAATAATAGCAATGTGTTGTGGAATAGCGTTTTTAGTAATTTGTTCTTTTGTTATAGAATTATTTTTTTTCACAAAATGGGTTTTATAGTTTGTTGGAAATGAAAATCAAGTTACATCTTTCGTAAAAAAAAATCAATGAATAATAATAATATGGTTCAAAATAGTGATGTAATAAAGAGTTATTCTATACTTCTTCTTTTTAAAACCTACTTTTCATATCTTATTTTTCTTTTAATCAAATTAATATTCTTTTTGTATTATGATATTTCTTGAAAACATCACCATGAATTTTGGTGAACGCTATCTTTTTGATAATATTTCTACTGTTATAAATGTTCATGACCGCATTGGTTTAGTTGGTTCAAACGGAGCAGGGAAAAGTACACTTCTAAAAATTATTGCAGGAATAAATAAAGCAGAACAGGGAAACATTAACAAAGCACATTATGTTAGTGTTGGTTACCTTCCGCAAGATGCTGTAGTTTCTTCCGAACAAACACTCTACAAAGAAGTTGAAACTGCTTTTGATAATATTCTCCTTTTAGAAAAAGAAATTGAAGAAGTATTACAACGCATGAGCGAACTTTCTCCGGAAACTTCCGAATATATGGAAACATTGGAACTCTATGGAGAACTTCAACACAAATTGGAAGAAGCCGATGCGTTCAGAATAAAATCCAAAATAGAAACAGTATTATTGGGCTTGGGCTTTTCTCTTGAAGATATGGAAAGAGTAACGAAAGAATTTAGTGGTGGTTGGCAAATGCGAATTGCGTTGGCAAAATTATTATTGAAAGAACCATCCCTACTTCTTCTTGATGAACCCACCAACCATCTTGATATAGAGTCTTTGCAATGGTTGGAAGAATATTTAAAAAATTACAACGGTGCAATTATTCTTGTTTCTCATGATAGAGCATTTTTAGATAGTTTAACAAAAAAAACTTTTGCGTTGAGTTTGGGAAAAATGGAAGAATATTCCGGTAATTATTCTTTTTATGAAAAAGAAAAAGTTATTCGTAAAGAATTAACGTTGAATGCTTATAAAAATCAACAACAACAATTAAAACAAACTCAAGATTTTATTGACCGTTTTCGTTATAAAGCCACCAAAGCCCGCCAAGTGCAAAGCCGTATCAAACAAATGGAAAAAATTGATATGATTGAAATTGAAGATGAGGAAGAAGAAATTCATTTTCATTTTCCGCAAGCACAACCAAGCGGTCGCACAGTGATGGAATTAAAAAATCTTAAAAAAAGTTTTGGAGAAAAAACGGTTTTTTCTGGATTGGAATATTTAATTGAACGTGGCGACCGCATTGCGATTGTTGGTGTAAATGGAGCAGGAAAATCTACATTTTCTAAAATTGTTGCCGGTGTTGAACCTTTTGATTCCGGTGAAAGAATTATCGGACACAATGTAGCAGTTTCGTATTTCGCACAACATCAAGCAGATGAGTTAGACCTTTCTAAAGGTGTGTTGGAAATTTTAGATGATGTTGCACTTGGAGAAATTCGTACAAAACTCCGCACAATTCTTGGTTCATTTCTTTTTCATGGAGATGATGTTTTCAAAAAAGTGAAAGTTCTTTCTGGGGGAGAGAAAAGCCGATTAGCATTAGCAAAAATGCTGGTGCAGCCATCCAATTTTTTAATTATGGATGAACCAACAAATCATCTTGATATGCGTTCCAAAAAAGTATTGCAAGAAGCATTGTTGGAGTTTGGTGGAACGTATATGATTGTTTCTCACGATAGAGCATTTTTAGATTCCATTGTAAATAAAGTATTAGAAATCCATCGCAATGGTATTAAAACATATCTTGGTAATGTAAGTGAGTATCTTGCAAAAAAGAAAAGTGAGCAAGTAGTACAAACACAAAAAATAAAAAATATTATCCCACAAAATAAAATAAATACAAAAAACTTATCACAAAATTCATCTCAAAAAAATACTCAGAAAAAAATAGAAATGTTAGAAAGTGCCATTGCGAAAACTGAACAGCGAAAAAAAGAATTAGAAGAACTTATGGGTAATGAAAATTTTTACAAAGATGCAGGGTATGCAAAAAAGATTACTGATGAATATAAAAACAATACAAAATTATTAGAGCAGCATTATAAAGAATGGGAACAAATTTTGTAGAAAACATATTTATATATAAAAACAATCAAGGAGATTTATGAACAATCAAGAAACACAACTTGCTAATATTAAAAAAGTACTACAAGGTTATAGAACCAATCTTGCCTTTCGATATATTATTGCAAAATTGGATACATGGGAAGGAGAAGGGATAGAAAAAGCATATAAACTTTGTGAAGAAGAATTTAAGAACTGGGAACCGTACTATAGAATAGCACCATGGTCATGGAAAGCCGGATTAGTAGATGATGAAGCAAAACCATTTTGGAAATTTGTTTCGTATATACAAGGCGACCCATACAGATTTTATCACGAATGTTATGACGATGGCACATATATAAGAGTATCAGAAAATATAGATAAAAAAATAAAGTCAGTTCCTGTTATATATGGAAATAAATATTATGAAAAATATCGTTCTTTGATTAAAAAAGATTCAATTTTGGTTAAAGAAAATTTTGATAAAAAAGCATCATATATATCTCTTTTTAAAAAAGAACGATTTAAAAATGCAAAGAAAATAGAATTTGAAAACTTCAACGAACTTTATCCAAAATGCCTTGAATATCTTATTACTTCTTTAATTGAAACAAAAATTATTGAGAATTTAGAAAGTTTAAAATTTAGGAGTTTTTCTGGGCATCGGAGTTCTTTACAAGCAATATCATTGCTCAGTTCTGCAAAAGTAGAAAAACTGCAAGAATTATCATTATCATTTAGTCTTCCTGACGAATACAAAAAAAGTATAAAAATATTATCAGAGGCAAATTTTCCTAATTTAAAAAATATAGATTTAAGTGGTGGAGATTTAGGAGATGATGGGGTATTACAATTGTTGAATAGTTCTTGGATAAAAAGAGTAGAATATATAGACTTATCTTATAACGAAATTACACAAAAAGGAATAGAGTATTTAGTAAAAAGTAATTTACCAAATCTTAAACAACTCAATGTATCTTCTAATAATATTAGTACTCAAGGAATACAAACTCTCATCCACTCAAATTTAGCAAAAAATCTTTGGTCGTTAGAGATAAACAATAACCCATATGTGGATTGTAAGGTTGATAATAATAAATTTAATATAGAATTATTATTAAATGAAATAACAATTTCTGGAATGAATAATTTGGTAGAATTAAAAATGTGTAATCATTATACCATAAAGTATGAAAAACTCCCAACAACACTTGCTCAAAAAATAGCAACATCCTCTTCATTTGTATTACTAGATACATTGTTTGTTGGATATATTGATTGGAGAGATGCCTGTGATGGACATGGACCATTACCATGCTCTTTATTTGATGAAGAAGGATTAAATATAATTAAAGAATCAAAAGCATTACGCTCTTCTGCAAAAAATGAGTTGTATATTTTATCTACATTTGGAAATAAAAATCAAAATGACGATGAATATAATGACAACGACGAAGATGAAGATATTGAATAAAAATAATCAAGGTGATTTATGAATATTACTATTCCAAAAGAAACGCAAAAAAATGAAAACCGCATTGCACTTATGCCAAGCAATGTACAAAAATTGGTAAAATTAGGAGCGAATGTTACTATAGAATCCGGATTAGGAAAATCACTAAATATTAGTGACAGTGTTTTTGTTGATGCAGGGGCAAAAGTTGCAACAAAAAAATTGTTTTTTCACAATGCAGATATTGTGTTACGTTTGCACCCACCACAAACAAAAGAAATTTCTGTCCTCAAAAAAAACTCATTGCATATCAGTTATCTTAATCCATTTACTAATCATTCTTTATTACAAAAATTAGCACAAAATAATATCAATGCAATTGCAATGGAAATGATTCCGCGTTCAACACGTGCACAAAAAATGGATGCGTTAAGTTCGCAAGCAAGTTTGGCTGGGTATGTTGCAGTGATTATGGCTGCAGATTCTATCAATAAAATTTTTCCAATGATGATGACTCCGGCAGGAACAATTTCTCCCACCAGAATTTTTGTGATTGGTGCTGGTGTTGCTGGATTACAAGCAATTGCAACAGCAAAACGACTTGGTGCTCGTGTTGATGCGTTTGATACGCGTTCACGTGTGGAACAAGAAATACAATCACTCGGAGCAAAATTTGTAAAAATAGATTTGGGTGAAACAGGACAAACAAAAGATGGATATGCAAAAGAATTAACAACAGAACAATTAGAAAAACAACGTACTGTGTTAAAACAATATTGTTCACAAGCAGATGTAGTAATTACGACTGCTCAAATTTTTGGAAAAAAAGCACCGTGCATTATTACAAAAGAAATGGTGAATTCAATGAAACCGGGAAGTGTTGTTGTAGATTTAGCAATTGAAACTGGCGGAAATGTTGAAGGTACAAAATCTGATTCTGTGATAGAAATCAATGGAGTAAAAATCATTGGTTTGCATAATATTCCATCTCATGTTGCTGCAGATGCAAGTCAAATGTATGGAAATAATCTTACCAATTTGATTGAAGAATTTTGGAATAAAGAAAAAAAAGAAATGAATTTACCATTAGATGACGAAATTATCAAAAGTTGTTTGATAACCTATCAAGGAAAAATAGTTCATCCAATGTTTGAAAAGATTGTAGTGAAGAAGAAAAAATAATACTGCTGCAAAAAGAAAAAAGCGAATCTCAATATGTCGAGATTCGCTTTTTTTGTATAATACTTTGTAAAATATTTTATTCTCTTTTGGGTTTAATACCCGACGCTTGTGTCGTCATTCCCGCGAAAGCGGGAATCCACGAGATGGATTCCGCATCAAGTGCGGAATGACAAAATCAAATATCTCGCCGCAAACGGCAAGGATGTTTATCTAAAAAACTGGTCGCGATTATCTTCAATATCTGCTTGAGTTTTTAATTTCTCAATCCATTCACCAATAAATTGTTGTTTCTTTTGTTGAACAAGTTGTGCAGACAAAACATTTTTTTGTGCATCAAATGCCGCTTTATCAAACGGTGTACGACTTAATACTTTTATCAAATAATATCCCCTTGTCCCAATAATTGGTTGAGATACTTTTCCAATTTCTAAAGTTTTTGCTGCATCAGTAAATGCAAATTCTCTCCCCACTTTGGGAATAATACCTGTTGGTGAAAACTGTCCGGTACTATCTGCAGTAATTTTTGAATCCACAGTTGGTAAGGTGAGCAAACTTGCATTATCAGAAAGTGTAGAACGTTTTTGTGCAGCAATTTCTTGCACTTTTTCTATTTTCTTTTTACGAAGAAGACGAAATTTAATACTTTCTTTTACTTCATCCAATGGTTTTACACTTTCTTTTTTTACTTCAGAAATTTTGCACACAACATACCCACTGCTTATTTGGTACACTTCACTGATATCATCAAGGTCATTATTAAACGCAAATTTGTTGATGGATTCGTTAAAGCCAATTCCCGAAACAACTCCACCTTTTTGAAACTCCCCAGTTTCTTTTACTTCAACATTTAATTCTTTTGCATGATTTTCAAATTTTCCATCTTTTACAAGGTAAGCAAAATCTTGTGCATTTTGTGATGCTTTGTTAAGAGTTTCGCTTCCTGCTTTTAACGATAAAACTATATCTGCTAATTTAAGTTCTCTATTATCACGTCCTTCAACTTTTATAATGTGAAGACCAAATTGTGTTTTAACAGGTCCAACAATTTCTCCAACCTTTCCTTTTAGTGCTGCCTCTTCAAATGGTTTTACCATTCGTCCTTTGCCAAACCATCCCAAATTTCCCCCTTGCGAAGCAGAACCCGGGTCTGTGGAATATTGCTGTGCTAATGCAGCAAAACTTTCTCCCTTTTTTGCTCGAGCAATAATTTCTTTTGCAAGTGTATTTGTTTCGGCTTCTTTTTCTGGTGTTGGAAGGGAAAGTAAAATGTGACTTGCTTTGATGTATGGTTCAGTTCCGTTTTTTTGTTCTAATACTTTTATAAGATGAATTCCATCGTTATCATAAATTGGACCTACCACATCACCAACTTTTGCTTGGAATACTATATTTTCTTTTGCAGGACTTAACTCTCCATGTTTGAAGAATGCTGGTTCTGAAGGATTTTCAGAATACATTTTTTGCAAGTCTACAAAATTTTCTCCGGATTTTGCTCGTTGAAGAATTGCATTAAGTTCATTCATTACATCAGCAGAATCTTGTGCTGTTGGCTGATTGCTGAAAAGAACATATTTCAATTTGCGGCTTGCTTGTGTTGAAAATTCTTTTTGATTTTCATTGTAGAATTTTTTGATTTCATCTTCGGAAACAGAAACTGCATCATCAGTAACAAAACGTTGGGCATCAAAAAAAGCATATTGTGCATCTATCTTTACATTTTGTTCATAAAATTTTTCTTCCAATTCTGATGGTGTTGTACGCACAGAAGAAAGAATGATACTTTGCATTTTTTCCATCAATCGTTGCTGGCGGATGGTTGCTTCAACTTGTACCATAATATCTTTATTGCGTGGGTCACGAATAGCATTATCGTATGCTTCACGAACAAATCTTCCAGTAGAATCAATAAAGTTTTGTTTTAAAAATTCCGGTGGATTTTCTCCTGTGAGAACATCTCGCACTTCTTCATCTGTTACCGAAAGCCCTAATTTTTTTGTTTCTTTTTCTATCAAAATTTGTGTAACAAGAGAATTCCATAGTTGTTCACGAATTTGTTGAACAGTATTTTCATCAGGTTCTTTTTGTGTACGTTGTTTTTGTGCATCAACTTCTCGTTTCAGCATATCAGAAAATTCTTGATAACGAATTTTTTTCCCATCTATAATACCAACAACATCTTTTTGTTTTGAGCGAAGACCTAAATAATCCATCCCCCATTCGAAAATAATTGTAATAATAAATGCTATTACAAGGAGAATAAGAATGAGTGCCATTTTCTCCCGCATTTTATTCATAATTGCCATAATAAAAACTACTCCTCAATAAATAATATTTTTGAACAATAATCTGAAAATATACTCCAATTGCGTTTGAAAATCAATGATAATCAAAAATCATTTATTCTTTTCTAACTTTCTTGTATATTGTAATTCTTAAAGTAAAAACTATGTATTTAAAAAATAATAATTTGATGAGGTTTTATTATGAAATTATATGACGTTATTGTTGTTGGTGCAACGGGAATGGTTGGAAGAAAAATGATTCAGGTGCTGGAACAAAGAAAATTTCCCGTAGGAAGACTTATTCCTCTTGCTTCGGAACGTTCCATTGGGAGCGAAATTATTTTTAGAAAAAAAGAATATAGTGTTGCACCACTTTCTAAAGAAGCACTATCACAAAAGAATGTGGAGTTTGCATTATTTTCTGCTGGTGCTGCTATTAGTAAAGAATATGCTCCTATTGCTGCACAAAATGGAATGTTGGTTATTGATAATAGTAGTGCTTTCCGTATGGATGATGATGTTCCTCTCGTTGTTCCTGAAGTGAATCGTTATCATATTTTTCACGCCAAGAAAAAAATTATTGCTAATCCAAATTGTTCTACTATTCAAATGTTGGTTGCACTAAAACCACTTCATGATAATTTTACGATTAAACGTGTTGTTGTTTCCACCTATCAATCAGTTACTGGTGCGGGGAAAAAAGGATATGACCAATTAATGCAAGAAGTAAAAAATGAAAATGTTGAGAATGTGAAATTTCCTCATCCCATTGCGTTTAATGCCTTACCACATATTGATGAATTTTTTGATGATGGTTATACAAAAGAAGAACATAAATTAATGAGAGAAACTCATAAAATTATGGGTGATATGTCTATAAAAGTAAGTGCAACCTGTGTACGCGTTCCAACCATTGGCGGACATAGTGAATCAGTAAATGTAGAATTTGAAAAACCTTATGAACTTGAGCAAGTAAGAAAAATTTTAGCAGATGCTCCTGGTATCACTGTACAAGATGACCCAAAAAATTCAGTATATCCAATGCCAATTAATGCTCATGATAAAGATGATGTTTTTGTTGGAAGACTTCGTCGTGATGAAACAGTAAAAAATGGTTTGAATATGTGGATTGTTGCCGATAATCTTCGCAAAGGTGCTGCAACGAATGCTGTGCAAATTGCAGAAGAATGGATTAAGGGAAGGTAAACCGTGATTTTGACTATGATTTTTAGGATTAAGGGATAACCATGAAAAACTTGATGATGGTTTTATAAATCTTAATCTATCATAATAATCTTACAATAATCAGTGTTCTATAAAAAAAGTTAAAAATATTCCATTATTATGATTGCACTCATAAAATAACAGTTTCATAATTAGGTACTTTGTATGTATACTTTGAAAGTATATAAAAAAGTATCTATTATGAAAAAATCAATTAAAACATTGTTATTGGCAAGTTTATTTATTGCCATAGGTTGTAAACAAAACGAACAAACAGCAACAGAGTCGACAGCTCAATCAACAGAAG
>CALETH010000047.1 GCA_937920105.1 uncultured Bacteroidota bacterium
ATTAGATAATCAAATTGGAGAATTATCTTACCCAGTTTATATTTCTCATATTTTAATTGCGGCAATTTGTCGTGAACTGACATTCATACCTTTAAACAAAGGATGGATTATCGCATTAATAACAATCATTGTTTCTTATTTTTTAAATAAATATATAGCATCACCAATAGAAAAATATAGACAATCAAGATTAAAAATTAAATAATATTTTTAATGAAAATACTTGTCATCGGTTCTGGCGGACGTGAACACACATTAGTGTGGAAATTACAACAAAGTTCAAAAGTGCAAAAAATTTTTTGTGCACCCGGAAATGCCGGAATAGAAAAAATCGCAGAAAATATTCCCATTGCTATTGATGATATTGAATCACTATTACTGTTTGCAAAAAAAAATACCATTGATTTAACAGTTATAGGTCCAGAAATTCCATTAGTAAAGGGTATTGTTGATGTTTTTGAAAAAAACGGATTACGAATTTTCGGACCATCCAAACTCGCTGCAGAATTAGAAGGAAGTAAAGCGTACGCAAAAAATTTTATGCAACGCTACAACATTCCCACTGCATCCTACCAAATATTTCTTCACACCCAACACAAAGAAGCACAAGAATATATTCTCAAACAACAATTTCCCATAGTTCTCAAAGCGGATGGACTTGCTGCAGGAAAAGGAGTCGTCATTTGTCAAAATACCAACGAAGCCCTCAATGTTTTGCAAGATTTTTTTGAAAATAATATTTTAGGCAATGCTGGAAAAACTATTGTAATCGAAAATTTTTTAGACGGAGAAGAAGCATCGGTTTTTGTATTAACGGATGGAAAATCCTACACAATACTTCCTGCAGCACAAGACCACAAAAGAATTTTTGATGGAGATAAAGGAAAAAATACCGGAGGAATGGGAGCGTACGCACCAGCGCCAATTATCACACCAGAAATTGTAGAAAAAATAGAAAAAGAAATTATTATTCCAACGTTAAATGGAATGAAAAATGATGGACGAATATACAAAGGTTGTCTTTTTATTGGATTAATGCTCACAAAAGATGGTCCAAAAGTTATGGAATACAACTGTCGTTTTGGAGACCCGGAAACTCAAGTTGTTCTTCCATTGGTTGATGCAGATATTGCAGAAATTTTTTTAGCATGTACTAATGAAACACTTTCTACACTGTTACCAATTCATTTTCATTCCGCTTCAGCAGTGTGTGTAGTGATGGCTTCTGGTGGTTATCCTGATAAATACGAAGTGGGAAAAATTATTCATGGATTAGAAAAAATTTCTTCAGAAGATGGTGTCATTGTGTTTCATGCAGGAACAAAAAAAGAAGCGGAGAAAATTCTTTCTTCCGGTGGTAGAGTTCTTGGTGTAACAGCAATTGGATACGAAAATCAACTCTCTAAAACAATTAAAACCGCTTATAGTGCAGTCCAAAAAATTACTTTTGATGGTGCATACTACCGAAGTGATATTGGAAAAAAAGCACTTCCACATTCCTAAAAAACTTCCATGAAAATTCTTTATTCTTGCTTTTCCCAAAGTTGGGGTGGAATGGAAATGTTTGCGGTAGACGCTGCTGCAAAATTGCAAGAAAGAAACATTGAAGTTGAATTTCTCTGCTATCCCAATTCCAAAATTTTTCATGAAGCAAAGAAAAAAAATCTTCTCACTCATACCTTCAAAATTTTTAGTTACGTTCATCCCATTCAAATTCTTCGTTTAGGAAAATTATTAAAACATAAAAAGTATGATGTCATTCATACACAATTTTCTAAAGATTTGTGGTGCATCGTTCCGGCGTTACAATTATTTCGTTTAAACATTCCGCTTATTTTAACAAAGCAATTAGGTTCATTTATCATCAAAAAAGATATACTTCATCAATGGATTTATAAGAGAGTAACGTTAGCATTAGGAATTAGTAAAATCATAGAAAAAAATTTAGCAGATACAACACCATTATCTGCGGAAAAAATTCGTTTATTACATAATGGTGTTGATACAGAAAAATTTAATCCTGAAAAATATGATAGTAGAAAAATTCGCAATGAATTTTTCATAAAAGACGACGAAATAGTTATTGGTATGCTGGCACGGTTGAGTTCCGGAAAAGGACATGAAGAATTTATTGAATCTGCAAAATTGCTTTTAGAAAAATATCACAATGTAAAATTTCTGATTGTTGGAGAAGCCAGCAGAGGAGAAGATGAATATGCTGCAACAATTCAACAAATGGCAAAAAATATTCTTGGAGAAAAAGTAATTTTTACTGGATTTAGAAAAGATGTTCCCGAAGTATTAGCCGCGATGGATATTTTTGTTTTTCCTTCACGAGCAGAGGCATTTGGCATTGCACTTGTTGAAGCATTTGCAATGGCAAAACCAACAGTGTGTGCAAATGCAGATGGTATTTTAGACATTGCTACTGATAGAGTAGATTGTTATTTTTTTGAACCAAAAAATGCAACAGATTTATTTCATAAAATTGAAATGTTGTTACAATCTCCAGAAAAGCAAAAGCAATTTGGAATTGCTGCAAGAAAAAAAGCAGTTCAGAAATTTGATATCACTATATTGACTAATAATATTATTAAAATCTATGAAGAAGTAAAAATGTAAAATTTTATCAAAATAAAAGTTGTTTTTTGATAACAAAATATCTATATTTTACAACATTTTTCTTTAATTCATAATATTTTACTCATTTATTTTAAGGAGTTTTACAATGGCAAAATCCATGTCAAAGTCACAAGTTGTAGACCACTTCGCAAAAAAATTTGACCTCACCAAAAAAAATGTTGGTGAAATTTTTGATGAATTGGCAAAACTTGCATACAAAGAAGCAAAAAATGAATTTGTGATTCCGGGTCTTGGAAAACTTAAACTCGTACAACGCAAAGCACGTATGGGAAGAAATCCAGCAACAGGTGAAACAATTCAAATTCCTGCAAAAAAAGTTGTAAAATTTAGAGTAGCAAAAGCTGCTAAAGATGCAATTCTTGGTGGAAAATAATTTTTACTTACTATTTTGTGAACCCTTCAAAGATTTTTTCTTACGAAGGGTTTATTATTTTATAGAATTATGTTCAAAAAAATTTCTTTTCTTTTTATCATAACATGTATTATAGGATGTAATAAAAATATGGGAAAAATTTCTTCAGAAATTATTGTTCAAGGAAACGGTGCAACTCCAAAAAAAGGAAATATTGTTACTGTGCATTACACTGGTTGGTTAGAAAACGGAAAAAAGTTTGATAGTTCACGAGACCGTAAAGAACCATTCTCATTCCAAGTTGGAGTGGGGGAAGTCATTCGTGGTTGGGATGAAGCGCTTCAAACAATGAAAGTTGGTGAAAAAACAAAATTTACTATTCCAGCAGAATTAGGATATGGAGAACATGGTGCAGGTGGTGGAATTATTCCACCCAATGCAACGCTTATTTTTGAAATAGAATTATTATCCATTCAATAAGAAAATAGAATTTATGCCAAAACCATATTTGATGATTCATATACGTCCCGGAAAATGTGATTATTGCGGTTGTTGTGTAGGAGTGTGTCCCGAAGATGCGATTGAATTAATGGAATCAAAAATTTCTATTATAGAAGAACGCTGCACAAATTGTCGAAAATGTGTGTGGGCATGTCCGTGGGAAGTAATAGAATTTCATCGTGAAGGAACTGATACCTTGCCAAAAGAAATAACTGCGATTAACGAAGATTCTCAATTTTAAGTATGATGCGTTCAAAAGTTATTGCCGGAAATTGGAAAATGAATAAGGATATTGATGAAACAATTCGTTTCATCAGTGAATTACAAAAAAAAACTATTTCGTCAACAGTAACAGTTATTCTTTGTCCGCCATATACATCACTTTATGTAGTTCGTCAAAATATTAGTGGAACTTCACTGAAATTATCTGCACAAGATGTTTCTGTTCATGATGATGGTGCTTACACTGGTGAAATTTCTGCAACAATGTTACAATCTGTTGGATGTACATATTGTATTATCGGACATTCTGAACGACGACAATATCATCAAGAAACAAATCATCATGTAAATCAAAAAGCAAAAAAACTTTTTTCTGTAGGCATTACTCCAATTATTTGTGTTGGTGAAACTTTGCAGGAGCGAGAAAATAATCTCACAGAAAAAATTATCACCACACAAATTACAGAAGTGCTTGCTGGATTTTCAGAAAAAGAAATTCAACATTCTATTATTGCTTATGAACCAGTATGGGCAATTGGTACCGGAAAAACGGCGACACCACAACAGGCAGAAGAAGTGCATAAACTTATTCGCACTCTTCTTGCAAAACAATTTTCCCAAAAAATTGCGGAAAAAATTGTTATTCAATATGGAGGGAGTGTAAAACCGGAAAATGCAAAAGATTTACTTTCTCAATCCAATATTGATGGTGCTTTAGTTGGTGGAGCATGTTTAGACGTGGATTCGTTTGTGAAAATTATTTCTTCGTGTTGACCAAGATTTTCAAGATTGAAAGATAAATAGTAAAACTACCCCAAAAAGGATTCCGTTAAAACGGAATCCTTTTTTATTATGTGTGGAACGAATTACAATTGACCATCGTCCAAGCAATTGTGATATATACTTTTGCATATCGCTGCTTCAATATGTATTTTGAATAAAGAAAAATATTTTATGATAAAGGAATGATACTATGGTAAATAATAATAAAGGAACAATACTTTGGGTTGATGATGAAATTGAACTTTTACGTCCACACATTCTTCTTCTTTCTGAAAAAGGATACACCGTAGATTCTGCTCCTAATGGAGATGATGCCATTGCAATGGTAGAAAAGAAAAATTACGATTTGGTTTTTCTTGATGAAATGATGCCTGGAAAAGGAGGTCTGGAGACACTTTCTGCAATCAAAGAAATTTCTCCGGAAATTCCTGTAGTGATGGTAACAAAGAATGAAGAAGAAACATTAATGGAAGATGCTATCGGAGAAAAAATTTCAGACTACTTAATCAAACCCGTTAATCCAAGTCAAATATTATTAGTCTGTAAAAAATTTTTAGAAACAAAAAAAATTCAAAGCGTACAAATTTCTAAAAATTATATTGAAGAATTTAGTTCCATATCTCGTGCATTGTTAAATCCACTCAATGCAGAAGAATGGGTAGAATTATATTGTAAGTTGGTGAATTGGGACCGTGAATTAGATAAACATCCCGAAGTAGGATTGAGAGAAACACTTACTAATCAATGGCGAGAATGTAATACGGAATTTTGTAAATTCATAGAACGTTCGTATCCACATTGGTTGCAAAATAGAGAGGAAGGTCCATTACTTTCTGTAGATATTATAAATGAATATGTTCTTCCATTATTAAAAGAAGAGAAAAATTCTGTTTTCTTTTTTGTGATAGATTGTCTTCGTTTAGACCAATGGTTGATTATGGAAGAATATCTTCGTGAACTTTATACCATGAAAAAAGAGTATCATTACTCTATACTTCCCACAGCAACACCATATTCACGCAACGCAATTTTTAGCGGATTATTTCCAGCAGATATGGAAAGAATGTTTTCCGATTTATGGCAAAAAGGAGAAGATGATGAATCCAGTCATAATAAATATGAACATCATTTCTTACAAAAATTATTAGAACGAAAAAGAATAACGTTAAAACCAGAACCAAAATATATTAAAGTTATTGACACAGATTTTGGAAAACAATTACAAGGAAATATTCTTTCTTACACCAGTAATAGACTGACTGCCATTGTAGTAAATTTTGTTGATATGCTTGCTCATGGACGTTCTGATAGCAATTTATTAAAAGAAATTGCTCCTGATGAATCTGCATATCGTTCACTTACTGATTCGTGGTTTAAGCATTCATCATTGTTGGGAATGTTTCAACTTCTCGCAACAAAAAAAGATGTGAAAATTGTTGTTACTACAGACCACGGAAGTATACGTTGTATGCGTGGTTCAAAAGTTGTTGGAGATAAAGAGGCCTCCACAAATTTACGATACAAATTCGGACGCAATTTGAAATCCGATGAAAAACAATCCGTCTATATAAAAAATCCGAAAGATTATAAGTTGCCGCAACGAGGTATTACAATTAACTATATTATTGCAAAAGAAGATTATTATTTTGTCTATCCAACAGATTATCATAAATATCTTGCTCACTATAGAGATAGTTTTCAACATGGTGGAATTTCTATGGAAGAAATGATTTTACCTGTGATAACCATGGAACCAAAGAAATAAATTTTGTAGGGACAGAACAATGTTCTGTCCCTCGAAAGTAAAAACATGCAAATCATTCAATCAAAAAAAATTTCTTCCTATTCAAATCTTATTTTTGGGATGAGTACACGCAATGGTGGAGTGAGTCCAGAAAAATATGGATTGAATATGAGTTTTACTGTTGGTGATGAACAAAAAAATGTGGAAGAAAATAGAAGAAGATTTTTTTCAGGATTAGAAATCTCTCAATCACAAATTGCATTTCCAATCCAAAATCATACAACCAATATTTGTTCAGTAAATTCTGCTGGAGAATATAAAAATACAGATGCATTAATCACCAATACAAAAAATCTTTTTCTTGCAATCAGTGTTGCAGATTGTAATGCCGTTATGCTTTTTGATTCTGTAACACAAACCATTGCTGGAGTTCATGCAGGTTGGCGGGGAACAGTGGGAAAAATAGTTTCTCAAACTATTGAAATGATGGAAAAGCAGTATTTCATAAATCCAAAAAATCTTATTGCGTTTATTGGACCTTCTGCCAGAAAATGTTGTTATGAAGTAGAAAAAGATGTTGCACAAGAATTCTCTTCAAAATTTTTGAAAGAAAGAAGTGACGATAAGTTTTTGTTAGATGTACCATCTGCAAATGTTGAACAATTAGTAGAAAGCGGAGTTTTAGAAAATAATATTGAAATTCATCCTGATTGCACAATATGTTCATCAAAAACATATCATTCTTATCGTTGTGATAAAGAAAAAGCAGGGAGAATGCTGGCGGTGATTGGGATGAAAGTAGATAAGTAATGGAGTAGATAAGTAGATGAGTATAAATGATAAATAGCCACGACCTTTAGGTCGTGGAAAGAGAAACTACCAAAATATTTTGGACTTTAGTCCAATGTGTAGTGATGGGATGGACTTGTTCCGCTCATACGAAATGCAAATCCGTCCTTTTTTTACTACCATAATTCATATAATCCATAGTACATCATCTTGATATTCTCAAATAAATTCGATATACTCAGTTCACAATTCACAATTCACAAGGAGAAAAACCTTTATGAAAAACAATCTCAAAACAATTTTTATGTTGTTGACACTATTATTAGTAGCAGCAACAACCAATGCACAAATCTCTACCACCGCAAGCAATGTGTGGGGACAAAGTGATTTTAGTACAGGTACCGCTAATCCAACACAGTCAGGTATGAATAGACCAACTTCAATTGCCATAGATGAAGCACACAGAAAAGTGTATGTAGCGGATAATTTTTACCATCGTGTCTTACGATTTTCTTTGGATTCTATAGAAGTTAACAATCCACAGGCAGAAATTGTATTCGGACAAACAGATTTTGTTAGTGTTCTTGCTAATAGAGGTACAACTGCAGACAATAATACATTAAGTTCTCCCAGTGCAGTTGCTGTTGATGCGAATGGAAATTTATATATAGCAGATAAAAATAATCATAGAGTTTTACGCTTTAATAATGCAAATTTAATAAACTCTAATGGACCTGCAGCCAATGCAATATTTGGGCAAGTTGATTTTACCACTGTTACTTTTGGGAATACAAATATAAAAATGCGTAATCCACAAGGATTAGGATTAGATAATGATACTTTATATGTTGCTGAAGAAAATAACAATCGTGTTATAAAATTCAAATCTGCTTCACAAGTAACTACAAACCCAACGGCAGATACAGTATTTGGTCAATCAACATTTAGTACAGGTAGTGCTAATCAAGGG
>CALETH010000048.1 GCA_937920105.1 uncultured Bacteroidota bacterium
AAATTGAATTGGAAGTTAATATCTTTTTATCAAAATCTATCAGAGGAATTTATTGATGAATTTGAAAATAAAGTAGATTGGTGGTTTATTATTTTACAGCAGAAACTTTCAGAAAGGTTTATCTATGAACATTTAAGTCATATACAAAAATTAAACTGGAAAATTCTTTCATTAAAAAATCTTTCAGAAGATTTTCTTGGAAAAATTAGAAATGTATGGAAAGAATTTGATATTAGCGTAAATACATCATTAAATAAAGATTACCCATTTTAGTATTGTAATTTTGTATTCAATAATGCAACGTTATACCTATATTGATATTTTTCGCGGAATTGCAGTTGTGGTAATGATAGAAACTCACGTTGTGAATGCATTCATGCTTCCCGAATTGCGTGAGACGTGGTGGTTTTCTATCCTCAATTTTATTAATGGAATTGTTGCACCAGCATTTCTTTTCATTGCGGGTTACACATTTGCACTCAATGCAGAAAAAAAATGGAATGATTTTCTTGCAGGCAACTCGCAATTATTAAAACAAGTAAAAAGAATTTTTCACATTTGGTTAGTTGGATACGCATTACATATTCCATTTTTTTCACTTCAACGAGTGTTGAATGCCGATGCACAAAGTTGGCTTCCTTTTTGGAAAGTTGATGTATTATATTGTATAGCATTTTCCCTATTATTAATGCTGTTTCTTATTGTTGTTCTACGAAAACAACAATATTTTTATTATGTATTAGGAATATTAAGCATAGCAATAATTTTTCTTGCACCAATAATTTGGGAAAATAAAATTTCTACATTTTTCTTGATTCCAATTGGTATGTATTTTGATGGAATACAAGGTTCACAATTTCCAATTTTCCCATGGATGGGTTTTGTATTGCTGGGAGGAATTTCTCAAAAAATAATTTCACTATTATTACAAAAATATTCTTCTAAAGAAATATTTTATAAAAGTATGTGGTGGGGAATTGGAGGGATAAGTGTTTTGTGTTTATGTATGTTACTTCCATTCAATATTTATCCACAAGAATATTTTTGGAGAACAAATCCATTATTTTTTTTCATTCGTTGTGCTATTGTGTGGATTTTATTAGTTGGGTTGATTTATAAAAATTTTTCTGATAATTCAAAAAATACCGTTTCTCTTTTTGGAAAAGAATCTTTGGTTGGATATGCAGGACATCTTTTAGTGATTTATGGATTATTTTTTAATGATAAAAGCATTTCTTCAATCATTGGAAAAACCCGTACTGTAGCAGAAGTATTTGGAATGACGGTCGCCCTTCTCGTAGTAATGTTTGTGATTGTCTATATTTGGCATACAGTAAAACGAAAAAATATGAAGTATGCGTACATTCTTCAGTATTCATTATTAATTATCGTAATAAGTATTTTCTTTTTGAAAAATTAAAATCATGTTATTTTCATTTCGTCATGCTGACGAATGTCAGCATCTTTAAAAAATAATTTAAAATTATGGAACTCATCTTTATTATAGTTATCGGAATAATCATTATTAGTTTGTTGATATACATTGCAACAAAAAAATCAACAACAGAACAACCAGTGCAAACAGCAATGTTGATTCAGCAGCAGATAGAAGCGTTGCGAGGCGAAGTTTCGCAAAATTTAAAAAATACTACAGATTCTGTTTCTCGTGATTTAAAAGATACAACAGATACATTATTCAAAAGTTTTCAATCCACCACAGAAAATCTTAATCAGCAATTATTACTTGTAACGCAATCCGTGCAAAAAACAACAGAACAAATGAACCAACAGCTTTCTGCACAAACCAGTACTATTGGAAGTAGATTAGATAATGCTGCAAAAGTGATTGGAGATTTACAAAAAAGTCAAGGACAACTTTTGCAGGCAACAGAAGAAATGAAACAATTAGGAAGTAGCGTTACCCAATTAGAAAATTTATTAAAAGCACCAAAATTGCGTGGCGGACTTGGTGAGTTGATGTTGGAAGATTTATTGAAACAAATTCTTCCCGCAACAAGTTATGCAACGCAACATCGTTTTCGCAATGGAAGTTTAGTTGATGCAATTATTCGTACAGCGAATGGAATTATTCCCATCGATGCAAAATTTCCATTAGAAAATTTTAGAAAAATGATTGATGCACAAAATGATGCAGAAAAAAAATCATTCTATAAACTTTTTGTGAATGATGTTAAAAAACACATTGATGCCATTGCTCAAAAATATATTCTTCAAGATGAAGGAACGTTTGATTTTGCTTTAATGTATATTCCCGCAGAAAATATTTATTATGAAACTATCATTAAAAATGAACTATTTGATAATAAAAATGAATTATATGAGTATGCTGCTTCTCGTAGAGTATTTTCTGTTTCACCAAATACATTATATCCGCAACTTCATGTTATTGCATTGGGCTTTAAAGGAATGGAAGTAGAAAAAAGTGCGAAAGAAATCATACAAAATCTTGCACGTCTTCAAGGAGATTTGCAAAAATTTTCTGAAGATTTTGAAACAGTAGGAAAACATTTAACCAATGCAAAAAACAAATATGATGACTCTGCACGTAAATTAGATACTTTCGAAACAAAACTTCAACAATCTTCTTCACAAAATATTCTTCCGCCACAAAGTTAAAAAAAACAGACTTGTCAAGTTTTTAAAATTTGACAAGTCTCGTAGGAAAATCCAAAGGGTCATTGCTTTCTCATCCGTATAAATAATAAACAACAATAGTGGGGTGGGATATGCAAAGGCGATATTGTTTTCTATTATTTTTTATTATGAATATAAACTTTTCTTATAGTCAACAAACACCAATTCCAGTAGAACCGCCGACAATTATTTCTGCCGGAAGTGCAAATGTGAGTGTAGGAATTTCACATTTTGTAAATCAGCAATACCCGCTTTCAGGATTAGAAGGAAATTTATTAAAAATAGGAAATCTTCGTTTTGGATTTTCATACGATGGTTGTGTGGAATTACAATTTGATGGAACTGTTTTCAATATTCTTAAAATTCATCAGCGAGAAAAAGCATTTAATAGTAATATTGTAAAAAAAGGTCCTGTTATGACGGATGCTGGGGATTTTACTTTATGGACAAAGTTTCTTCTTTTACGAGAAGAAAATTCAAATTTCAATTTGTCATTTCGTTTTGGTGTGCAATTACCAAATACAAGTAATGAATCCGGTTTGGGTTTAGATGTAACAAATTTTTATTCTTTATTTTTATTGCAAAAATATTTGTTGGGAATGGAGTGGACGGGAAATTTCGGACTTGGTATTCTTGAAGACCCAACATTAGTAAGTTCACAACATGATGTTATTGTGTTGGGAATTCAAAATAAAATTTTTCTTAATACATATACATCGTTTATTACAGAAATTTCGGGAAGAGTGGGGCATCAAGGCGTAGGAGTTCGTAATTTGTGGAATGGGAAATTTGGAATTGAAACTTCTTCTGAAATTTTGCGTTGCAAACTAATGAGTGTATTTAATTTTTCTGCTGCAGACCATTCAACTGGAGTGGAATTAACCTTGAGTTATCCATTTCAAATAATTCATTGATAATTTATGTAAGAATTGGGGTTTGTCATTCCTGCGAAAGCAGGAATCCACGTTTTAAAATAGTTAACATCTGGATTCCCGCTAAACCTGTCCCGAAAAGTTTTTATTCGGGAAACATGCGGGAATGACTAGTTTTTTTACATAAAACTCAAATCTCAATAAGTTGATGTTGAAAATGATTGATATCAATTTCACCACTTATCCATTGAACAAATTCTAATCCGTACTTATTCATAAAATAGAGAACATTCAATTCGCGTTCTTGAAAATTTTCTTTTGGAAAAAGATACAAACTTGCTTTTTGAATTTGCCGTAAAGAAATATCTTGTTTTTGTTGTTGTGCCTTTTGTGTTTTTTCTTTTAATACAGTCAAAAGAGATTCTATTTTTGCTTGCGTTGTTTTTAATGTCCCATCCAATGTTGGGTCAATTTGAGTAATACCAAATTGTGCTTCTTTTAATGCTTCGCTAAAATTTGTGTGAAGTTGTAAAAAAACATTATCCACTTTAACTTCGGAAACTTGTTCTGCAATTCTTGCTAACAACGGTTCTACATCACCAAAAAATTCCAAAATATTTAACTGAAATTTTTCTAACACCTTTTTCACTTTTTCTTCTACAATCGTAACACTTGCACGTGGATAAATGATTGGCATTGTCATTCCAAAAAAATCATACACAGGTTGTAGTTGAGCAAAGTACGCAATCTCAGAAGGTCCGGCAATATATCCAACCGTTGGTAATAGTGTATCTTGATATAAAGGACGCATGACAACATTGGGAGAAAAAATCTCTGGAGATTTTTCTACAAGATTAAGTAATTCTTCTTGCGAAAATCGTTGACGAGTATTTTTCAGATAATATGTTCCATCTTCACTTGGTTCAATTGCATAACGTCCGCCTTTGTGAAACATAAATAAGTTGACTGCTTTTGCTTTTATTTGTGCATGATATTGTTCTTCCAATTCTGCACTTTGTTTGATAACAATTTTACTAACTTCAGTAACGGATTCTAATTCTTTTTTGAATAATGGTTTTGCAAGATTCTTTAATTCTGGTGTGTTAGGATTCAGAAAAATCAATCCGTCATCTTCAAACAAACGATTCATAAATCCGACAAAAGATTGCAAAAATGTATTTCCGGATTTGTAATAACTTTGTATCATATCAAAAAGTGGAGTAGTAAATTCTGTTTTTTGAAATGATTGTTCCATTTCAGTAAAAAACTGAGTGATGAAATTATCAATAGTAATATTTCCAACAGCACCAAGATTTTTTTCTAATGGTTTTCCTTCAAGAAGATAGTGTGATGTTGTTATTTCATTAGCATTATTGATAAATGAAAGTTTATTGATTTCTTCAAAATCGTGGTCTTCACATTCTAACCAAAAAATAGGAACAAAATTATAGTTGGGAAAGTTTTGAGAAAGTTGTTGAGTAAGTTTTATAGCAGTAATAGTTTTATAGATAGTGTAAAGTGGTCCAGTGCAGATACCTAATTGCTGCCCGGTAACAACAGCCAAAGTATTTTCATCATGCAATAAATCAATATTGGCTAATGTTTTGATTCCGCATTGGTGTTCTTTATTATAGTGATGCAAGACACGAACCAAAGCCGAACGATTAATTGAACGAGAAAGTGTGTGATTGATAATTTTTTCCCAACCAGTTTTTTCTCTATATGTTGCTGTATAATAATGACGAAGTGCATCAAAATTGGTGAGATAATCTTTATAAAGATTGGAAATATGGTCTTCAGAATTTTGAAAGTGAGAGTAGGGAATCCATTTCATAAATATTATTATTATGTCGTTTCTGCATATTGTTAACCTATAATAAACAAGATTTTAATATACATATCCAATGGTCAATTATCAATGATAACTTTATATTTAGA
>CALETH010000049.1 GCA_937920105.1 uncultured Bacteroidota bacterium
GTCATTCCCACATGTTTTTAGTGGGAATCTAAAAACACCTAATCTCTCGTCTGACGTGGATTCCCGCTTTCGCGGGAATGACAATACAACAATTTTATTTTTTCTTTTCCCAACTTTTGTAATTCATTTCTTGTTTAGGACGTTCTTTTGGAATTTCTTGTAATGGTTCACAGGGTTTGAGTGTTGCAAATAATTCCTTAGGAAGTTGTTGATAGAGTTTTGTTCCTTCGGTTTTCCATTCCAACATTTCATCACTTACATCTTTTACAATTTTTGCTGGATTACCAACAACAATTTTTCGATTGGGAATTTGCATTTCGGTTGGAACGAAACACAACGCTCCAACGATACATTCATCCCCAACAACAGCATTATCCATAATAACGGCGTTCATTCCAATTAAACTATTTTTGCCAATCGTTGCTCCGTGAATAATTGCACCATGTCCGATATGAGCATTGGTTTTTAATGTTACGGTTACTCCGGGAAACATGTGGATGGTACAATTTTCTTGCACGTTGCAACCATCTTCAATAATAATTTCTCCCCAATCTCCACGAATTGCTGCTCCAGGCCCAACATAGACATCTTTTCCAATAATAACATTTCCCGTTATTGTTGCGTTGGGATGGATAAATGATGTTTCGTGGATGACGGGTTTGTATCCGTTAAATTTAAAGATGTTGGGCATTGTTTTTTAGTATGAGACTTGTCAAGTTTTAAAAACTTGACAAGTCTGTTTAATTTGCATTGACAAATTTGTTGGTGGTTTGTATATTGTAAAGATAGAACACTGATGTGTGATGATTGTTATGATATTTTCAGATAAACAATTTTCATATTTCTTAATTCTTACTTCATAATTTTAAAGGGCCGTTAGCTCAGTTGGGAGAGCGCCACGCTGGCAGTGTGGAGGTCAGCGGTTCGACCCCGCTACGGTCCACTAGAAAAAAATTATTTCACCTTACTTCCTCAGCACTTCACTTCTTTTTTTCATTATTCTCTAACAATTTTTTTAGGGTTTCTTTGCTGGGTAATATTGTTAAATATTTACTCGCAAAAATTTGTTCATTGTTTTCTGGTAATGTATACTGAACAACTGCTTCATTTTTATCTTGGCAAAGAATTATTCCTATCGTTTTATTTTCACCTTCCAATCGCATTTCTCTATCGTAATAATTGACGTACATTTGCATTTGTCCAATATCTTGATGTTTCAATTCTCCTATTTTTAAATCAACAAGAATAAAACATTTTAAAATTCTATTATAAAATACCAAATCTATTTTAAAGTGTTTTTCGTCAAAAGATATTCTCTGTTGTCTTGCAACAAATGTAAAACCCGTTCCTAATTCAAGAAGAAAATGTTCTAATTTATCTATAAGTTTCTCTTCTAATTCATTTTCAGAATAGTGGGATTGTTCTGGTAATCCTAAAAATTCTAAAACATAAGGGTCTTTGATTGCATCTTTTGGTTTTTCTAAAACTTGCCCTTTTGTAGAAAGTTCCAAAATTTGTTTTTTGTTTTTACTTAAAGAAAGTCGTGTGTATAGTGAAGAATCAAACTGTCTTTGTAGTTCTTTTAAACTCCAATTATTTTTTGCGGATTCTATTTCGTAAAATTTGCGTTCTTTTTCATCACCAATTCTCATTAATTTAAGATAGTGTGACCAACTTAATGTGAATTGGTCAGACGGTGTCTGACGAATTACATAGGTGAGGTAAAACTGACGCATTTGTTTGATATTGGTTTCCGAAAAGCCCTTTCCAAAATCAGCGGTAAGTTTTCGGGAGATTTCTTTGATAAGATATTTTCCATAGTTTGCTCTTTCTTTTCCCTTTTGCTCTTCTTCTACTATTATTCTCCCAATTTCAAAATATGTTATTACCATTGTTTGATTAACTTTACTGACAATGGTATTTCGTGCATCATGAAGTAATGTCGCAATTTTAGTAATGATGTTTTGAGAAGTTATGTTTTTCATAACGCATTTAAAAATCCCGGTTTTCTAATTTTTTATCACTAACTTTTTCAACCGCTGTATTTCTCCCTTATAAAAAAATCCCACTCCCCACAAACCCACCAACCACAACACTAACAATCCACAACGAAATAATCCACTGTTATAATCTAACAATTCAAAACTACCATAAATAATTATTGTACACAATATAATTTTTCCCAATCGTACAAATTCGTATTCTATCGGATAAATTTTTCGGGAAATGATATATAACGTTACTGCCATTGCAATGTACGCAAACAATGTTGCCAACGCTGCACCGTACATTCCCCAAATGGGAATAAGAAAATAATTTGCAAAAATATTTACACCTGCTCCAACAAAAGTATGCACAGAAGTTAAGCCGGTTTTTTTCTGAATATATAATCCCGCAGAAAGATTGGTTGCAATTCCCAAAAAAATATAGGCTAATAATACTATGGGAACAATTTCCACCCCACTCCAATATTTTGGATGAA
>CALETH010000050.1 GCA_937920105.1 uncultured Bacteroidota bacterium
ACTATAAGTATTTCCTTTACACCGTTTGGACCTTAAGTTATGAAAACTATAGCCATTGTTGGAACAGGAATTGCGGGAATGGGATGTGCATATTTTCTTCACAAAAAATATAATCTCACCATATTTGAAAAAAATAATTACATTGGCGGACACACCAATACTATTCCTGTTCAAGAATATGAAAATATCATTTCTATAGATACTGGTTTTATTGTCTATAATAAAGTAACCTATCCAAATTTTATACGACTAATAGAAAAATTAGAAGTCCCAACAAAACCAACATCAATGTCTTTTAGTGTGCAACACGTACCTTCGGGATTAGAATTTTGTGGTTCTGGATTAGATGGGATTTTTGCTCAGAGGAAAAATATTTTCAAACCATCATTTGTAAAAATGATTCTCCAAATTAATCGTTTTAATAAAGAAAGTTTAGAAATTTTAGAAAACGAGCAATATGATTCTTATACACTCGCAGAATATGTAGCAGAAAAAAACTATGGAGAAGATTTTTTATATAAATATTTAATTCCCATGAGTTCAGCAGTATGGTCTACACCAATAGATACAATGCTCCATTTCCCTGCAAAAACATTGATAAGATTTTTTTACAATCACGGATTTTTGGGATTAGATACACAACATCAATGGTACACCATTGTTAATGGAAGCAAAACCTATAGAGAAAAACTTATTGCACCATTCAAAGAAAAAATTCACACCAATACATCTATTGTAAAAGTAGAAAAAGAAACTGATGGAGTGTTACTCACAACATCCAATGGTGAGAAGAAAAAATTTGATATGGTGATAATTGCTGCTCATGCAAACGAAGCATTAGCAATGCTTGCAAAACCAACCGAGCAAGAAAGAAAATTACTTTCACCATTTCAGTATCAAAAAAATGTTGCAACACTTCATACTGATAGTAGTGTAATGCCAAAAAACAAAAAAGTATGGTCATCGTGGAATTATAGAATTGAAGAAGATGAAAATGGAAAATTAGTTCCATCCACAATTTATTCTATGAACCATTTACAGCAAGTTTCGCAAAAAAAAGAGTACTTTATTTCTATAGATACACAAAAACCAATCAAACAAGAAGCAATATTGTGGCAAACAATGTACGAACACCCAATTTTTTCACTTGCCGCAATCAATGCACAAAAAGAATTATCGCAACTCAATGAAAACGGAAAAATTTATTTTTGTGGAAGTTATTGTAACTATGGTTTTCATGAAGATGCATTCACTTCAGCAATAGAAGTATCGCAAAAAATTTTGGGAGAAGATGTGTGGAATTGAATTCGTGTTTATACGAATGCACTGTAATGCACTATCGATTTACTCCAATAAAAAATCGATTTCATTACAGAATATTTATGTTCTACCTTGATATTGATGAAATTGATACAATCGCAAAATCAATACCATTTATTAGCCGCAACACATGGAATATTTTTTCTTTTCGCGATACAGACCATCTTGTTCTTTCATCCAAAAACATTAAAGAAAATATCAAAGAATATTTACAAAAAAATGGAATTGATTTTCATAATGGAAAAATAATGTTGCTCACACATTTACGAACATTTGGATATGTTTTTAATCCCGTTTCATTCTATTTTTGTTTTAATGAAAAAGGAGAGCCATTATGTGCGATTCCAGAAGTAGGAAATACATTTCGTGAACTCAAACCCTATCTTATAAAAAAAGAAGATTTGAAAGAAAATATTTTTCAAAAAAAAATAAAAAAATATTTTTACGTTTCTCCATTTATTGAATTAGATACGGAGTTTGATTTTATACTTCCAATTCCGAATGAAAAACTCGCTATTCATATCAATGATTACAAAAATGGAGAGAAATTTTTTATCAGTTCATTAGCCGGAATAAAAAAAACGTTAAATACATTTTATCTTTTTTATTATCTTTGTAAATTTCCTTTCATAACATTAAAAGTTATCACACTTATTCATTGGCAAGCAATAAAACTCTATTTCAAAAAACTTCCATATTTAAAAAAAGAAAAAAATAAAGATATGCAAAAAGAGGTATACTCATGGAAAACATAATTTATCAATCAATAGAAAATTATTTAGCATCAGTAAAAAGAATTTCATCATACGAAAAAATTGTACTCAATGTACTTTCAGAAATGCAACAAGGGTTTTTGCGATTAATTTTACCTAATAGTAAAGTTATTACTTTAGGCAATGAAACATCATCAATAAAAGCAACAATTAATATTATCAATCCAAAATTTTTTAAAAAATGTGTATTGCATGGAGATATTGGTTTTGGAGAATCGTACGTTGATGGAGATTGGGAAACTGATAATCTTACCTCTGTTATTAAGTGGTTTCTTCTTAATATAGATAATGCACCGTCAATTTCTGGTTCCAAAAGAAAACTCTTACCAGTGAATTTTTTAAAAACTATAAATCGAATCTCGCATCTTGTTCGTTCTAATACTATTATTGGAAGCAAAAAAAATATTTCTGCTCATTATGATTTAAATAATGAATTTTTCAGTTTGTTCTTAGATTCTACAATGACGTATTCTTCTGCCTATTTTAAAGGACGGTCACCATTATTCCACGAAAACTATGAACTAGAGCAAGCACAAAAAGCAAAATATGAACGACTTTGTAGAATTATGCAATTACAATCTACAGACCATATTTTAGAAATCGGAAGTGGGTGGGGGGGATTTGCATTCTATGCAGCAAAAAATTACGGATGTAAAGTTACAACAATTACAATTTCAAAAGAACAGTTTGAATTTGTAGAACACAAAATTGCTGAAGAGGGCTTAACAAATAAAATCGAAATTCGATTAGAAGATTATCGTAATATTACCGGTGAGTATGATAAAATTATTTCTATAGAAATGTTAGAAGCAGTAGGGCACAAATTTTTGAAAACCTATTTCAAAAAGTGCCAACAATTATTAAAGAAAAATGGAATGTTAGGACTACAGGTAATTACTTGTCCGGATTCTCGATATGATTCACTTCGTAAAAGCGTGGATTGGATTCAAAAACATATTTTCCCTGGTTCATTATTACCATCTATTGGAGCAATTAATGATGCAATTCATAAAACGGGAAATATGTTTTTGTATGATGTAAAAGATTTTGGTATAGATTATTCTAAAACATTAGCAATATGGAAGAAAAATTTTAATCAAAAATTATCTCAAGTACGAGAATTGGGTTTTGATGAAATTTTTATCCGCAAATGGAATTATTATTTAAGTTATTGTGAAGCCGCTTTTGCAATGAAAAATATTAGTGTTGTCCAAATGGTCTACACACGTCCAAACAATGTTGTTCTGTGAGATGTATCACAAAAAGAAATTTTATACTGGAAAATTTTTTAAAAAAAACTTATATTAAAAATTCTGTGAGATATATCAAGTAATACATTTTGTTATTCTCACATGTTTTTAACGGGAATCCAGTTTATTAAAAATTAAAATAATCATTACATGAAAATTTCTATCGTTGGCACTGGCTATGTTGGATTAGTACAGGGAGCATGTTTCGCAGATTCAGGAAACACTGTACTTTGTATGGATATTGATGAAAAAAAAATTAGTAATCTCAAAAAAAATATTGTACCCATTTATGAACCTGGTCTTGAAGATATTATCAAACGTAATATTCATGAAAAAAGAATTACGTTTACAACTTCAGTAAAAGATGCCGTTGAAAAAAGCGATATTATTTTTCTTTGCCTTCCTACACCACAATCCGAAGATGGTTCCGCTGATGTTTCCCGTGTATTAAAAGTTGCAGAACAAATTTCCACACTTGCCAAAGGATATAAAATTGTTGTCAGCAAAAGTACAGTTCCCGTTGGAACAGTAGATAAAGTTCGTCAAATCATAAGAAAGAAAAATAAAGAAATCGATGTTGTATCCAATCCAGAATTTTTAAAAGAAGGTTCCGCAATTTTAGATTCTTTAAAACCCGATAGAGTAGTCATTGGTACAAAAAGTAAAAAGGCAGCAGATATTCTTACAAAATTATATCAACCATTTGTGCGAACAGGAAATCCAATTTTAATTATGGATGAACGCAGTGCGGAATTAACGAAGTATGCGGCGAATTCTTTTCTTGCAACAAAAATTTCTTTTATGAATGAATTAGCAAATTTGTGTGAAAAAGTTGGTGCTGATGTTGATAATATTCGTAAAGGAATTGGAACTGACCCTCGCATTGGAAATCAATTTCTCTTTTCTGGAATTGGATATGGTGGTTCATGTTTTCCGAAAGATGTGAAAGCACTCATCAAAACTTCTATTGAAAATGAATATGAATTTTCAATTCTTCGTTCTGTTGATGAAGTGAATGAGCGGCAAAAACGAGTTCTTATCAAAAAAATCAATAAACATTTTTCCAATAAACTTAAAAATAAAAAAATTGCTCTTTGGGGACTTGCATTTAAGCCACAAACGGATGATATACGTGAAGCACCATCATTAGTTATCATCAATGCACTTTTGGAAAGTGGTGCAAAAATTTCTGTTCATGACCCAGTCGCAATGCATCCTATACAAAATATTTATGGAAAAAAACTTGAGTATCATGAAAACAATTATGATGCAATAAAAAATGCCGATGCACTTATAATAGTTACAGAATGGAATGAGTTTCGTCGGCCTGATTTCAAAAAAATGAAAACGTTAATGAAGCACCCAGTTATTTTTGATGGAAGAAATATTTATGACCCACAAGAAATGAAACAACGTGGCTTAGTGTATTATGGAATAGGAAGAAAACATGAATAAAACTTCTGTTGTAACTGGTGGAGCGGGTTTTCTTGGTTCACATTTATGTGAACGTTTATTGAGTGAAGGGCACAACGTTATTTGTTTAGATAATCTTGTAACTGGAAATGTAGATAATATTCAACATCTTTTTGAAAACAAAAAATTTCGTTTTATTGATTATGATGTAACAAATTTTATTTATGTTCCCGATGATGTGCATTATGTTTTTCATTTCGCTTCACCCGCAAGTCCTATCGATTATCTTAAACTCCCCATTCAGACTCTAAAAGTTGGTTCACTTGGAACACATAAAACACTTGGTTTTGCAAAAGCAAAAAAAGCAAGATTTTTTCTTGCTTCAACATCCGAAGTGTACGGAGACCCAGAAATTCATCCACAAAAAGAAGAATATTGGGGAAATGTAAATCCTGTTGGACCTCGTGGTGTGTATGATGAAGCAAAACGTTTTGCCGAAGCAATGACAATGGCATATCATCGTTATCATAAATTAGAAACTCGCATTATAAGAATTTTTAATACGTATGGTGAACGAATGAGAATTGAAGATGGAAGAGCCATTCCTGCGTTTGTTTCCCAAGCATTGCGTGAAGAAGATGTTACAGTGTTTGGAGATGGAAAACAAACTCGCAGTGTTTGCTACGTTTCTGATTTAATTGATGGAATTTATAAATTGATGATGTCGGATTATACATTGCCAATGAATATTGGAAATCCTGATGAGATTACCATGTTGGATTTAGCAAAAGAAATTATTGAATTAACAGGAAGTAAAAGTAAAATCATCTTTAAAGAACTTCCACAAGACGACCCAAAAATTCGCCAACCAAATATTGAAAAAGCAAAATCTATTTTGCAATGGCAACCAAAAATCAATCGTAAAGAAGGATTGAAAAAAACGATTGAGTATTTTAAGACCAAAGTAAAACTGTGATTAAAATGATTTGAATGATGAATATTGAAATTGTAAATAACTAAAAAATTTAAGTTTGTCATTCCCGCACGCTTCCTCAATAAAAACATTTGAGGACAAGTTTAGCGGGAATCCATTTTGATAGAAATAGAAAACACATAATGTCGCAACGCAAAGGAATAATTCTCGCTGGTGGTTCTGGAACACGTCTCTATCCTGCAACAACTGCGGTAAGTAAGCAACTTCTTCCGATTTATGATAAACCGATGATTTATTATCCGCTTTCTGTATTAATGTTGGCGGAAATACGAGAGGTGTTGATAATTTCTACTCCTTTGGATATTCCACGATTTGAAATATTATTAGGAGATGGTTCTCAATGGGGAATGAAATTTCATTATGCAGAACAACCAAAACCGGAAGGGTTAGCACAAGCATTTATTATTGGAGAAAAATTTATTAAAGATGATAATGTTACTTTAATTTTAGGAGATAATATTTTTTACGGTCACGGATTTATTTCTCATCTAAAAAATAATAATGATGGTGCGACTGTTTTTGGATATTATGTTAAAGACCCAGAACGATATGGTGTGGTGGAATTTGATGATGAAGGAAAAGTTTTAAGTATAGAAGAAAAACCAAAAGAACCACGTTCCAACTATGCAGTAACTGGTTTATATTTTTATGATAATGATGTTGTGAGTATTGCAAAAAATCTCAAACCATCACCACGTGGTGAATTGGAAATTACTGATGTAAATAAAGAATATTTGAAACGCGGAAAACTTACCGTGCAACTTTTCGGACGCGGAATTGCTTGGTTAGATACAGGAACTCATGAAAGCATGTTGCAAGCATCCAATTTTATCGAAACAATAGAACAACGTCAAGGACTTAAAGTTGCTTGTCCCGAAGAAATCGCATTTCATAATAAATGGATTACTGCAAGTGATATTAAGAAATTAGCCGAACCAATGAAAAAAAACAACTATGGTGAATATTTATTAGGATTGATTCGATAATAATGGAAATCAAAGCATCAACACTTTTTGGAGCATACATTATTACTCCAGATATTTTTATAGATAATCGTGGTTTTTTTATCGAATTGTGGCAAAGTGAAAAATATGAAAAATTAGGATTGCTTCAAGATTTTGTTCAAGATAATTTATCGTATTCTACAAAAGGAACATTACGTGGGTTGCATTTTCAAAACCCAACACCACAAGGAAAACTCGTTACAGTATTACAAGGTGAGGTATTTGATGTAATGGTAGATTTGAGAACAAACTCTCCAACTTTTGGAAAATGGGAAGGCGTTATTTTATCTGAAGAAAATAAAAAACAGATTTATGTTCCTGAGGGTTTTGCTCATGGATTTGTTGTCACTAGTGAAACTGCATTATTCTATTATAAGTGTACAGAATTTTATCAACCCAAAAATGAAAAAACTCTTTTATGGAATGATAGTGATGTGGGAATTGAATGGCCGGTAAAAGCACCAACAGTTTCTATAAAAGATGAACGTGGATTAAGGTTAAAAGAATTTGGAGCAGAAAATCTTTTTTAAAGAGAAAAATTTTTGTAATTTAAAAACTAAATTTATTTTTTAGAATATTGGATATACACACACACATAGAAAGCCAAGAAGATAATCAAACTTCTATAGACATTATTGCAATTCTACAATCCTTATGGAAAAAGAAAAAATTTATAGGAATTGTTGTTGCAAGTGCAACAGTGTTATCTATAGGTATTAGTTTAATTCTTCCTCAATCATTTAAATCTACTGCAATATTATTACCAGAATCAGAAAAAAGTAAATTGGGAAGTTTGGGTGGACTTTCCGATTTGGCGGCACTTGCCGGCGTAAATGTTGGTGGTGGAGATGGCTCTCTCACAAAATTATATCCTACCATTATCAAAAGTGAAGTAATTTTATCAAGTGTAATTTATAAACACTATCAAACAAAAGAATTTTCGCAGCCGGTAAATTTAATTCAATATTGGGAAATAAAAGATAAAACACCCGAATTGGAATATGAAACTGCTTTAAAAAGTTTGAAAGAACAATTAGAAGTATCTGCTGATAATAAAACTCAAGTAACAACTCTTGCTATAGAAACACCAGAGCCGCAACTTTCTTCAGATATTATTAATACGGTGATAGATGAATTAGATAAATATATTCGTACGAAACGTACTACCAATGCAGGAAATCAAAGAAAATTTATTGAAGGACGTTTAGAAGAAGTAAAATCTGATTTAACAAAATCAGAAAATAATTTAAAAGAGTTTCGTGAAAAAAATAGAATAGTTATTGGTTCTCCACAATTACTATTAGAGCAAGAGCGATTATTGCGTGAAGCACAGATGAATGCGGCAATTTATACCGAACTAAAAAAACAATTTGAAATTGCAAAAATTGAAGAAGTCAAAAATATTCCTGTAATTAACGTAATGGATGCTGCACGTCCTGCAGCAAAAAAAGAAAAACCAAAACGTGGTATCATTGTACTATCAACGTTTTTTATAAGTTTTATTATTGTATGTGGATATATTTTTGTGAAGGAACAATATCAAAAACTGATAGTGGAATTTATAAATAAGTTTCGTAAAGCGTAAATATCGGATTTCGGTGTTATTTCGAAACTTCGGTTTTTTTAAAAGACAATGGGTAACGAAACACAAAAAAATACACCGTTAGAAAATCTTTTTTGGGATTACAATTTTTCTGAAAAAGAATTACAGGATATTTTAAGTGGAAAAAAAGAACGAGTCGCTCATCTTGATAAAAAGGGATTATATGTTAGAATGCTTACATCATTAGATTGGTATTCAATTCTCGGTTGTGTTGGTAAAGAATGTATTCCTGAATTATTATCTAATGATGTGTTGAATAAAATTCATTCAAAAAATCTTCAAAAAAAATATGGTATTCTCAAAAGAATATTATCTCAATGAAATAACAGTTACGTCATGCTGACGAATGTCAGCATCTTTGGATAAGATGCAATAATGAAGAAGGCATGTGTTTATATTCTTTCTAATTTTAAAAGAAACGTTTTTTACATTGGTGTAACGAGTAATTTGGAAAAACGACTTCAAGAACATCGTAACAATCATGGCTCATTATTTACCGCGAAATATAAAGTACATTATTTGATGTATTTTGAAGAATATCAATCTATTCAGTTAGCCATCGAACGAGAGAAAAAAATAAAAAATTGGCATAGGCAGTGGAAAATAAATCTTATCAAATCAATAAATCCGGAAATGAAAGATTTAAGTGAATGGCAATAATTTCCATCTTTGTAAAAAGAAAGATGCTGACATTCGTCAGCATGACGGTGAGAGGCATTCGTCACGCTGAACTTGTTTCAGCGTCTTTATTTCGGTAAATAAAAAATGATATAAAAATGAAAAAAACACTCATCACGGGAATTACAGGACAAGACGGTTCATATCTTGCAGAATTATTAATAGAAAAGGGCTACGAAGTTCACGGAATTATTCGACGAAGTAGTTCATTTAATACTTCTCGTATAGACCATTTATATAATAATCCAGAAATTTCTGGGAAAAGATTCTTTCTTCATTATGGTGATGTTACTGATACAAGTAATCTCAATCGTTTATTGGAAAAAATTCAACCAGTAGAAATTTATAATCTTGCAGCACAAAGTCACGTAAAAGTTTCATTTGAGGTTCCCGAATATACAGCAGAAGTTGATGCTATTGGAACACTTCGTTTTTTAGATGCTATTCGTGAAACTGGATTAAAAACAAAATTTTATCAGGCCTCCACAAGTGAATTATATGGAAAAGTGCAAGCAATTCCACAAGATGAAAAAACACCATTCTATCCACGCAGTCCGTATGGAGTAGCAAAAATTTACGGATACTGGATAATTGTGAATTATCGTGAGGCGTATAATCTTTTTGCCTGTAATGGAATTTTATTTAATCACGAATCACCCCGTCGTGGAGAAACATTTGTAACACGAAAAATTACTATTGCTGCTGCTCGCATTAAATTAAATCTACAAGAAAAATTATCAGTTGGAAATTTACATGCAAAACGAGATTGGGGATATGCTCCCGAATATGTAGAAGGCATGTGGAGAATGTTGCAGCAAGAAATTCCAGAAGATTTTGTATTAGCAACCGGTGAAACACACACGGTAAAAGAATTTATAGAAGTTGCTTTTAAAGAATTGGATATGGAAATAGAGTGGAAGGGAAATAATGCTGATGAAAAAGGGATTTTGAAAAAAACAGGAAAAGTAGTTGTAGAAGTTGACTCAAAATATTATCGTCCAACAGAAGTAGATTTACTCATTGGAAATCCAGCAAAAGCAAAACAAAAACTTGGCTGGGAAGCAAAGACAACATTTCAAGAATTGGCAAAGTTGATGGTAAAAGCGGATTATGATAAATTGGTTCGTCGTTCATAGTTTCTTGTTCTTTGTTGAAAAAAAATAGAGTATGAAAATTACAAAATTTGAAGATATAGAATCATGGAAAGAAGCAAGAATTTTAGTGAATGAAATTTATAGTTTTACACAAAACGGAAAAATATCAAAAAATTTTGGTTTGCGGGACCAAGTGCAACGAGCAGCAGTTTCTATAATGTCAAACATTGCCGAAGGTTTTGATTCAGGAACTAACAAATCATTTGTTGTATTTTTAAATTACGCATATCGTTTTGTTTCTGAAGTGCAATCGTTATTGTATGTGATGCTCGACGCTCAGTATATTGTACAAGAAAAATTTGAGAAATTATATAATCGTACCGGAAAAATCAAAAATTTAATTGGCGGATTTATCCAATATCTCAAAAAAAATAATAAACCAAATTCATAACAAAAAACCACAAACAAAGAATCATAAACGACGAAACAATGAACAACGAACTACGAACTAAAATATATATCGCCGGTCATCGTGGACTTGTTGGTTCTGCAATTGTAAGAAATTTGCAAGCACAGGGCTTTACTAATATTGTTGTTCGTACAAAAAATGAGTTAAATTTAACAGACCAAAATGCCGTAAAAGATTTTTTTGAAAAAGAAAAACCCGAATACGTGTTTCTTGCTGCAGCAAAAGTCGGTGGAATTTATGCTAACAATACCTATCCAGCAGAATTTATTTATGAAAATTTACAAATACAAAATAATGTTATTCATAATGCCTATGTCTATGGTGTAAAAAAATTATGTTTTTTGGGAAGTTCTTGCATTTATCCAAAACTGGCACCACAGCCGATGAAAGAAGAATATTTATTAGATGGAAAACTTGAATCAACAAATGAGTGGTACGCGATTGCAAAAATCGCCGGAATAAAAATGTGTCAAGCATATAATAAACAGTACGGTACTAATTTTGTTTCGGTAATGCCAACAAATTTATATGGACCCAATGATAATTTTGATTTACAAAATTCTCATGTATTACCAGCACTGGTTAGGAAATTTATAGAATCAAAAAAAAATGGAGAAAAATCTGTAACAGTATGGGGAACAGGAACTCCACGAAGGGAATTTTTGTATGTTGACGATATGGCAGACGCATCCGTTTTTTTAATGCAACATTATAATAATGCTGAAATTATAAATATTGGTGTTGGTGAAGATATTTCTATTAAAGAATTAGCATTATTAATTAAACATGTTGTTGGGTTTTTAGGTACAATAGAATTTGATACTACAAAACCTGATGGAGCTCCAAGAAAATTATTAGATGTAAATAAAATTCATTCATTAGGTTGGAAAGCAAAAGTTGGTTTGAAAGAAGGAATTGAAAAAACGGTGGAGTGGTATAAACATACGACATGAAAAAAGTATCTGTTATTTTTGGGACGCGACCAGAAGCAATAAAGTTAGCCCCTATTATTTTAGAGTTAAAAAAACATTCTCAATATGAAGTAAATGTTTGTGTAACTGCTCAGCATCGGCAAATGTTAGACCAAGTATTAGAAGTATTTGGAATTACTCCTGATGTTGATTGCAATATCATGAAGCCGAATCAAACACTTGCTGAATTAACAGCAAATGCTCTTGTTTCAGTTGATACTTATTTAAAAAAATACCAACCCGGCTTAGTTATAGTCCAAGGAGATACTACTACAGTGTTTGCAGCTTCAGTATCTGCTTTTTATCATAAAGTACCAGTTGCTCATGTTGAAGCAGGCTTGAGGACATGGAATAAATATTCACCATTTCCTGAAGAAATAAATAGAGTCTTAACAACAAAAATAGCAGATATACATTTTGCTCCAACGCAACTATCAAAAGAAAATTTGCTCAAAGAAGGAATTGAAGAAAAGAAAATACATATAACAGGTAATACAGTTATTGATGCGTTGTTTATTGCTAAAGAAAAAGTATTAAAAGAAAAACCTTATATCCATGGATTAGACCAATCATTAATATACAAGGATAAGAGAAAGTTAGTTTTAATTACTGGTCACCGCCGCGAAAATTTTGGTGAAGGATTTAATAATATATGTACAGCAATTGCAGAATTAGCACAAAAATTTCAAGATGTAATTTTTGTGTATCCGGTTCATCTTAATCCAAATGTAAGAGAGCCAGTTTTTAAAATATTAGGAAATCATTCTAATATTTTTCTTATCGAACCACTTTCTTATTTACCTTTTGTTGCCATGATGATGAGAGCAACACTAATTTTAACGGATTCTGGTGGAGTACAGGAAGAAGCACCAAGTTTAGGAAAACCTGTTTTAGTGATGCGTGAAAATACGGAAAGACCGGAAGCAATTCATGCAGGGACGGTTAAACTTGTTGGAACTTCTACAGAAAAAATAATTTCAACAACATCAGCATTATTACTTGATTCCACTGAATATCAAAAAATGGCAAATGCTGTTAATCCGTATGGTGATGGTAAATCGGCGGCAAGAATAGTTGAATTTTTACAATAACAAAATGCAAAACAGTAATAACAGCAAGAAAAAATTATTAAAGAATACAATATTTAGTTCGGGAGGATATACTGTAACATCCATAATAATGTTTTTAACAATACCGTATCTAATAAAAAAATTGGGTACGGAAGTTTATGGAATTTATGTTCTATTAACGAGTATAGGTGGATATTACGGATTATTGGATTTAGGTCTTGGACAAGGCATTACCAAATTTATTGCAGAATATAATGAAAAAAATGAAACCCATAATATTATAAAAAGCATTAACGCTGCTCTTTTATTACAAATAGTTTTGGGGTTATCAATTTCAATTATATTAGTATTATTTTCTGATGCTATATTGCATTTTCTCAATATTTCAAATGAATATTATCCTGTTGTAAAAAATAGTTTTTTTGTTTGTACAATAGGTTTTTTTTTTACGATGATATCCGGTACCTTCAATGCTATTATGGCAGGATTTCAACGTTATGATATTACCAGTAAGATAGATGTTATGATGAATATAGGAATTAATGTTTCTCTTGTTATAGTATTAATGTTGGGAAAAGGATTATTTGAAATTGTTTGTGTTACTATAGGATATTCTTTTGTAGGATGTTGTGTATATTTTTTTTTTGTTACGAGGCAAATGCGAAACACACCCTGGATATTTATAGTAGACATTCAACAGTTTAAGTCTATATTTCAGTTTAGCGGTTTTTTATTTTTATCAAAATTAGCAGGGACTTTTAGTACTTATTTTGTTCGTTTTATAATATCTTCTTTTCTAAGTCCTGTGGCAGTTACCTATTATGTTGTACCAACAAGACTTATTAGTGCGATAGGGGGATTTTTAATGAGTGCATCGAATGCAGTTTTCCCTTACTCTAGTGCCATAAATGCTAAAAATAATAAAGAAGAGATTCATGAATTTTTTATTCGTGCAACCCAAATTTTTCTTTCTTTTTCCTTTCCTCTTGCTTTATTTTTATTTGCCTTTTCAAGACAAATTCTTACAGTGTGGGTAGGAAAAGATTTTTCAGAAAATGCATGGATGGTTTTAAGTATTTTATCATTTAGTTCAATGATTGGGTCTACAAGTGTTATACCGAATCTTATTATTATGGGTATGGGAAATTCACGATTAATAGGTTTATTTTCCATTATATCTATAATTTTATATATCATACTTTTTCCTATTTTTGTTAAACTATGGTCTGTTATAGGAATTGCATTTGCGATGTTAGTAGTTTCATTATCTCTTATTTCTTTCGTTCTGCATAAAACGACGACTTTTCTTGAATTAGATACTAAATATTATATAGAAAAAGTTTTTAAGATACATTCATTCCCTATTCTTTTTTCTATATGTTTATTCTTTTTTCAATATTTTGAATGCTTAAATATAGATAGTGTAATTTTAATATTATTTATAGGATTTATTTTATTATTATCTTATTACATTTTTTTGGGATGGAAAAATATTTTTCCTCTAAAGTTAATTTTATCTAAATTCTATTAATTTGTAAAAAATAATGAAGAAAATTTTAATTACCGGTGCAGCAGGGTTTATTGCTTCTCATTTAGTTGAAAGATGTGTAGAGTTAGGATACTCTGTCAGGGTTTTGATACGATACAATTCCAGAAATAATTATGGCTGGTTAGAAAATTCTCAATACAAAAATAATATTGAAATTATTGTTGGTGATGTTAGAGATTATGATGCAGTGTATTCTGCTATGCGTGAGTGTGATACAGTTTTTCATCTTGCTGCTTTAATAGGTATTCCATATTCTTATGTTTCTCCATTAGCATACGTTAAAACAAATATTGAAGGAACTTACAATATTTTACAAGCAGCAAAAATCTTGAACACAAAAAATATTCTTATTACCTCTACCAGTGAAACCTATGGCACTGCCCAATATGTTCCAATAAATGAAAAACACCCCTTAGTAGGCCAATCACCATACGCGGCAACAAAAATTGCTGCTGATTCTTTGGCATTAAGTTATTATTTATCATTTCAAATGCCAGTAAAAATAGTTCGCCCGTTTAATACCTATGGTCCACGACAATCAGCCAGAGCGGTTATTCCCACGATTATTTCGCAATTATTAAATGGAAATGAAGAAATAAAACTTGGCGATATTCATACCACCCGAGATTTAACATTTGTTAAGGATACTGTTGAGGGTTTTATTGAAATTGCGAAGACCGAACAATTAATAGGAGAAGTAACAAATATCGGAATGAATCACGAAATATCTGTTAAAGAATTGGCTCTGCTTATTGCTCGAATAATGAATAAACCCATTACAATTAAAACTGATGAACAACGTATTAGGCCTGAATTAAGCGAAGTGCGACAATTGCGTTGTGATAATAATAAAATAACCAAATCTACTTCATGGAAACCAAAGTATAATTTGGAAAAAGGTCTACAATGTACAATAGATTGGTTAAAAGAAAATTTACATTTTTATAAACCAGAAATATATAATGTATAATAAATTATGAAAGCCGTAATTCTTGCTGGTGGACTTGGTACAAGATTAAAACCATTTACTGAAGTTATTCCTAAACCTTTGCTGCCAATAGGGGAAAAGGCAGTTTTAGAAATACAAATTGAGCATTTACGACAGTTTGGGTTTAATGAAATATTTTTGGCAACCAATTATAAATCCGACTATATAGAAAACTTCTTTGGTGATGGTTCCCGGTATGGTGTAAAACTCACAATTAGCAAAGAAGAAAAACAACTTGGAACTGCTGGTCCACTTAAACTTTTGCAAAAAGAATTAACTGAACCATTTATAGTAATGAATGGTGATATTTTAAGTAATCTTGATTTTAATAAACTTTATCAATTTGCTATACAAAAAGAAAGTTTTCTCACAATTACCGTAAAAAAAATTATTATGCCGTATGCTTTTGGAAATATTTTTTTTCAAGATGATGTAGTAACTGGTATTGAAGAAAAACCTAATATCATTACGTATGCACTTGCCGGTATTTACATCATGAAACCTGAGATATTAAATCTTATTCCTCATGATACATATTTTGGAATGGATATCTTGATAAAGCAAATGATGGAAAAAAAATTACCAATAATGAAATATGAACTTAAAGATTATTGGTTGGATATTGGACGAATTGATGATTATGAACTAGCCCAAAAAGATTTTCAAAACCAATTTTATTCAAAATAAAAAATATTCTATGGAATTTAAAATACCTTTGTTTGATTTAAATTTTGATGAAGCAGAAGAAAAAGCGGTCGTTGATGTATTGCGAAGCAAATGGATTTCTACTGGTCCCAAAACAATAGAATTAGAAAATAAATTTGCTTCAATGTTAAATATATCTCATGCGATTGCATTATCAAATTGTACTGTTGCTTTACACTTGGCGTTCAAACTAGTTGGTGTTAACGAAGGGGATGAAGTTATTTGCCCATCACTTACGTTTGTTGCTACTGCAAATGCTATACGATATGTAAATGCAATTCCGGTTTTTGCTGATATAAAGAGTTATGATGACCTTACCATTGACCCTGCAGATATTGAAAAAAAAATCACAAAGAAAACAAAAGCTATTATTGTTATGCACTACGGAGGATTTGCTTGCGATATGGATGCAATAATGGGAATAGCAAAAAAATATAATTTAAAAGTGATTGAAGATGCTTGTCATGGACCATTATCTGATTACAAAGGGAAAAAACTTGGTACTATTGGAGATATTGGTTGTTTTAGTTTTTTTTCCAATAAGAATATCAGTACGGGTGAAGGAGGAATGATAGTAACCAATAATAGTAAATATTTTGAAAGAGCAAAACTTCTCCGTTCTCATGGTATGACATCATTATCATACGAAAGAGCAAAGGGGCATTCTACAAGTTATGATGTTGTTGAATTTGGATATAATTATAGAATGGATGATATTCACGCAGCTATCGGTCTAGTACAATTAGAAAAAATTGAAAATGACCTCCAAAGAAGAACTGAAATACGAAAAATGTATATTAAAGGTTTAAGTACTATAGATAAAATAATTATTCCATTTAAAAATTACGAAGAGTTTTCATCAAACTATATTTTTCCTATTGTACTTAAAGACTCAACGTATGAAAAAAGAGATAAAGTGCGTAATGCATTGGCTGAGGTTGGGATTCAAACCAGTGTTCACTATCCTGCTGTTCATAAGTTTACTACTTACAAAGAGTATGATACAAAATTGATACATACTGAATATGTTACAGATAATGCCATTACATTACCGATGTACGGTTCTTTGAAAAAAAATCAAATTCAATACATTGTAAAAATGATATATGATTCTCTAAAAGATGTGAGGCTCAAATGAAAATTGACTATTCTAATTGTAGGGATTTTATCAAAGCAAAAGAAATAATACTGGGGAAAAATATTGAAATAGGGGAAAGAACCATAATTGCTGGTATTCAAGGAGATGCTGAGCGTGTTATAATTGGTGATAACGTGTTCATAGACAAGGATTGCGTTATTCTTGTTCCACAATTTTTTATCGGTGATTATAGCAAAATATTTAAACAGTGCCGAATTAGTGGTTACCAACCATGTAAGATTGGTTATAATTTTTGGATGGACCAAAACTGTATACTCAATTCTACTGATAACATGACAATTGGAAATAATGTTGGTATCGGTGCCTATAGTCAGTTGTGGACCCATATTAAACATGGTGATATATTAGAAGGTTGTCGTTTCAATTCAACTAAAGAAATGATAATAGGTGATGATGTGTGGTTTGTTGGGCATTGTATTGTGTCACCAATTGTTGCTCAAAATAAGAGCATGGCAATGGTTGGTTCTGTTATCACTAAAAATATGATTGAAAATCATATATATGCTGGATGTCCTGCAATTGATATTACAGAAAAAATAGGTACACAATTTTCTCCTAAAAGCATTGATGAAAAAATAAAGATGCTTACAGAAAAAATAATTGAATTTTGCCATTTGAATACAGGTATTCCCGAAGATATTTTTGTAGTTGTTGAAGAGTTTCCAGAGAATATGGATAATACAAAAACTTATTTTTCAATAAAACGTAGAATGTATTCTAAAAGAGGGACACCAGAAGAAATTAAATTTATGAAATATTTATTACCACTCTATAAATTTATTCCCTACGTTTAATGCTGTTAAAAATAAAGATAGGTATTATTGAATGTAACGCAAATGAACAATATTAATAAAATTATTTTATTTCAAAATATTCCAAGTTTAATAAATAAGTATCTTGCTTTACAAAGAAATTTTTTGAAAAGTTCTGATATTAATATAATTGAAAATATAGATTATTTTGAATCTACACTTCCCAAAACAAAACGTGCTTTAATTTCCCTTTCTCCTTCTGCATGGCTGCTTGCTATCAAGCAATATCCCAATATTAAATCCTTTAATTATGTTGGGCTCACATTTGAAATGGTGAAAGCATTGAATGAAAATGGTTATGTTGTAGATATTGTTGATATGAATAAGGAATATCTATCTACAAAGAAATATGATTTATATATAGGGCATGGTGGAAATTGCAAAACAATTATAGATAATCTTGATAAAAATACGAAAATACTACAATATGTTTCCGGGGCATTTTGGAAATTATTTAATCAAGAATCAGAAGAAAGGTACTCAGCATTTAAATCAAGAAAAAATGTTAAGGGAAAATTGGTTTTCAAACGTAGTTATGATTCACTTATTGAGGGAGAGACGTATTTAACTGAAAAAGCACATGTATTATTTACATTGAACTGTCCCAGAATGGTAGAATCATTTGGAGAATATAAAAATAAATTCTTTCTTACTGGATATGGTGCATATCCAGACCAGAACTTATTGATGGAGGAAAAAGAAAAAGATTTTGAAGCAGGGAGAAGAAATTTTATTTATGTGGGAGGAACCGGCGGAAACATACAAAAAGGCTTGGATATTTTGTTGGAAACATTTAATAGAACTCCGGAATTGAATCTTTTCATTTATTGTAAAGTTGAAGAAGAAATTCTTAAATACTATAAAAAAGAACTCAAGGCAAAAAATATCCATTACATATATTACTGGAGGTTTGGAACCCTTCGTAAAAAATTGTGTGAGATAGTGAAAAAAATAAATTTTACTATTCATGCCCCTATCAATACAGGAATTGGTACTGCTTTTATGGGGAGCATGAGTTGTGGATTTATACCAGTTGGTTATATAGATTTAATTGCTCCACCTAACAGTTGTATTATTTCCAATTCATGGGATATTGATTCTATGATACAATGTATTAAAGAGGCAAGTGGTAAATCTGCAGAATGGTGTAAAAATGCTTCAGAACTGACAAAGAAAAACTCACAAGAGAATTGGAGTGTTGAAAAATTTCGTAGTAAATTTAATGAACTTATTTTTTCTTTAAATTAAGGGTTATGGATAAACAATTTCAATTTTCTGGGTTATCGTCAATTTCAGATGTTCAGTATATAGAACGTAACGGTATTAATGAAGTGTTAGAAAAACAACAACAAGAATTTCTCGAAAAGAGGGATTTATTTTTAAAATCCAAGTACACAAAAAAGTGGCCATTAGATACACTTCATACTTGGAGTAGGGTTTGGGAATATCCGTATGTGTACTACAACATAAAGAATTGGAAAGAACAATATTTTGAAAAAAGAAATCCCAAAGTAATAGATGTAGGAAGCGGAGTTACTTTTTTCCCATTATCAATAGCAAAACTTGGCTGTGATATACAATGTATAGATATAGATGGAGAATATGGTGAAAGTATACTGGAAGCAACAAAGCAAATTCCCGTTTCTCCAGGGAATATGGGTTTTACTTTAAGTGATGGTGTTAATTTACCATTTAAAAATGAAGAAATAGATATTGCCTATTCCGTGAGTGTGTTAGAACATATTCCAGACCCTTCTCATACAATTCAAGAAATCCATCGTGTATTAAAAAAAAATGCTCTATTTATTTTAACGATAGATTTAGATTTGTTAGGTAATTCTGATATTGGTGTAGAAAAATATTATAAATTAGTTTCATTATTGGAAGAAAAATTTGAATATGTCTTTCCTGAAAGAGCCGTTCATCCAGCAGATATTTTGTATTCGGATTATGGGAAATACGCTTTTCCATATCCACATAAAAAAATACAAGGTATAGATAAAATTTGGTTTTTCATAAAACAATGGTGTATAAAACCTCTAGTAGGTAAACGCCCATCTTCCCTCCCTCCTGAATTATTATTATCCGTTCAAGGATTTGTTTTTAAAAAACGTTAAGATGAAAATAGGTCATATTACATTTCATTATAAACCTGTGGTTGGAGGGCAGGAAGTTTATATTAAAAACTTGATTAATGTCTTTAAAAAAATAGGTGTAATTAATACTGTATATCAGCCGTATAATAAAAATTTTCATCCACTTTCTTCTTCAAATAATTCTGAAAATGAAAACATAGAATTAGTTTTTACTATTCCATTTATAGGTAGAATCATAAAAAATATTCGTATTTATTTATTTAATTTTTTTTTATGGTTAACAAAGTTAAAAAAAATCTCACGCGAAAATATTGTAATAGTACATTATGCATTTCATGTACTACCAGTATGGAAATATAAAAAAAAAGTAATCATTTTATCCCATGGTATAGAATGGTATCCAGATTCTAAAAAA
>CALETH010000051.1 GCA_937920105.1 uncultured Bacteroidota bacterium
ACCCAGAGAGTATAGCTATTCAAACTGATAATTAAATTTGCACATAATGCATACAATATTATGCTGAGTAACCAGAGGAAGCATAACAAAGGATTAGAGAAGATAGTGAATAAGCAGGTATAGAAAATAATAATATTTTATATTTATCCATTCCTCTTTTTTCTTTAATTATTCTCACCACGTTTTGGAGTGATGTTTTAGTCTCTCGGAAGATTTTTACTGCACCGATGTTCATTACAAGTATTAACAATATTTTTGCAATTCTGTTTCTTGTGTGTTTCCATAATGTATTAAGTATCAATAGTGTGATAATCGGTCTTTTATGTGGATATACAATACAGTTATTATTTCTACTTCTACTATTGAAAAAAAAATTACATTGGAATTTTGGCGTAACAATAAAAATTCTTGAACGCAAAGTTCTTCATAATATTATTTTTGCACAATTAGGAAATATTACTTCGGTATTGAGTAGTTATATACCATTATATATATTAAGCGGTTTTGGAGCAGGAATAATAACCTCACTCAACTATGGTCAAAAAATTGCCGATATCCCAACACAATTTATTACAATGCAATTTTCCAGTGTTATCGGTATTAAATTAAACGAGTTATATGCAAAAAATGAAATAAAAACAATGAATGATGTTTTTGTAAATTCCTCCAAAGCATTATTGTTTATTTTAATTCCGATAAGTTGTTTTCTGTTTTTGTACGCTCACGATATTATAGCGTTACTGCTGCAACGAGGCAATTTTGATAGTGAAGCAGTACAACAAACAGTAGTATTTTTTAAATACTTTTGCCTATTACTTCCGTTTTTGGCAATCAATACATTAGTTTCCAGAATATTTATGGCAGCACAAAAAATTAAAGAAGCTTTTTGGTATCAAATAATTATGAATGGTGTGTTGATAGGACTCATTTATGTGTTGGTAATGTTCTACGGTGTTATTGGTTATCCTATTGCACTAATCATCTTACATAGTTTAAGTGTATTTTTTATTTTCTTTTTATTTTAATCCCATTATTCTTCCCACCTGGGGAGTCTGCCTCGTGGATGGGGTTTGCTACGTTTGCGATTGGGACCGTATTCCGGCCTTTAGGAGGCACATTATTTGGCCATTTA
>CALETH010000052.1 GCA_937920105.1 uncultured Bacteroidota bacterium
AAAAAATCAATACACAGATTGAAAACTCTGATAAATATGGATATCATATGGCTCTATCTTTATTATACCTAATAATAAAAGATTTTGATTTATTTATGGTAGAACAAGAAAAAGCAAAACAATTATCTACTAATGTTAATAAAACCATGGAAATTTTAAATTGGATGTATAAGTTACAAAAAAGAAAACAAAGTATGTATTTATCAATGATGAAACAATTAAAATTAGTAGAAAGTAAAAATAAAAATAATAAAATGTTATTAGAACTAGCTTATTCTTATTATTATATTGGCTGGTTTGAAGAATCTGAGAAAATAGCAAACGACTTATTAGTCAAAAAACCAAATGATATAGAAAACCTATCATTAAAAATGAATATTGAAATGGCTAAAGGTAATTATGAAGGAATGAAGGTGTATGAAAAAAAAGTATTAAAAATATCTCCAACTGCATTTGATAAAAATTAGCAATCTCACTATGTCCACCAAATATATTTTTATTATCACCATTTTTATTTCTATTATTTTTTTCTCTTGTAGTACCACTACAACAACAACTCGCACTTCAACAAATACCACATCACTTACAATTCCAACTGGCTGGAATATCCTTGATAAAAAACTTATTCCATCATACTTCACACATTTTTTAATTAAAGAAGATTATTCTTCCGCATTAACACTTCAATCATTATATAATGTTGCAGATGATAGTTTAATGATAATCGGAAATGTTTCTTTACGAAGTAAATTAGCAGAAGAACCATCACGGCGGGCAACAAAAGTACCAACGGTATGGAAAAAGGGAAGTTTAGTATTTTCTACTTATACCTATATAGAGCAAGGATTGTTGCGAAGAGTAATGGTTTTTAGAAAAGAAAATACTTATTACGAATTAGAATTATTGCAACTAAAAGATACTGAACCATTTGAAAATCTTATTGAAATACAAACAACATTCGCACAACAATTCTGTATGAGTGTTTAATATGTTTTTTGCTGTGCATGTACGGTTGTATCACCAATACCAAAGAGTAAATTTTCTACACTAATATCTTCATCCAACTCATCCCAATGCAATGCTACACCTCCGCCACTCATTGTGTAGTTTTTTCTTTGTTGTTCCGTTGCTTGTAACAATCTCGGAAAATATACTAACAGTACACTTAATGTTCTACCATCAGTAAACTCCACAATAAAATTTTCTGCATCAAAGTGGGTATTTTTTGCTTTATTCATATAATAGGCAAATTAGAGTAGATGGTCATTCCCACATGTTTTAAGCGGGAATCTATTTTTCTGGATGCCCGATAAAACTTTCGGGCATGACGAAATTTGTCAAGTTTTAAAAACTTGACAAGTTTTTACAATTATCTCACCTCATCAATAACAGCACCACCAACTAAATCATCACCTTCGTAAAATACTACAGATTGTCCCGGAGTTACTGCACGTTTTGGAATTTCAAATTTCATAGAAACTTTTCCATCACCATTTCCAGAACCATCCAATTGTGTTACCAAAGCTGGTTCATCAATATCTTTATAACGAATTTTTACGGTAAGATTTTTTCCATCAAAAAGATTTTCATACTTTATCAAATTTAATTTGCTTGCAGTAAGTTCTGTAGCAAGTAAATCGTTTTCATATCCAACAGTAATAGTATTTTCTTTGTAATTAATTTGTGTAACGTAAAGAGGTTCAGGATGTGCAACACCGAGACCTTTACGTTGTCCAACAGTATAGAAAGGAAATCCACGATGTTGACCAATAACTTTATTTTCTAAAACAATATTTCCATTATCAACATCTTTTTCTAAATTTTGAACTTTATGTTTTAAAAAACGTTCGTAATTATTATCAGTGATAAAACAGATTTCGTAACTTTCGCCTTTTGCAGCAGTTCGCAAATTATATTTTCTTCCTAATTCACGAACTTCTTCTTTTGTAAAATCTGCCAATGGAAATAATGTTTTACTGAGTGATTCTTGTGTTACATTCCACAACATGTAGGATTGGTCTTTTCTGGTATCTTTTCCACGAGAAATAATATAGCGATTATTTTCAGTTCGCAAACGAGCATAGTGTCCCATAGCAACATAATCAGCACCAAGTTGTGTTCCTTTGCGGATAAGTTCTTCCCATTTTATTTTTCTATTGCAGATAACGCAAGGGTTGGGAGTTCTTCCATGTAAATATTCATCAACAAAATTATCAATAATTTCTTTTCCGAAAACTTCTGAAAAATCCAACACATAATGCGGAAACCCAAGTTGCATAGCAATTGCTCTTGCATCGTTAATTCCATCCAACGAGCAGCAACTTTTATCACCGCTTTCAGTGCCACCAACATCTTCATAATTATACGTTTTTATGGTGATACCAATAACATTATATCCTTGTTCTACAAGTAATGCTGCTGCAACGGATGAATCAACTCCGCCGCTCATTCCAATTACGACTGTTTTTTTGGTTGTATTCATAATATTTTTTACGAGAGATTACAAAAGTTTTTGAAACTTTTGTAATCTCAATATACAGCATTTTTTGATTTTTATCTTGAATTATTTCTATGAAAACCATAGATTGAGTATCAAATTTTTCACTCATTAAAAAGAAAGAACATAAACACACAACACTTGTTACAATAAAATTTCACAGCAATAATTTTATTCTATATAACAAGGTGTTGAATGTTCAAAAAACTTTTTCTTCTCTCTATAATTTTTTCCACACTTCTTTTTGCACAACGCAACGGAACAGTTATCGGAATCATTACAGATTCTCTCACTAATCAAATTCTCTCCAACACAAACATTACCATAGAAAAATCCACTATTGGTACAATAAGTAATAGTAAAGGAAATTTTTCTCTCTCACTCCCATTTGGTACGTATACACTTCATTATAGTAGAGTTGGATATAAAACATTTCATCATACAATAACAATTAATAAAGATTCTTTATTGATAGAAATTTTACTTTCACCATCAGAAATACAATATGGAGAAGTAACCGTAACAGGAACAGTTGCACACATCACACCGCTTGCAGAACAAAATGCCATTGCAATTTCCACTAAAGAAATAAAAAATATTAGTGGTGCATTTGGAGATGTTTTTAAAAGTTTGCAAGGAATTGCCGGAGCAGTTTCTAATAACGAAACAAGTTCGCAAATCAACGTACGAGGTGGATTAGCAGATGAAAATCTTATTCTTCTTAACGGAGCAGAAGTTCTTGAACCATTTCATCTCAAAGAAGCACCGAACACCAGTCTCACCGTTTTTAATCCCGATATACTTCAGCAACTTCTTTTTATTCCCGGCGGATTTACTGCACGGTATGGTGATAGGCTTTCCGCAGTGATTGATTTGAAGTATAGAGAAGGAAATACTACAAAGTGGAGTGGAAGTATTAATGGTTCGTTGACAGATGTTTCTGCATTAATAGAAGGTCCCATTGTAGAAAATACCATTTCAAATTTGCTGAGCATTCGTTCCACCTATTATAATGGTGTTGCAAAATATTTAACCGCCGGAGAGTATCGCAATCCGAATTTTTATGATGTACAAAATGTACTGCATTGGAAAATTTCTCCAACAGACAAAATAAATTTTCTCACATTATATACTGCAGATAATACAACCGGACTTTCGAATGGAAACTATGGTTCACTTCTTACTGCACTTTCTTCTGAACACACATTTTCTCCTGATATTACTCTCTATAATACACTATCATATTACTCTCAATATGATGATATAGAATTAGGTCAAACCAACATTAAAAATTTAGGAAAGAAAAGTACAACAAATAATTTTGATATTTCTACTGTGGAAATAAAATCTCGTATAGAAAAAAAATGGAATAATATATATAGTACAGTTGCAGGAATTGAAATTCAGCAACCACAATACAATCTATTTAAAAAAGATATTTTTTATGGAAGTAGTGGAGATTCAATAACTTTTGCATCATTTTATAATAATGAGATTATTAAAGTAGGAAGTTATATAGAAAATCAATTTCGATTTTCTGAAATTTTTGTCAATGCTGGCTTGCGTGAAGATTATTTTTCTTTAACAGAAGAAATAAAAATATCTCCACGTTTATTATTGACGTATCAATATGATAATCTTACACGATGGAAATTTTCTTGGGGAATATATTATCAAACACCAACATATCGTCAACTCTTATCATCTTCGCAACAAAAAGTTTTACCACAAACAATGCAGCAAGCAATTCATTATGTTTTTGGATTAGATAAAATTTTGCGACATGATTTGAATTATAGAGTGGAATTATATTATAAAGATTTATCTAATCTAATTTCTTTTCAACGATTGCGAAGTGGTGAAATTGTGTATTCAGCAAAAAATGATGCCAAAGGTCGTATTTACGGTGTAGATATTGAAGGAATGTTTTCTGATGAACGTGTTATGGGATGGATAAATTTTAATTTAATGTATGCACAAGAAAAAAAGAGTGGCGAAGGATGGCGTTCACGAGCAACGGACCAACGTAAAACAGCAACAGCAATTTTTGAATATCGTGGAATAAAAAATTTTTTGTGGAATCTCCGTGCATTTTACGGAAGTGGTTTTCCGTATTTAGATGATTCTCCCGGAACAATATTCTATGTGTGGGACCACTATCCAGAATATAAAAGAATAGATGTGCGATTAAGTTATTTTTTTAAATTCTATGCAACAACCACAACAACATTTCTTGAAGTTATGAATTTATATTCTAATCGCAATACACTTTCGTTTACAGGCGAAGCACCCAACAATATTCCCGAAAGAAATCTTCTGTTACCAATGACTATTAATGTTGGTGTAAAATTTGAATGGTGAAAGATTAAAAAATTCTCTATTTTACAAAAAAGGAAATATCTATGAATAAAATTTTTTCAATACTTTTTTTCATCTTTTTTTATATATCAATTTCTCATTCCCAATTTTATTATTTCGGACATAATAAAGTTCAATACACCAATTTTGATTGGCACATTCTTCATACGGAACACTTTGATATATACTATTATCCCGAAATGAAAGAACTTGCTCAACAAGGAGCCTTTTTTGCAGAAGAAAGTTTTAAACTGTTAGAGCAAAAATTTAATCACACCATACTTCGCCGCATACCACTCATTTTTTACAGTTCGCATTTACATTTTCAACAAACCAACACTACCGGCGGATTTATTCCTGAAGGAGTTGGTGGATTTTTTGAATTTCTAAAAGGAAGAGTAGTAATTCCTTCTGATGGTTCGCTTTCACGATTTCGTCATGTTATACGACACGAACTTGTTCATGTATTCATGCACAGTAAAGTCTCTCGCGTTCTTGCGGATAGACGTATTGCTGCTGATAGACTTCCTCCATTATGGTTCACGGAAGGGTTGGCAGAACTATGGTCAACACAATGGGATGACCAAGCCGAAATGCTCATTCGTGATGCAGTATTAAATAATTACATTGTTCCCGTTGATGACATGGAAAAAATTTACGGAACATTTTTAATGTATAAAGAAGGACAAAATGTTTTGGAATTTATTCAACAACAATATGGAGAAGAAAAAATTTTATTGTTGATGGAGAATTTTTGGCAAAGCCGTTCATTTAGTGAAGTCATGAAAATCACTATTGGAAAAAGTTATGAAGAATTAGATGAAGAATGGATTTATTCACTCAAGAAAAAATATTATCCACTTCTTTCTTCAACAGATTATGTAAGCATTGCTGCGAATCCATTAGTGAAAAAAGGATTTAATACAAAACCAGTTTTCTATAACAATAATGGAAAAAAAGAAATTTACTTTATTGGAAACTACACTGGCTACACATCTATTTATAAAATAGATATGGAAGATAAAGAAAGAGAATTGGAAGAAATTATTGTAGGAGAAAAATCTGATGAGTTTGAAACATTTCATCTTTTTCAAAGTAAGTTAGATATTTCCAAAGAAGGAAAACTTATTTTTGTAACAAAAAAAGGAGAGAGTGATGCAATCCATATTTTTGATGTTCATACAAAAACTTTATTACGAACACTACAATTTGAAAATTTGGTCGTGCTCACTTCACCACATTGGTCTCCAGATGCAACGCAAATAATATTTTCTTCTATACATAAATCCGGAAAAATGGATTTATATAAATATGAATTTGCATCTGAAAAACTTACACGTCTTACCAATGATACTTATGATGATAGAGACCCAGTATGGTCAGCAGATGGAAAATATATCACTTTCAGTTCAGATAGAAATGAAAAGGGAATATATAATCTTTTCAATTATGAAAATACAACAGGGAAAATTTATTCTCTTACATCTGGAAAAGAAAATTATTATTCACCATCATATTCTCCCGATGGAAAATATCTCACCTTTGTTTCAAATCTTGGTGGTTCACAAAATATTTGGATGATGGAAAAACCCAGATTGCAAAATACCACTGTGATGAAACGCATCACAAGTTTTTCTAATACAATTTTTGACCCTTGCTGGACAAACGATAATCAACTTATTTTTACTGGATTTGAAAATTATAGTTTTCGCCTTTACAATCTTGATAGTATTTCTGTATTGTTCGATACATCAAAAATAATACAAGGAAAAAACAGTACACAATTTTCTCCAACATGGTTTGCAGAAAAATTGCAAGAAGATAGTATTGTGCATTCATTAGAATATAAAGGTGAATATTCATTAGATATTGCCCAAAGCCAAGTTTCGTTAGACCCTGTTTTTGGAACTTCTGGTGGAGCCGTGGCAGCAGTGAGTGATGTTTTAGGAAACGACCAATATTATTTTCTTCTCTATAATACTGCACAATCATCCGGAGAATTTTTAGAAAGTTTTAATGTTGCCATTTCAAAAATTTCTATTGGGCAGCGTCTCAATTATGCAACAGGAATTTTTCATCTTTCCGGACGCCGTTATGATTTAACAGACCCTGATGAATATTTTTTTGAACGAAATTATGGCGGATATTTTGCATTAAGTTATCCATTTTCAAAATTTCAAAGAATAGAATCTGGATTTACTTTTAGTAATTCTGATAAACAACTTTTTGAAACATTTCGTCCGCGAAAAGCATTATTGGTTTCACCTTCCGTTTCGTTTGTGCATGATAATTCTTTGTGGGGACCAACAGGTCCGATAGATGGTTCCCGTTTTATTGCAACTGCTGCGTACACCTATGATGTAAAATATTCCAACGTACATTATTACACACTTATTGGTGATTATCGAAATTATCTTCGTCTCAATCAGCGGATGACATTAGCATCACGTTTTCAAGTAATGCTTAATGAAGGAAAGGAAGCACGAAGATTTTTTCTTGGTGGTAGTTGGGATTTACGTGGTTATCCGTTATGGTCTTTGCGAGGGAAAAAAATTTGGTTCACCAGTCATGAAATTCGTTTTCCATTTATAGACCAACTTGCTGTGAGGTTCCCATTTGGGACTATGGGATTTGGTTCATTTCGTGGTGCTGTATTTTTTGATGCTGCTGGTGTTTGGGATAATAACTATGGCGATACTATTGGAAGTGTTGGTGGTGGTTTGCGGTGGAATTTTCTCGGTGCATTCGTTTTTCGTTTTGATGTAGGAAAAAGAATTATTAATGATTTTAATAAATTTCAACAAGGTTGGTTTCAACAATTCTTTTTTGGTTGGGATTTTTGAAAAAATGATTGGTGTCATTCCCGCGTGTTTTTAGCGGGAATCTATTTTTAGAAATATTTCTGGATTCCTGTTTTCGCAGGAATGACGATATTTTTATAGAAAACTATGTTTCAACATCTCTACTCTTCCATAATTTTTCCCATCAAAGATTTTTTCTTTCCACCATTATGTTTTTCCTGCAAAAATAGATTACGAGATAATGAGCAACGTATTTGTTTAGAATGTTGGAATTCCATCGCACCAACAAAATCTCACGATGCCACCGTACAACTTTTGTATAAACGTTTTGAAGAAGATGGAAATGTAACAAAAGTATTTTCGTATTTTTATTTTGAAAAACGCGGAGTGTTTCAACAAATGATACACTCATTAAAGTACGAAGGCACAACAAAATTTGGATTTGAGTTTGGTGTGTATGTGGGAAAGCAATTACAAGAAGAAAAAGAATTTCCAGTTTGTAATGGAATAATTCCAATTCCATTAAATCCGATGAAAGAACGGGAAAGGGGATATAATCAAAGCGAAGTCATTGCAAAGGGAATTTCTTCTGTGTTGAATATTCCTGTATGTTCAAAAATTGTTCAACGAGTAAAATATACCACAACGCAAACATATCTTAATCCATTAGAACGAAAAGAAAATGTGAAAGATGCTTTTGTTTTAAATTCTACAATGAAAAATTTTGTAAAGGGTAAAAAATTTTTGATTGTTGATGATGTAATAACCACTGGAGCAACAATTCAAGCCGTAGCAAAAATTATTAAAGAAAATGGTTCTGGAAATATTTATGTTGCTTCTGCAGCATTAGCAAAATTAGAAGAGGATAAATCATAACTTGACATCCGCATATAAAATTTTGTATATTATAAACCTATCGCGGGGTGGAGCAATTGGCAGCTCGTCGGGCTCATAACCCGAAGGTTGTAGGTTCAAGTCCTGCCCCCGCTACAAACAAAAAAAGCCCAACGAAGAGTTGGGTTTTTGCATTTAGTATTTGATATATGAAAAACTATACTGTTTATGTTATAGAAAGTAAAGAAGGATATAGATATACTGGTATAACAGAAGACATTGAAAAACGTTTAGTTGAACATAATAACAAACTTCTTTCTTTTTGGACTAAAAGAGGAAGTAATTGGAAAATTATTTATAGTGAAACCTATAATAATAAACAAGATGCATTAAAACGAGAACAATGGTTGAAGAGTGGAGTAGGAAGAGAGTATTTAAAAAAAATAATTTTTTGAGATTGTTGTAGGTTCAATCCGCCACAGGCGGACTGCCCCTGCTACAAACAAAAAAAGCCCAACAAAAAGTTGGGCTTTTTTTATTTATAATGAGTGAATGATTAATTAAAAATATATCGTAAACCAATTTGTGCTTGCCAACGAGATGCAAGAGTAACATCATCGCTAAATGTTTTGGTAAGTGGTTTACCTCCGGAAAGTGGGAATGAAAATACTGGCTCTCCATTTTCGTATTTTACAAATGTTAATGGATTTTTTGTATTGACCGTACCTCGAACACCCCATTCAGAATTTAATAAATTTCCAACATTAAGAATATCTATACTTAACTGAAATGTATTTCTTTTTTCACCGAGCATGAGATAGAAATTTTGTAAAATTCTTAAGTCGATTTTTGTGGACCATGGTAGTACTGCTCCATTGCGTTCTGCATAGTTTCCTCTTCGACTTTTTAAATAATCATCTTGTTCAATGTAAGCATTAAGTTGTTGCCATAATTCTGCTGTTGTTCTTGTATCATTAGCATCAACAGGTACAAGATTAATTTCTGTTTCATCTTTTGGAACATACATCAAATCATTTCTGCCAATACCATCTCCATTCATGTCGCCTGCATATACATACGAAAATCTATTACCATCTGCTGCTTCAAAAAAGAGAGAAATTGTTGTTCCGAAATGTTCAGCATATTCTACATCATAAGAAATTGCTCCGATAACACGATTTCGTAATCCATAATCTGACCAACTTAATGTTGGTGTATTGGGATTTCCTACAACGAGGTTTCGTTGAAATGCATCTGAGGCGATTTCTCCTGGATTGCTAGTAATATCTTTGGATTGACTGTAAGTGTAAGCAAGATTTGTTGTTAATCCAAAATCAAAATTTTTTCGAAGTTGTGCGGTGATACTATATTGATATCCTTCATTAGTATTATCCAACATAATTGCACCAGCATCTAAAAAACTATAAATGCGAACATCTGTTGAATCAAAAATTGGTCGTGTATCTGCTCCTTTGGATGTTTGTGAAGGCAATCGCATATTATAGTTGCGATGAATAACAGCATTAATATCTTTACTATAAATTGCTTCTAAGGTTCCCACCATATCCCATGGCAATTCTTTATCAATAGCAAAATTTGTTCTCCATACTTGTGGAAATTTAAATTTATCTACAGTACCGTTAATTTGGTATGTGCCACCTGGAAAAATTTTTCCATTGGAAATTTGGTTTCCTATCCATACAAAAGGAATACGTCCGGTAAAAATTCCTGTTCCACCACGTAATTGCATACTTCTATCACCATTCACATCCCAATTAATTCCGATTCTTGGAGAAAATAGTGGTGATGGATTTGGTAATTTACCAACATCAACTTTTTTTGTTGCTCCAGTTTCATCATTAAAATTTAAAGAATAAATTTCATTATTTTTTGGTGGTGTAGTAAGATAGATTGGCATATCCATTCGTAATCCAACAGTAACTTTAAGGTCGGGAGATGTTTGCCATTCATCTTGTGCATACAAAGCAAATTGTGCTACGTTTACTTCATCCATGATAAATGGATTTTTATTGGCATCTTCCACTTGTTTATTATAATCAACAAAATTTGTATCACCAGGAATAGATGCTTTTTTAAAATCATCAAGAGAAGTATATAGAGGTCCAGGATAATAAAAAAGATTGAAAGAATTAAGAAATTTAAATAATTCAAAATTTGTTCCAATTGTTACAACATGTTCTGGCATGTAGATGGTAAAATTATCGGTAACTTGAAAAACATCTTGGTCAAGAAGATTATGAGTAGAAAATCTTTCTAAACCAAAAGAGATATAATTTTTTCCATCTTTTAAAATATCAATGGAAGGAAAGGGTTTACTTTTACTTTCTCGAAAATCTCTGAATGCCGTATAACCAATTTGAAAATTATTGGAAAACATATTTCCAAATCGACTATTTAATTCTGCAACGATGGAGTTTAAATTATTGTTGATGATATAACTAGTGTTTTCAAATGGTAATGTGTTTATATCAGGACCTCGTCCTGTTTCGGAAATTGCTGGATGTGGTAAAACATCTCTAAACGATTTTAAATAGTTGTAACGAATGCTGAAACTATTTTCTTCATTCATATTCCAATCAAGTTTGAGAAGAAATTTATCATTATAGGTTTGATGGGTATAATTTTCATACGCACCGGGTTCATATCCGTACACGTTGCGAAGAATGCTTGCAACAGTATCTAAGTCTGAAGCAAGAACATTAGAAACATTAGAGCCAGATAAATTATCACGCGAAGCAAGATAATTAGAGCCGGGTTCTTTTCGGCGTTCAATTTCTGCATTGGCAAAAAAGAACATTGTGTTTTCCATAATTGGTCCGCCAATTCTAAAACCGGATTGGTTATAACTTAGGTTTGGATTTGTGACAGTGGTATTTCCAATTTTTTCTCCAATAAAATTTTCATTTCTTGTAAAGGTATAAATTGAACCACTCACCTCATTAGAACCACTTTTAGTAACGGCATTAACACCGGCACCAGTAAAGCCACTTTGTCGTACGTCATAAGGAGCAAGAGAAACTTGAATTTGTTCAATAGCATCTAAACTTACTGGTTGAGCATTAGTTTGTCCGCCTGGAGTAGGAGCATCAAGTCCGAAAGAATTATTGAAAATTGAACCATCAAGAGAAAAATTATTATAGAGAACGTTTCTTCCACCAAAACTGTTTCCGGAACTTTGTGGTGTGAGACGTGTAAAATCTTGTGCACTGCGTGCGATGGTGGGGAGACTTTCTAATTGTTTTGTACTAACACTTGTTGCAGCACCGGTTCGTTCTGCACTGAGTAATTCATCTTTTTCCCCACTGATGACAATTTCTTTTAGTTGAACATTTTCACTTTCAAGAACAAAATCCAAACGAGTACTTTGTCCTAAACTTAAAAATATTTCTTCTTGTGTTTTTGTTTTAAATCCAACTCCTGAAACAGTTATAGAATATGGTCCGCCAACTCTAACGTTGGGTAAATTATATCTTCCATCTTCCCGTGTAGCAACTCCGTATTGAGTTCCGCTGGGTTCATGAATTGCCATTACTGTAATTCCTGGTAATGGTTCGTTATCGGTGTCTCTAACCAATCCTTCTATAGAAGAAGTGGTTACTTGCCCGAATGTTATGGTATTCCATAACAACACTCCAGCAATTACAAGTGTGAGTTTGTAGAATTTGTACATAGGTAATTGATTAAATGAATAAAATATATTGGTTATTCTTGTGGTACTTCTTTTCCCATGTCTTTGTAAATAGAGATAATAAGGTCGGCTTCTTGTTTTGCTTGAGCATTATTTGGGTCTAATGATAACACTTTACGATAATGTTTTAGTGCAGCAGGATATTTTTTTCTTGGTGGTAAAGAATCATTATACATAAAGTAGGTTGCATATTTAAGATGGGATTCTATTCGAGATTGTTTTATGGCAAGGTCATCAGGGAATTTTTCTGCAAGTTCATCTAAAAGAGTAATTCCTTGTTCATATTCACCTTTAAAAACCATTTCATTGGCTTTAGCAAGTTGAGCAGTATCGACATTTTTAGTACTGCAGGAAATGAAAAATAAAAAAAGAGGGAAGAGGATGAGAGTTTGTTTCATAAAAGTATTGTTAATAGGTATGAAAATAAATTTTGAGTGAAAAAAACTACAAAAAAAAATCTTGGGAAACAAGGTAAATAAAATTGCTTTTTAACGGAACATTTTTAATTTTTAGAACGTCTAATGCAAACGTAAATTATCACAATACAACAATTTATTTCTTCGGAGGATTATGCAACACGATATTAAAGCCATTAACGAAAAAATACAAAAAGAAAGTGCTTTTGTTGATTTACTCACAATGGAAATCGATAAAGTCATTGTTGGTCAACACTACATGTTAGAACGCCTGCTCGTTGGTTTATTAGCCAACGGACATATTTTGTTAGAAGGTGTTCCCGGACTTGCAAAAACCACCGCAGTAAAAACACTCGCTGATGCTATTGATGCAAAATTTCAACGTATCCAATTTACACCAGATTTACTTCCCGCAGATTTAGTTGGAACATTAATTTACAATCAAAAAGATGGAAAATTTCACACAAAGAAAGGACCTCTTTTTGCAAATTTTATTCTTGCTGATGAAATCAATCGTTCACCCGCAAAAGTTCAAAGTGCATTATTGGAAGCGATGCAAGAACGACAAGTAACTATTGGAGAAGAAACATTTAAATTAGAGCAACCGTTTTTAGTACTCGCTACACAAAATCCAATCGAACAAGAAGGAACATATCCGCTTCCCGAAGCACAAGTTGACCGTTTTATGTTAAAAGTAAAAATCGGATATCCCACCAAAGAAGAAGAATTAAAAATTATGCGTCAACAAGTGAACGGAATAAAAAGTACCGTGAACAAAGTTGTTTCGCCAAAAGAAATTTTAAAAGCCCGCGAAGCCGTGAGTGAAATTTATATGGATGAAAAAATTGAACGTTACATTCTTGATATAGTTTTTGCAACACGTTCTCCCAAGGAATACGGATTAAATAATCTTGCACAACTCATCAGTTACGGTGGTTCACCACGTGCAACCATTAATCTCGCACTCGGAGCAAAAGCGTACGCATTTATCAAACGCCGTGGATACGTTATTCCCGAAGATGTGCGTGCAATTAGTATGGATGTGTTGCGACATCGTATTGCGGTTACCTACGAAGCCGAAGCGGAAGAAGTAACATCCGAAACTATTGTTCAAGAAATTTTAAATAAAGTGGAAGTACCGTAATTCAATGGAAAATTCTCAATGAGAAATGAACAATGAAAAACTAAACCATGATTTACTTGATTTATATGATGACCAAGATTTTTTAATCTTATAAGGGTTTAATTCCCCGCCGCTTGTGGCGTAAGGTCATTCCCGCATGTTTTTAGCGGGAATCCATTTTGAAAATTTACCCTCTATATTTAATTAGCAATACCAAAAAGAATTAGAATTTCGTATTTCGATATTTAGATTTTAAAATGACTACAACCGAACTTCTTAAAAAAGTACGACACATAGAAATCAAAACACGCGGATTAGTGAACCAAGTGTTTTCCGGAGAATATCATTCTGTATTTAAAGGACGCGGAATGGAATTTTCCGAAGTACGAGAATATCAATATGGAGATGATATTCGTGCGATTGATTGGAATGTTTCTGCACGCATAGGAAGTCCATTTATAAAAATATTTGAAGAAGAACGCGAACTAACCGTAATGTTGTTGGTAGATATGAGTCGCTCCGAACAATTCGGAAGTGTAGAAGCGATGAAAAATGAAATCGCAACAGAAATTTGTGCCGTACTTGCATTTTCCGCAATTCGCAATAATGATAAAGTTGGTCTCATTATTTTTACTGACACAATAGAAAAATTTATTCCACCCAAAAAAGGAAAGCAGCACATTCTCCGCATTGTTCGAGAATTATTGTCATTCCAACCACAAAGTCATGGAACAAACATTAAAGTTGCGATGGAATATCTCAACAGCGTAATTAAAAAACGCTCCATTGCATTTTTCATTTCAGACTTTATTAACACAAATGAAAAAAATAATTACGACACTGTTTTGCGAGTAGTTAGCAAAAGACATGATATGATTGGAATTACGTTGCACGACCCACGTGAACGTGAACTTCCCAAAATTGGATTAGTAAAAATGCGAGATGCAGAAACCGGAGAAGAACGTTGGATTGACACCAGTAATATTATCGTGCAAAAACAATTTCAACATTATTGGAAAACCCACGAAGAACGATTAAAAAAATTATTTCTCACTACCAAAGTCGATAGAATAGATGTTCGTATTGATAGACCGTACATCCAGCCATTAGTGAATTTTTTTAGGATGAGGGAGCAGAGGTGGTAATTGTCATTGCGAGTTCCGATTTATCGGAACGAAGCAATCTATAAGAAATAAGAGTTAAGAATTTAGAAATCAGAAGTGAGAATGCAGTAGAA